>JBGQBD010000014.1:0-33925 GCA_041494645.1 Candidatus Limnocylindria bacterium
CCCATGTCCTCTTCGATGTCACCGGCTACTTCCTGCCCGATGCGAGCGGCGCTAAGTACGTACCGCTCACCCCGGCGCGCATTCTCGACACCCGCTACGGCACAGGATTGTCGGGTCCCTCCAGCTCGCACGTGGCCCGGACCTTCGCGGTCGCCAGCCGTCGTGGAGTGGCAGCGAGCGCCACCGCGGTGACCGGCAACCTGACCGTGACCCAGCAGACCAGCCTGGGCTATCTGTCCATCGGCCCCGTCCCGCTGAACAACCCGACCAGCTCGACCCTCAACTTCCCGCTCAACGACGACCGGGCCAACGCGGTCACCGTGGCTCTCGGTACCGACGGCACCCTGAGCGTCACCTATGCCGCCCCGACCATCGGTCCCACGGCCCAGGTGATCTTCGATGTCACCGGCTACTTCGTGCCGTAGCGCGATCCAAGGTATCAGCGCCGCGTGAGCCGTCAGGAATCGCGTCCAGCTCGAACGCTGCTGTCAGTCGCTCGTACGGCTTCGGAACGCTGATGCTGTCACAGATAGCGTGTGTCGGCTCGAAGACCTTGGGCGCCGTGGTAAGAGGAGGCTGGGGGACTCGGCTACCGCCCGGTTCCCACCAGCACCGCAGGCACGGTCCGAGCGATGATCTTGAAGTCCAGCCAGAGCGACCAGCTGTCGATGTACTTGAGATCGGTCTCGACCCACCGGTCGAACTCTTGCTCGTTCCGCCCGTCTA
Source organism: Candidatus Limnocylindria bacterium (assembly GCA_041494645.1). GTDB lineage: Bacteria > Chloroflexota > Limnocylindria > Limnocylindrales > CSP1-4 > Fen-1039. The sequence goes on from JBGQBD010000014.1 coordinate 727, forward strand.
CCTGCCAGAGGCCGGTCATGCCCGGCTTCATCGACAGCCGGCGCCGATGCCACGCGTCGTATTGGGCGACCTCGTTCGGCAGAGGAGGACGCGGCCCGACCATGCTCATCTCGCCTCGGAGCACATTCCAGAGCTGAGGCAGCTCGTCAAGGGAGGAGCGGCGCAGGAAGCGTCCCACCCGCGTGGTCCTGGGATCCTCGTCCAGCTTGAAGGCGTGGCCCTTGATCCGGTTGTGCCGGCGCAGTTCCTCCAACCGCTGCTCCGCGTCAGAGGCCATGCTTCGGAACTTCAGTACCTCGAAAGGTCGTCCATGTAGACCGACGCGCTCCTGACGGAAGAGAGCGGGGCCCCCGGAATCTAGCTTGATGAGAGCAGCCAGAAGAACGAGAAGCGGGGCCAGCACGACGAGGAGGAAGGCCGATCCGACGACGTCGAGAATCCGTTTCAGCAAGAGCCCCGCCGCGCGGTCCGGACCATTCGCCAGGGTGTAGATGCCGACGCCGTCCACGCTCTCGAAGCGACCCGCAGTCAGAACGCGCTCCACCGGGGCGATAGGCATCCGAACGACCTTGCCCTCCTGCTCGCACAGGTAGGCGCACTGTTCGATCAGCACGTCCTTAGCGAATGGCAGGCAGATCGCCACTTCGTCGACGATCTGGCTGTGGAGGACCTGTTCCAGATCGTCAATCATGCCCAGCAGCGGCCGCTCGAGGACTGCGCCACGGTCGGAAGCATCGGCCTTGAGGTGCCCGACGACGACGAGCCCCAGCTCGGCGTGGCTCTCGACCAGATCGGCAAAGGCCTGGGCTCCAGGGTTGGCTCCCAGGATGAGCATGTACCGAACGTTGCGGCCGTGGTCCCTCGCAAACACCAGGACCTGCCGCATGACGACCCGGATGCCCATAGCCGCGACGGCCAGTGAAGGGAAGACGACGATCAGGAGCAGGCGGCTGACGTCGGGGAGCTTGAAGACGTAGAGCATGCTCAGGGTGAGCACGAGCTGGACCAGCGTCGCCCGCAGCACCACGGCCAGTTCCCCACGCCTGGTCCAGCGCGCCCTGCTGCGATACAGGCCGTGCAACCACAGGACGCCGATCCACATACCGACGAAGACGGCAACCGCGAGATTCGGGTCCGGCAGGGAGGCGCGGACATCTGGTGGCCAACCGGAAGTGCGCCCGAACCTCCAATTGGTGGCCCCGATCACGACCAGCAGCGCCAGCGCCGTGTCGGCGGCCGCAAGAGTCAGACGGAACACCGCTGCGTAGCGGCGGATCATGATTCCTCTTCCTCCTGGGCCCTCAAGTCCTCCCGGCCCGGTCTCTGAGTATCGCGCGTGCCGGGCAGCCGCGCAAGGCCGCCTGTCGTCCCTCCTGTGGTACATTCCCGTAGCCTTGGATACCGAAGCACCGCCGGCGAGGGGTCGCGGGCGATCTCCAGCTCTGGCCGCCCTGCTCTCCTTTGCATGGCCGGGCCTCGGGCAGCTGTACACGGGCAGGCGTCGCCTGGCGGTCGTCTTTGCCGTGCCCGCGGTGCTCGTCCTGCTCGTCCTGATCTACCAGCTACGTCAGGGTCTCTTTGTCTTCGGGGCACGCCTGATCAACCCGAGCTTCTCGATGGGCGCCCTCCTCGTCGTGATCCTCCTCGGCCTGTGGCGCGTGGCCGCCGTAGGGCACGCTTTCCTGACCGGCGAGTCGCTCCAAACCAGCCGGATCCTGGACAGGGTCGTCGTTGGGGCTCTGGTTGCGACGATACTGATCAGTCACAGCGCTGCCGGCTACATGCTGTGGGTCAGCCATGAGGCCGGATCGCGGGCGTTCACGCCCGAGAACCCCAACCTGATCGACCAGGCCACGCCGGCCCCCTCGCTGGCTCCTGGAACGACGCCGGAGCCCACCGTCACGCATGTGCCCACGCCGGCGATCGGCAGCCGCGTGACCATCCTGTTCACCGGGGTGGACGCCGATCCCACCCGAGGCGAGCACCTGTACGACTCGATCATGGTCGTGAGCTACGACCCGTCCACCAACTCGGTCCAGATGGTCAGCGTTCCTCGCGACAGTTCAAGCTACCCGTTGTACTTCGGAGGCCAGGATTCGCCGGTCAGGCGCATCAACGCGCTTCCCGGAGCCGTTCGCAACGGCTGGGTCAAGTCGCCCGACGCTCCCTACACGACGCTCGTGAAGGAGATCGGCTACCTGGTCGGCATTCCGATCGACTACTACGCCGTTATGGATCTGGGCGGTTTCGTGAAGATGGTCGACATGGTGGGCGGGATCGACGTGAACAACCCGAGCGCGATCGACGACCCGGTGTACGCCACGCCCGTAGGCACGATCATCGGCTTCCACCTTGCGGCCGGTCCGCAGCATCTGGACGGCAATCAGGCCCTCGCCTACGTGAGGTCGCGCCACGGAGCCGACAACAGCGACTGGGCCCGGTCCTCTCGACAGCAGGAGGTCCTGGTCGACCTGCTGCACAAGATGGCCCAGCCCAGCGAGATTCTCCAACTCCCGAACCTGATCTCCACGTTGGGCTCGAGCGTCTCCACCAACTTCCCCGCGGATCAGGTAGCGGACTACGTGGCCGCGGGCCAGTCCATCCCGGGTCAGAACTTCCGGCAGGTCGTCCTTGGTCCTCCGTATAGCATCCTCAACAGCAACGGGTCCTCGTGTTTGCTGAACTACAAGGTCGCCGAGCTGTCGATCCAGCTCTTCGGCAAGGACAGCACCTGGTACGGCAAGCCCACGCCCGCCAACACCTGCCCGTAGCACCGGTTCAACCTCGTGGGGGTTCTGCTCCGACTTGCGGGCCGAGCAGAGGTCTCTCCGGCTAGGCCAGGGGCTCGTCTCCAGCCGCCCCTCGCAGCCACATCTCCAGGTTGAGCACTCTCCAAAGGAGGCTGCTGCCGACGCTGCCGGCGGTGAACGCCGCGATGGCGCTCGAGACGGCCCCCGGTGCGAGCAAATCTGCGGCCTCGGCTCGGGAATGCGCAGCGAGCCTGCGCCAGGTTGGTTCGGCCTCCAGAAGCCATCGCCGCTCGGGTGACTGGAAGGCCACCTTGTCGCGCCTGGCCAGCACTTCTCCGGGCACGAGGCCCTGCATCGCCCGCTTCTGGACGATCTTGCGGTCTTCGCGGCCGGCGATCTTGAGCCGATCGGGGAGGAGCAGGCTGGCCTCGGCGAGCCGGTGATCAAGGAACGGGACTCGAGCCTCGATGCTGAAGGCCATGCTGTTGCGGTCTTCGTAGCGCAGCAGATCGGGGAGGTTGTCCGAGGCCACGTCGCGCCAGAGCGCCTGAGCCAGGAGCGTGCCCCGCTCGGATGCCGGCGCCGGCGCCGCCGGGCCGGCGGACGTCAGGGCGGCCCCGATCCAATGCGACGGCATACGTCGACGGTTCAGACGGACCGGGAGGCGCCGGCTGCCGATCAGCGCGTAACCCAGCGGCGCCCGGAAGGGGCCTCTCTGGGTGAGCATCGTCCGGGCCGCGTCCCACACCGTCCGCGGGTTGCCGCTTCGGAGCCCGCCGCCGAGGCGTATCCCCGTGTATCTGATGTAGCCGCCGAGGAGCTCGTCGGCGCCCTGTCCGTCGAGCAGGACCTTGACTCCGGCCTCGTGAGCGATGCGCATCACGTGGTACTGGGCGACGATGCTCGTCGAGCCGAACGGCTCGTCCTGGGCGTACAGGATCCCGGGCAGCGACTCGAGGAAGGCGTCCCTATCGGGAGTGGTCGTGTGGAGGGTGACTCCCGTCGCCGCGACAACGGCATCGACATAGGGACGCTCGTCGATCCCGGCTTCGCGGAACTGGGCGAAGAAGGCCAGTTGGGGCGTCGCCTCGCGGTCCTTGTGTCCGCGGCCGGGCGCGAGCAGGTTCTTCGAGCGGAGCGCTGAGGCGATGCTGACGATCGAGGAGCTGTCGATGCCGCCGGAGAGACACGATCCGATGGCGACGTCCGAACGCAGCTGAAGCGCGACGGCGTCGATGAGCAGCGATCGAAACTCCTCGACTCGCTCCTCGTCGCCGGGCTGCGGGCGAAACGACGAGTCTCGGGCCAGCTGCGGTGCCGGCCAGTAGCCGTCCCAGCGGCGCCCGGCCGGCGAGACGAGGAGAGACTGGGCCGCCGGGAAGCACTGGATGTCGCTGAAGAAGGTGCGGCTTCCCCGACCGAGTGAGCCGTCGATCAAGTAGGCTCGGACTACGTCCAGCTCGGGATCACCGGAAACCCGTGGCAGGGCGCGCAGCGCCTTGATCTCGGAGGCGAACGCCAGGTAGCCCGATCCCTCGGCCAGGTACAGAGGCTTGACCCCGAAGCGATCTCGGGCCAGGAACAGGGTCCGCTCGCGCGCATCCCATATCGCGAACGCCCAGATGCCGTTCAGGCGCTTGACGCAATCCGGGCCCCAGGTCGCGTAGGCGGCCAGCAGAACCTCGGTGTCCGATGAGGTCGTGAAGGTGTGACCCAGGGGGGTGAGCTCGTCGGCGAGCTCGAGGAAGTTGTATATCTCGCCGTTGTGGACGATCGTGTACCGGCCGTCCGCCGACGTCATGGGCTGATGCCCGCGCGGCGTGGGATCGAGGATGCTCAGCCGTCTCATCCCCAGGACGACCGGGCCCAGCGCGTCGCAGCCCTCGTCGTCGGGGCCGCGGTGGACCAGGCGCTCGAGCATCTGCCCCACCAGGGCAGGATCGGGGCGCTGATCGGTCAGGCTGAGGATTCCGGCGATCCCACACATGTCGAACCTTGTAGCGCGTCGCGTCGGCAACGCGGGGCAACCTCCACCCGACGCGGCACAACTCTACTGGAAGGAGCCCGCCGGTCGCTGCCGGGCGCACGCCCGCGCCGCCCAAACCGGCGGGCCTGCCCCGACCCGGGACGGTCGGCGCCGCGGGCCGGGGCGAGAACCCCACGAGTGGCACTCATGTATCGTTGGGGCATGGCTGACGATTCGGGGCGAGCGGGGTTTCAGTGCCGTTCGGTTTCCACCGCGATGCTGGCGGCGCAGGAAGCAGGCTCTGTGAGCTAGTGGCGGCACGCGAAGTGGGCTCGAAGGCGGGGCGGCCGGGCGGGGCCGCAATCCTCGTCTACGGCATGTACGACATCTCCGTCCTTGACAACGCGCCCAGGGTCAGGATCGCGATGATGACCGAGGCGCTGTCTCGGCAGGCTCACACGGAGCGCATCGTCGGGGGGCGTTTCGGCCGCGCCACGGCCTCAATCCGGTGGCTGGCGTCCGGCGGTCCCCGACACGTGGGGGCCGTATACGTAGAGTCGGCCACGACGAGCTCCATGCCCACGGATCTGGCGTTCCTGGCCGTGATGCGGCTGCTCCGCAAGCCGGTCGGCGTGTACTTCCGGGATGCCTATCAACTCTTCCGCGACGTCCATCCACGCGCGCGCCGCCGGCAAATCCTGAGTGACTGGCTGTGGCGGCTCACCACACCCCTGCTGAAGGCCATCTCTTCCGTGCGGTACGCGCCATCGATTGGCCTCGCCAGAGCCCTGGGACTCTCCCGGGCCGTGATGCTCCCTCCGGGCGCCGACCCCGCGACGGCGTATCTGGGGATGGGAGAGGCCGATGTCGTGGGCGCCATCGTCCAGGTGGCGCCGGGATCCGGCCTGGACCGGCTCGTGGCCGCCATGGAGCTCGTCCGCAAGCGGCGTCCGGAGGCGCGGCTCAGGGTCGTGGCACGGTCCATGGACCCGGAGCAGGCCGCCGGGCTCCCATCGTGGATGGAGGTCATACCGGCCGCCAGATCGTCGATCGCGGATGCGCTCGCCAATGCCCGTGTGTGCGTGCTGCCACTGCCGGTGAACGACTATTCGAACCTGGCTGTGGCGGTCAGGCTGTTCGACCTGCTGGCTTTCGGGAAGCCCGTCGTGGCGACCGACACGGTCGAGACGCGAGCGATCCTGGAGGCGAGCGGTGCCGGGATCGTGACCGATGAGTCGGCCGAGGGCATGGCCGCGGGAATTCTGGTGCTGCTCGAGGACGAGGCCCTGGCGGGGCGCTGCTCGACGAACGCGCGGGCCTACGCTTGCTCCGCCTCCAACACCTGGGATGCCCGCGCGACCACGGTGCTCGAGACGCTGGGCCTGGCCGCGGAGACTGCCTCTTGAGGGAACCCGAGACGCCCGGGGCCAGCACGGGCGGAGATGTCGGCCCGAGCGACGGCGGGCCGGGCCGGCGCGCCAGAGGCCGCCGCTGCGCCGAGCGAGACGAGACTCGAGCGAAGGGACCTGATCGGTTCTCGGTGTTGCCGGCGCCGACGCTAGCTCGGCGCCTGTCCGGTCCGGCGATAGTCGGCGATCACGCGGGCGGCCACGGTTCGGGCCGCGTGGTTGGCCTCGATCCAGGCCGGCCCCCGGCCGGCGAGCTCGTTGAGCGCGGTTTCGTCGTCGAGCAGGTCGCAGATCCGGGCCACGGCCTGCTCCGCGCCGGCCACGCTCACAAGCGGCGGTGGCGTGGGATAGGCCGCCTCCCGGTCGAAGCGCATGACGACGGGGACGCCCGCGGACAGCGCCTCGAGTTCGTAGTTGCCGATGGCGCCGACCAGGAATTGGCCCAGGGCGAGGCGGTGGCTTCGGAACAGGCCCGGCAGCCCGCTGCGCGGCAGGCGAGGCACGATCACGACGTTGGGGCCGGCCAGGGCGCGCACGGCGGTCGCCCCTTCGCCCTGGGCGACCACCGTGATCGTCGTGGCCGGTCGTGCCAGGGCCAGGACGCGGATCGTCTCCAGGATCGCGGATAGACCCTTGATCGGCGCGAGCCGGACCCCCACCAGGAGATCCCGGCGAGTCGCTCGAGACGGATCGTCTCGAGCCAGCGGCCCAAAGAGATCCACCTCGATCGGGTTGGGCAGGAATACGGCGTCGTCGCGGAACGGCCGGATCCACTCCTCCAGATCGGGCGTGGAGTAGTAGACGAGCCTGGCCTGTCGCAGGTACGGAGCCGTCTCACGCCCCCAGAAGCTGCCCGGCCGAACGCCTCGGATGTCGGTGCCGTGGGCGTGGAGCGTGAACGGCCGGCCGGCCATGGCGCCGATCATGCCCAGGCGGGCGTAGTGAACATGGACGACGTCGTAGTGGCCGCCTCGGACCGACAGGCCGGCGCCCAGGATCCCGGCGGCCCGGAAGGGCAGCGACGCGACCTTCCACGGATAGCGCAACCCGGCGCCGAGGCGGCGCGGCTCGATGACCGTGGCCTTCTCTCCCAGCTCCGTCATGGCTCGAGCCAGCGTGCTGGCGACCGCGGCAATGTCGTTGACCTGGGCGATCCGCAGCGGACGCCCGCTCCGCTCCGAGCCCATGTCAGATCCCCAGCACTGAGGTGGCCACGAGCGTCAGCGATAGCAGGATGAGCAGCGCCGTCCCCAGCCAGCCGACCCCCAGCAGGAAGCGGCCGCTCGCGAGCGGGCCCATCAGTTCCCGGTCCGACGAGAGGCGCATCACGAAGACGAGCACGAAGGGGAGAAGGAGGCAGTTGACGATCTGGGCTGTGACCATGACCTGGACCAGGCCGCTGGAGGGGACGACCAGGACGAACAGGGCCGCGACCACCACGAAGAAGGTCAGCAGGCCGTAGAAGGCCGGAGCCTCCCGCCACCGCCAGTCCACGCCCGTCTCCCAGCCGAACGCTTCGCAGGCGGCGTATGCGCTCGTCAGCGGGACGACGCCGAGTCCCAGGAACGAGGCGGCCAGCAGGCCAACGGCAAACAGAACGGTGGTGGCCGATCCGGCGAGAGGTTCGAGCGCGCGGGCGATCGTGGGCACGTCCGTGACGTTCGTCTGACCCGTGGCCCACAGGCCGGCCGCGCACGCGACCACGATGAAGCCCGCGATCAGGTTCGTCAGAAGCGCCCCAAGGCCCACGTCAAGCCTCTCACCGACCAGATCCTCTGGGCCGAGGCGCTTGTCGGCGACGTAGGACTGGATGAAGGCCTGGCCCCAGGGCGTGATCGTCGTCCCGACCGTGGCCACGACCGCGGCCCAGTACGCTGGCGAGGAGGACAGGCGCGGCACTACCAGGGAGGAGGCGGCGCGACCCCAGTCGGGATGGGCCAGCATCGCCGAGACGAAGTAGGCGGTCGAGACTCCGATGCCCACGGCCACGAAGAGGTACTGGACCTTGCTGTAGTTGCCGCGAGCGAGGAGCAGCATGACCACCGTGGCCGCCAGGAGGGCGCTGGCCCAGCTCGGCCAGCCGAAGAGCCCCAGGGCCGCGCTGCAGCCGGCGAACTCGGCGATGATCGACCCGACGTTGGCGACGAGCATCGTGCTGATCATGAAGGTGGCCCAGCGAACGCCGAAGCGTTCGCGGACCAGCCCGGCCAGGCCCTGGCCAGTGGCGAGCCCCAGTCGGGCCCCGACTTCCTGGGTGAAGAAGAGGACGATCTGGCTGGCCAGCAGAACCCACAGCAGGTCGTACCCGTACTTCACGCCGGCGACCGAGTAGGTCGAGATGCCGCCGGCGTCGTTGTCGGCGAAGCCGCTGACCAGGCCGGGACCCAGGACTCCCAGGATTGCCGCAAAACGGACCCGGTTGACGGCCCGCGGAGTCAGGCTCAGGGCCGGGGACTTCACCGGTCGGACGACCCGGGGCGGCCGAAGATGTGAGGCAGTCGCCGCCGGGAGGGCTGGGGCAGCAGGGTGTCGATCGCGTCGTCGACGGTGACGATCCCCTCCAGGCGCCCCTCGGAGTCGACCACGGGCACGGCCAGCAAGTTGTAGCGGGCTACAACCTCGGTCACATCCTCCTGACTGGCGTCCGTCCGCACGACCACCGGTTCGTCATACATGAACGTGGAGATGGGCACATCCGGCTTGGCCACGATCAGGTCGCGCAGCGACAGCACGCCCACCAGGCGGTTGTCGTCGTCGGTCACGTAGACGTAGTAGATCGTCTCCGCATTGGGCTCGAGCTCGCGCAGCCGGTCGATCGCCTGGGCGGCGGTCAGGTTGGCCGGGACGGCCACGTACTCGGTGGTCATGATGCCGCCGGCCGTGTCTTCGGCGTACGTCATCAGCTCCTGGACTTCCTCGGCCTCGTCCTTCTCCATCAGACCGAGGATCTCCTCGCGGGTCTCCTCGGAGAGGTCCGCCACAAGGTCGGCGGCCTCGTCGGGGTCCATCTCCTCGAGGATGTCGGCGGCTCGGGCCGGCTCGAGGTCTTCGAGGATGTCGGCCTGCGTCTCGGGCTCCATCTCGCCGATGGCGTCGGCCGCGGTCTCGTCGTCAAGGGAGGTGATGACGCCGACGCGATCGCTGCGGCTGAGCTGATCGATGATCGTGGCCAGGTCGGCTGGATGGAGCTCGGCCAGGCCCTTGTGAGGAACCCGCAGCTTGACGCTGGCGATGGTCCGCTCGACCGGGTCCACGTCCTCCCAGTCGATGTAGCGCTCGGGAACGTCGCGGTGCAGGCCTCGGGCGATGATTCGCCACGGTCCCTCGAGGCCGAGCCGGCGGAGCAGGCCGGACGGGCCCACGTCGACGGCGACCAGGTGCAGGGCGCCCTCGACCTCGTCGAGCCGCAGGTCGTTGACTCGCACGACCTTGCGCCCGTCGATGTCCACGATCTGGCGGTCCATCAGGTCTCGCTTGAGGCGGATCTCGTTAGGCCGCTGGTGGAACTTGCTGATGTCGATCGCGGTCGTACCCAGGGTGGCGCCGCTGGCGTCCAGGGAGGCCACCGAGCTCCAATGGAGGAAGATCTCGCGACCGTTCGTCTTGACCACGATCCCGGTCACGGGCGGGTAGCGATCGCCGATGGCGACGATCAGATCGGCCACGGTCCCGATCGGCTCGCCGGCCTGGTCGCGCACGGGCCGGCCGATCGCCTGGCTCAGGTAGAGCATGTGCCACCTCGACAGCGCGTCTGCGGACGGAGGCCCAACCCGCCCGTCAGTGGCGCGCGCCTGGTGGCGCGACCGCTTAGAGGGCGGAGGGGACCTCGAAGTGGATGTTGGCGCAATGTGCGCCGGTGGTACTGGGTCCGGGCTCCACTGAGGGAGGGATCCTCCAAAAGCGGGACTTGACGATCATCGAGGGCGCGGGAACACTCACCCTCAGACCACGTCGGAGTGTAGTCCGTGCCGAGCACGTGGGTCAACGACGCCGGCCCATCGGCGCCGGGGAGGCTCCGATCCGGAAGCACGGTCTCGGCGCCGCCATGCAACGGGGGCCATCGAGACAACCCGCGCGCCTGGGGGATCCTCGCAGAATGAACCCACCCTCTACGACGGAGCCGGGCGGCAGAAAGCCGGCCGGGGCTCCGTCGCGCGTCCTTCTGACGTGGATCCTCCTCAGCGTCTCCGTCGTCGTCCTGGTCGGGCGGGCGGTCGTGGAGTTGATGGTGGGCCGAACCGACGCCGTGGACCTGGTTCTGGCCCTGGCCATCTCGGCGCTCGTGACCTCGGCGGTGATGAACGCTCGAGCTGCCGGCATGCAGGTCGAGCGACGCCATTCCGAGACTGAGAGCTTCAGCCGGATCGTCCGGGCGCTGTCTCGGTCGGTCTCTCCCGACGCCATCGTCGAGGCCATCGTCCACGAGCTCGGTGCGGCAACCGGGGCGGACCACGTCGCCGTGGTCAGGCTGCGCCCGGGCAGCGCGGCCCTCGACGTGACCTTCGTTTCGATGCTGCCCGGCGCTCCGACCTCGAACACGGTCATGCCTCTGCGCCAGCTCGATCCCGTCGAGGAAACGCACCTGCGCGATCTTCCGCCCCAGCCTTCGAGCAGCGCGCCGTTCCGGCTCTACGACGGCGAGCCGCCGCCGCTCGGGGCCGATGACCCCGAGCATGGGGCCGGACATGCGGGCGCCGTACGGATCGGCAACACGAACCGTAAAGTGCGGTCGCGAGGCCGGACTCCCCGATTCGTCGAGGGCGAGGCAGGGGCACCCGAAGTGGCCGACTGGATTGCCTACCGACTGAGTGACGCATACGGCCTGCGCAACACGCTCGCGGCTCCGCTCCAGACGGGCCGGTCCATCGCCGGGGCAATCGTGCTGTCGCGCCGAACGGGCGAGGTATGGCCGGAGTCGGCCGTCAGGTTGCTCGGGAGCGCCGCCGCCGAGGCGTCGGCGGCTCTGGCTCGGGTCTACTCGCATCAGGCCGCCGAATCTGAGGCCAGGACGGACCAGCTCACCCAGCTGCCGAACCGCCGCTACTTCGACGAGTACACGAAGCTCCTGGTCAGCCGCCGGCGCTCCACGGACAGAGTCGCGATCCTGGCCGTGGACGTGGACCACTTCAAACGCGTCAACGACCTGTACGGACACCAGATAGGGGACGTTGTCCTGCAGGCAATCGCCAACGCCATCCAGGCTTCCGTGCGCGAAGAGGACGTGCCCGTCCGATTCGGTGGTGAAGAGTTCGTGGTCCTGCTCCAGAACCCCTCCGCCGGGGTTGCCCTGGAGATCGGGGAGCGGATCAGGCAGACCGTTCGCCAGCTGGATCTGATCGAGGCCGGCGTAACGGATCGGATCACCGTATCGGTGGGAGTGGCGTCGGGCCAGCATCCCGGCGAGGCGATGGACGACATCGTGGAACGAGCCGACAGGGCTCTCTACACCGCCAAGCGGACGGGTCGGAACCGTGTGGTGGAAGCCTGGCAGCCGGAAGTGACCCAGTAGCCAGGGTCCAGAGGCCCGGAACGCGGGCGCCGCGCCACCGGATTCGGCCGCGGCCCGGGCTACCATTTGGATCATGGACGATCCCGAGAACGCTCCGGCGCCGATCTCCAACGGCGAGCTGGCGCGCATCTTCCACGAGATCGGCGATATGCTCGAGGTCAAGGGCGAACTCGTTTACAAGACCGTCGCCTACCACAAGGCCGCCGACGCGATAGCCCATTCGCCCGTCGAGGTCGCCCGGTCGTACCGCGAGGGCAACCCGGCGCGCATCTCCGGCGTCGGCGAGGCGATAGCCAGGAAGATCGAGGAACTGGCCCGGACCGGCCACCTGGCCTTCTACGAGCGTTTGCGGGAGGAGGTGCCGCCCAGCCTGGTGGCGCTGCTCGAAATCCCCGGCGTCGGGCCGCGGACCGTCAAGCAGCTGCACGAGGAGCTGGGTGTCGAGACCCTCGAGGATCTTCGGCGGGCGGCCGAGGCGGGAACGCTGCGCGGGCTCAAAGGCATGTCCGAGAAGACCGAGCGGCAGGTCCTGGCCGGGATCGCGGCCCTGGAGAACCGGCAGGAACGGATGCGTCTCGGCCAGGCCGAGGCGATCGTGGAGACTCTGCTCGCCGAGTTGTCGGACGTGCCGGGGTTGCATTCGATTCAGCCGGCCGGGTCGTTCCGCCGGCGCCGCGAGACGGTCGGCGACCTGGATTTGCTGGCCGAGACGGACCTGCCGCTCGAGCTGGTCGAGCGGTTCGTAGCGCTGCCGGCGGTCGAGTCGGTGATCGCGAAGGGGCCGCACAAGGCCGCCGTTCGGCTGCTTCGAGGTCCCCAGGTAGATCTGATGATCATGTCCCCGGGCGAGGCGGGCACGTACTTGATCCATTTCACCGGGTCGAAGGAGCACAACGTCCGGCTGCGAGGGATGGCGCGGGACCGTGGCTGGAGCCTCTCGGAGAAAGGCTACCTGCGACTTGGCGACGACGGCGAGCCCGCCGTCGGAGATGCGACCGAGCTGCGAACCTTCGCGACGGAGACGGAGGCGTACGGCTTCCTGGGCCTGCCCTTCATCGAGCCCGAGCTGCGCGAGGATCGAGGCGAGATCGAGGCGGCGCTGGCCGGGCAGCTGCCCGCACTCGTGCGGCGGACCGATCTGCGCGGCGACTGCCACAGCCACTCGGATTGGTCGGATGGTGTGCACACGATCGAGCAGATGGCCGAGTCGGCCCGGCGGCGCGGGTACGCCTACCTGGCTCTGACCGACCACACCGTCAGCCTGGCCATCGCCCGCGGCCTCGACCGCGAACGTGTCGGCGTCCAGCGCCGGATAGTGGCGGCGCTCAACGAGCGATTCGCCTGTGAGGAGGAGGCCGGCGAGGCGCCGCCGGAGACGCCGCCCGAGGGCTTTCGGCTGCTGCACGGTTGCGAGCTGGAAGTTCGGGCGGACGCTACCCTGGACTACCCCGACGAGCTGCTGTCGACCTACGACGTGGTCGTCGCGTCCGTGCACGTGGCGCGGCGCCAGAGCCGCGAGCAGCTGACCGCCAGAACGCTGGCGGCCATACGAAGCCCGCACGTCGACGTCATCGCGCATCCTGCCGGCCGGTACATCGGGACGCGCGACGATCTGGACCTGGACTGGGATGCGGTCTTCACCGAAGCCGCACGGACCGGCACGGCGCTGGAGCTGAACGGCTCGGACGAGCGCCTGGATCTCTCCGATGCGCGGGCGCGCCGGGCGGCCGAGTTCGGCTGCATCTTCGCGATCGATTCAGATGCCCACCGAACCGAGGAGCTGGACAACCTCCGCTGGGGCACGGCGATGGCTCGCCGGGCCTGGCTCGGGCCGGATCGGATCGTGAACGCCAGGTCGCGATCCGAGCTGATCGCCTGGGCCGCCGGCAAACCCGGCCGCGTTTGAGCCAGGCCCTCGCTGGCGACGGCGGGACTCGGCCAGGTTCCGGGCCATCGGAGCGTGGCGTTCCTGTGGCCCTTTTCGGCGCTGCCGCGACAGCTCGCGTTTCCGACTTTGGGCTCGGTTGCGTACCATGCGCGAATGCAGCAACGCACTGGAGCCCGCGAGCTGGGGCTGATCGTGGCCACTCTCGGCGTGCTCGTCCACTTCATCGATCCCGCTCCCGCGACCATCGCCACGGCCCTGATCGCGGCCGCGGCGGCGGCCGGGATGGGTGCCCTCCTGGGAGAGGCGCGGCCGTGGCGGATGCCGCTGATCCCGATGGTTCTCCCGGCCCTGGCCGCGTTCTCGGTCGCGGGCATCGCCCGTCTCGTGGGACCGGTGCCGTGGCTGGGCCTGGTCTTCGTGGTCGCGTGGGCAGGCCTGACCTGGGTCGTCGGTCTGGAAGGTGTTCCAATCGCGATCGGTGCCGGTGTGCGATCGGCCGCCACGCCGGCAGCCCCGGCTCCGATCGTGCCGGTGGCCGGCGCCGGTCCGGCAGATACGCTGCCGGCGCCGGCCACGACGACGGTCCGCCTGCGACCCAAGCGGCGGGCCGAGTTCGATCTGCCGCAGATAGTTGCCGAGCCCGTCGAGACCGGCCCGGAACTGCCGCCTCATCCGCGCCCCGTCGCCGTGCGGGCGACCTCGCTGGGCCTGGCGTTCTTCGCCTTCGCCGCGATCGGAGGAATCGTCCCAGGCGGCTTTGCCGGCGACCAGGGGTCGCTGGGCGCGCAAGCACTCGCCGCGACGGTGGCGCTCGAAGTCCTTGTCGGCGGCCTCGTTGGCTACCGGATGGCCTCGATCACGCACACCTCGCGGTACGACCGGATCGTCCGCATCCTAGCCTTCGGCCAATATGCGGTGCCGGTGGGAATCGCGGGTGCAATGTTGCGCGTTCTGGCCTTACCCCGGCTCTTCGGACCGGCCCTGCTTACCCTGGTGGCTTACGTGGTCACGGGTGTGCGCGAATCGCCGGAGCCAATCCTCTACAACCGAAGCCTCCTGAAGGAGACGGCCGTGCTGGGGCTGGTCGGAGCGCTGGCGATCGCTTGGGGCCTGGCGGTCCGGTAGCACAGGGCCGTCCCCGGGCCGATCTTCAGGCCTGGACCCGCTAGCCGCGGGCTCGCATATGCCGGGGCCGAGCCGCCCGCAACCCGCTCGCGTTGACAGGCCTGCCCCTGGATGCTAAAAGCATGGTCCGGGCGGGCTTCTCCCCGTCGAATTGGTGTGTCTTCCGCGGGCCGGCGCTCGCCGCCGTTTCGCTGCTCATCGCGGCGGTCTGGCGCAGCTTACGAAAGGAACCCGATCCTTGGCCTTCCCCGAGATCGAAAAGGGCACCGGCGGCAACACCGTCCGGATCAAGCGCCAGCTGGCGGAGCAGGCCATCGTCCATGCCGCGCAAGGTGGATGGGCCGAGGCAGCCGACACGAACCGAAAGATCCTGGAGATGGGCGCGGACGCCGAGGCCGAGAATCGCCTCGCCAAGGCGCTCTGGGAGTTGGGCGAGCTGGGTGACGCGCGGGAGCACTACCAGGTGGCGCTGGCCCTGGACCCCACGAACCGCATCGCGGAGCGGAACATCGAGCGATTGCGTGTCCTGATGAGCGAGGCCGGCGAGAAGACCGTGGCCGCGGAGAAGGCCGACAAGGCGCCCGTGGCGATCTTTGTCGAGGAGACCGGGAAGACCGGCTTCGCCATGCTGACCGACCTGGCGACGCCGCGAACGCTGGCCCACGTCAATCCCGGCGACGCCGTGGAGCTCGTTCCGGAGGGCAGCCGGCTCTTTGCGGAGGCAAACGGGACGCGCATCGGGATCGTCGAACCTCGCGTGGCCGCCCGCCTGCTGAAGCTCCTCGCCGACGGCAACAAGTACTCGGCCGGAATCACCTCGCTGGGTGACCGTGACGTCCGAATCGTGATCCGCGAGATCTTCCAGGACCCCCGCAACTACGGCAAGGTCAGCTTCCCGACGGCTGCCCGCTCCTCGGACCTGCGGCCATACACCAAGGGCACGCTGCTCCGCGAGGAGGAGTTGATCGAGGAAGATCTCGAGGACGACGAAGAGGACGAGGAGATCGAGGATCTCGATCGGGTCCTGCCGGCCGAAGTGACCGGCGAAGAGGCTTTCGAAGACGAACCCGACGAACTCGAAGAGCCGTAGCGAGCCGGTTCGCCCGGTGGGGTGCCTCCATGCGTTTCAGCCTCACCCGCGCATCCGGCCCGCGACCGTTTCCGGGCTGATTGCCCGCCGCTGAGATTGAATCCGCCGCGCCCGCCGAATCCCGGAACCGCTCGGTTCCCAGACGGTCAAGCGACCTCGCCCGCTCAGGTCGCGGCCTCCCAAGCCGCGTCTTCATACCGGCCATTCCTGGATGGCTTGCGTGCCGTCGCCATTCTCGGCGTGCTCGTCTACCACCTGGATCGGACCTGGCTGCCCGGCGGATTCCTGGGGGTCGACATCTTCTTCGTGCTGAGCGGCTACCTCATCACGATGCTGTTGCTGGCCGAACATCGGAAGAGCGGACGTATCGATCTGCCGGCGTTCTGGTCCCGACGCATCCGGCGTCTCCTGCCTGCGCTGCTGGTGATGCTGGCCGTGATGGCCGTACTGATAGGCCTGAGCGGCGATCTGCTGGCCCAGGGCCAGGCCCGCGGGGATTTCCTGGCGACGCTCTTCTACGTCGCCAACTGGCGTTTCATCGCCACGGGCCAGTCGTATTTCACCCAGTTCGTGGCCGTATCGCCGGATCGCCACACCTGGTCGCTCGCGATCGAGGAGCAGTTCTACCTGGTCTGGCCGATCATCGTCGCGCTGGTCCTATCGCGCCTCCGCGCCCGGGCCCTCGCCGTCATCGCCACAGCCGTGGCCGTAGCCTCCGCGCTATGGATGATCGCGCTGTTCGATCCAGCGGATCCGTCCCGGGCTTACTACGGCACGGACTCCCGGATCTTCGAAATCCTGATCGGGGCTCTCCTCGCGATCGGGCTGGCGGGTCCGCTGCGCGAGCGCATCGGCGCCATCTGTCGCCGGGTCGCCCCGCTCGCGCTTCTGCTGCTGCTGGGCGCGTTCGTCTGGCTGACCGATGACAACGGCCTCTACTACGAGGGCGGGGCGGTGCTCCTCTGCCTCGCCGCCGCGGCGCTGATAGCCGGCCTGGAAGCGGGCAGTCCGATCGAGCGACTGCTCTCGCTACGGCCCATGGTTCTCGTCGGACTGGTCTCGTACGGGATGTACCTGTGGCACTTCCCGATCATCACCTTCGTGAACGAATGGGTCGGGCCGACATCACTTCCCGGCGAAGCCGTCCTGGCGACGAGCCTGACCCTCGCCGCGACCGCCATTTCGTACGTGGTGGTGGAGAGGCCAATCCGGCGGCACGGCATGCTCTTCGGCCTCAAGCTGACCCCGTCCCGGTTGGCCAGGATCGTGCCCGTGGCATCTGGAGCGATCGCGCTCGTAATCGTGGTGTCGACCATCGGCGCCGTCGAGAACCCGACCTGGAGTGCATCGGCGCAGGCGACGGCCATCACGATCGCCACGCCAGCGGCCTCATCGATCCAGCCCACGTCGTCGGCTGGTCTGCCGTCGAACCCCGCCACGACCGAGCCGATCGTCGAGCCCACCCCAACCCCGATCGGTGGACCGGGCTGGATCGTCGGCGTGGTCGGCGATTCGGTGATGGTCTCGGCCAGCGCGGCCCTCCAGAAGGAAGCGGTCCGGCGCGGCTGGACCTTCGTCTCCGCGGCCGAGGCAGCGTGCCCAGTCGGGTATGAGCGGCTCTACCAGACCGATGGCTCGAAGCTCGCCGCATGCGGCGACGTCCGGGCCCTGCACGACCAGCTCATCGCCACGAGGCCGGACGTGATCATCTGGCATGACCTGCAGTCGTCGCTGGCCCGCCGTTCTCCGTCGGGCACGCTTCTCCTGCCCGGCACGCCTGCCTGGAAGTCCGCCCTCCTGACCGACTGGAACGCGGTACTGAACAGATTCCTCGACGCCGGGGTGCAGGTCGCCATCGTCCTTCCTCCGTGGCGGAGCCAGCAATCCGCGGGCTGCGCCGGGGTGTCGGGCGCGGACCGCTGCCGGATCATCCAATCGGAGGACGCCAACATTCGCGAGGCAACCAACGAGTTCTTCGCCAGCCTTGACGGCCGGCGCGGGGTCTACTTGATCGAGGTCGATTCGCTGTTGTGCCCGAACGGATACCCGTGCCCCGGTCTCGTAGACGGCCTCCAGATCCGCTATCCGGGGTACGACCAGACTCATTTCACTTCCTCGGGCGCCGACTGGTTCGCACCGCGGTTGCTGGACCTCGTCGTAGCGGCTCTGGCTGGCCAGGCCCAACCTGGCGCCACGCCGCGCCGGGCATCGTAGGACCGAAGTCGGGACCCGACCTCGAGCCCCGGGTCGAGGACGATGGCCTGCGAGCGTCCGTTGCCGGCACATCTGTCGTCGGATGAGCGCGGAGTCCTCCGGCGCTTCACCCGGGCGCGTCTGTCACAATTGACGCATGGTCGGGCGTGCCGCCACAAACCCCGAGCGACGAGTCGAGACCGTCCCATCCCTGCCCGTCTTCGAGCGGCTCGCCCCGCCCGCCGCGACGGCGGATTTCGTCGCCCAGATCGAGGCCTGGACCAAGCCGGGCGACGTGGTCCTCGACCTGGCCGGCCGGGGTGGATGGGTAGCGCGAGCCGCGATCGCCGAGCAGCGCCGCGCCGCCGGCTTTGAGGCGTGGCCTCTGACCAGGCTCCTGGCCGAGGTCGTCATCCGGCCGCCGGACCTGCGCCAGATCGAGGCCGCCGCGCAGGCCATCGCCACGGCCCCCCTGGCCGGATCCACCGTCCGGCGGACCATCGATGCCCTGTACACCAGCACATGCCCGAGTTGCGGCCGCCCGGTCATCCTGGAGGCCATGGTCTGGGAGCCGCTGGCCGGATCCGCCGGAGCGGCGGCGCGCAGCTCGGGACGCCGCTCGCGGGCGCGGGCCGACGTGGCCGGGTCCGGCTCAGGGCCGGCGACGTCAGACGCCGCCGGAGATGCAAAGGGCAGTGGCGTCTCCGGCGCCGCAGCGAAGGCCGGTCGCGGAGCGAGGTCGGCCCCGGCGGCCGCCGGCTCGCTCCCCACCCTCGCCGTCACCGCGGAGGAGTCGCTTCGGGCCGTGGCCCGGGAGTATCGCTGTCGGCCGTGCGCCGAGCAGTTCGGCGGGCCGGAGCTTCGCGAAGCCGAGCCGACGCACGGCGACCTGAAGCTGGCCGAGTCGGTTTCGTCCAGTGGCGAGGTCCGCGAGAGCGTACGCCGGAGGTTCCCGGCGCCCCGGCCGACGCATCCGCTCGTCGACCAGCTCCTCGACCTGCATACACCGCGCCAGCTCCTGGGTCTCAACGCCATCCTGACGCGGATCGAGGGCGAAGAGAGAGTCGGCGCCCTGACCGCGACGCTCCGGCTCGCCTTCCTGCAGGCCGTGATCCTGGCGAGTCGCCTCAACATCTCCCGCGGCAAGCCGGCGCCGCTCCGGATCGCCAACGGCGCGGTCAAGCTCCCGGCCGCGCACCGATGGCACGAGCGTAATCCGTGGCTGGCCTTCGAGGACGGGTTGAAGCTGGTCAAGACTTTCGTTCAGAAGCTGGAGGCGGGGACTCCGAGGGCCGCGGTGGCCCGGCTCGGCGCGGATCTGGCGGCGCTCGAAAGCGGCACGCCGAACGTGACCCTGATCGAGTCCACGCCCGCGGCGCTGCGCCGGCTGGGACTCCACGGCGAGCGGATGGCCCACTCCGGCTCGCCATCGCGGGTCCGGCTCGTTCTCGGTCAGGCGCCGCTGCGCCTGGCACCGGAACGTCTTGCGGCCTTGTACCACGGGACGAGCTGGCTCTTAGGGGCCGGTGCCGTCTCCATGCTGCCGTACGACTCGCTCTTCCGGCCCGTGACGAAAGCCACGCCGGCCGAGGACGCGTATGAGCTCGCCCACGCCCTGGGCCGCTTCCTGGCCATCGCGTCGCCGGCCCTGGGCCACAACGGCCGGGCCGTGATTCTGCTGGACGACGACCAGCCTGCCACCCTGGTCGCGGCCGCTCTCGGAGGCGCGGCCGCCGGCTGCCGACTGGTCGACGCGCGGCTCCACCGTGGCGCCGACGAGACCGCCGGCATCGTCGTCTACGTCCCGCCAACGGGTGTGATGGCTCCAGGTCCCCGAACCCGCGCCAACAGGCCGCTGCCGCCCGTGGCCGGCGGAGCGGGAGATCCAGGTACGATCCAGGGCCGGGGAGTGTTCGCCGCGCCGGAGAAGCTCGACGAGGGGCCGTTTCGCGCCGGCGTGGCCGCTCAGACCGTGACCGACACGGCCGTGGAGCTGCTAAAGGCTCGCGGGGAGCCGGCCTCGTTCGAACACATGCTGGGCGACCTCCTGATCGGGCTCGATCGAGCCGGTCAGCTGGCCCGCCTGGCCCGCGCCCTCCGTCCTCAGCGAGCCGACGACGGGTGGTCGGCCTGGATCGACGACTCGTCAGGGGGCGGCTTCCTGGCCGACGGGCCGGGCGTGGGCGGCGCCGAGGCCGGGGTCCGTGGCGCGGCCGGACCTCGCGGCCGGGCCGCCGAGCTCGCGGCCGATCGCGCCCCCGATCGCCTCGCGAAAGAGCCGGCGGCGGCTGCCCCCCTGGAGGCCGGCGCGACGGCGGGGCCCGGGATGGTGGAGCAGTTGCTGGAGTTGATCCGCGGCGAGCTCGATCGCCCCAACAACCGGCGCATCCGTCAGATCGAGCGGGGGCAGTACTGGCTCGCCTCGGACGAGGACCGTTCGGTCGCGGCGCAGCCCATAGCGGACCGAGTGGAGTGGGCCGTATTCTCCCTTCTCTCCGCGGCCGGCCATCTCACCGAGCGGGCGGCGATGGAGCGGACGGCGGCCCTGTTCAAGAGCCCGGACGTGCCGGACGGGGCCCTGATCGAGGCTTGCCTGCGCAGCTACAGCGCCCCCACGAGCACGGCGGAAGTGGTTGTCGGCTCGGACCAGCTGGAGGGGCGAACGGCCGATCACGATGCCATGATCGCGACCCTCGCCGATCTGGGCCACCGGCTGGGCATGCGGGTCTGGATCGGCAAGCGCCAGCAGACCCACCGCGTCGCCGGCCGCCAGCTAGCCGGCTGGCTCGACGACGCCGAGCGCGAGGTCCATCTACCGCTCATCACCTGGGCTCCGGAAGGTGAGCTGGATCGAGTCGATTGCGCCTGGTACGTGCGCCGCAAGGCGACGTTCCTGTTCGAGGTGGAATGGACGGCCATGCTGGGTGAGCCGATCCTCGTCCACCACTCGCGCTACCCGATCGATGACAAGGTGGTGCGGTTCCTCGTCCTGCCGCCGGAGCGGACCGAGCTGGTGAAGTTCAAGCTGGCCCGTTCGCCGCTGCTACGGCGGGCGATCGAGGAGCGCAACTGGCACTTCCTCAAGTGGAACCACGTGGCGGCTTTCGCAGCCCGGCCGGACCTCTCACTGGACGACCTGGAGCCGTATCTGGGCCTCGACGCGGCCGCGGACACGGTGGGGGAGCAGATGCCGCTCTTCGGCAACTGAGGCGGCCCGTTGCTACCCTAGGCGTCTCAGCGCTCGCCGGACGACGCCCCGCGCCCGGCCGCTGGCGAGTCACCTGGAGGCTCCCGTGCTCGAGGTCGGCAACGCCGCAGACGCGGTCAACGCGCTGGCGGATCGGTTCTGGGACGGCATTCTCGATATCTCTCCGATCACCGCGACCGTGCTCGGATACGAGCAGGGTCTCGACCGGCTGGACGACCCGGGACCGGCCGGCCGGGAGGCGGCCCGGTCGCTCTTTCGCGACACGCTGGCTTCCGGGGACGCCATTGAAGCCCAGGCAGCTGCGGCCTCGGGTCTACCGCTCGAGGAGCGCATCACGCTCGACATTCTGAGGGTGATCTGCGACATCGAGCTGGAGCAGCAGGACCAGAGAATCGACAGGCTCAAGGCGGTCGACCAGATGGACGGCCCGCAGACGATCCTGCCGATGCTGGCGGCCTTCCAGGCGACCGACACTCCAGACAAGTTCGATCTCTTCCTGGCCCGCCTGGCCGACTACCCGCGCTTCATGGCGGCCAACGCGGAGCTGGTTCGGGAAGGCCTGGCCGGCGGACTGACGGCGGCCCGAATCGTCACCGAGCGCGTCATCGGCCAGCTGGAACGGCTGCTGGCTCTGCCCGACGATCAGTCGCCGGTGGCCACGGCCCTCGCCGTGCCCAGGGAGGCCGATCGCGAACGGCTCGTTGCCGCCATCGGCAAGTACGTCCGGCCCGCCGATCGGGCTTTCCTGGAGGCGTTGCTTGGAAGGTACCGAGAGGGATCTCGACAGGAGCCGGGCCTGTGGTCCGCGCCCAACGGTGAGCAGATCTACCGAACCCAGATTCGGGCCTGGACGTCGCTCGACATAGACGCCGGCGAGCTGCACCGGCGCGGTCTGGAAGACCTGGCGAGCATCGAGGGCGAGCGGCGCGCCATCGCCCGGGAGCTCGGTTTCGGCGATGACACCACGGCGGCCCGGGCGGCCCTGCGGCGCAGTCCGGACGCCGTCCCGGCCTCCGTCGAAGAGTTGATCGACCGCGCCCGGGGCCAGATCGAGCGGGCCCTCGCCGCCGCCCCGGCCTACTTCGGCCAGCTGCCGCGAGCGGCCTGCGAGGTCCGGGCGGTGGAGCCGTACAAGGAGGCGGACGCTCCTGCCGCGTACTACTACCCGCCCACGATCGACGGCAGCCGGCCCGGCGTCTACTACGTCAACACCTACGACCTGCCCAGCCGCAGCTATGTCGGGCTGGCCAGCACGAGCTTCCACGAAGCGGTCCCGGGCCACCACTTCCAGATCGCCCTCCAGTCCGAGCATCCCAGCCTCAACGCTTTCCGCCGCCTGGGCTCCCGTATGGCGGGCATGGCCTACGTCGAGGGTTGGGGGCTCTACTCCGAGCGCCTGGCCGACGAGATGGGCCTGTATCTCAATCCCGCAGAGCGCTTCGGGATGCTCGATGGGCAGGCGTGGAGGGCGGCGCGACTGGTGGTTGACACCGGCATCCACGCCTTCCAGTGGCCGCGTGAGCGGTCGGTGGCGCAGCTCTTGGAGGCGGGGCTTTCCGAGACCGACGCGGCCATCGAAACCGACCGCTACATCTGCCTGCCCGCCCAGGCGCTCACCTACAAGGTGGGCCAGCGCGAGATCGAGCGGCTCAGGAGCGAGGCGGCGGCGCGTCTCGGGCCGGCCTTCAACCTGCGGGCCTTCCACGACGCCATCCTGGGCCACGGCACTTTGCCGCTGGCGACCCTCGCCAGAGAGCTGCCCGGCTGGCTCGCCGCGGAGGGGTAGATGCCGGATGAGGCTCCGTGTCGCCGTTGGCCGTGGCTCCCCGCAAAGCCGCCGGCGGCTCGGGTGCCGCGCGAGCGGCGGCTGTTCCCGGCGCCGCCTGCATCGTCTCGCGCGAGACGCGCTCCGTTCCCTCGGGGGCGCGGTCAGCGCTTGGCGTAGTCGCGCAGGATCTTCGCGATCGCGCCGTGGCCGCCCGCGTCGGCCAGGTCCATCGGCGTGAGGCCGTCGTCGTTCTTGCGGGTCGGGTCCGCTCCGCGCAGCAGCAGCATGTCGACGATGGCCTCGTCGCCGGCCTGCGCGGCGGCATGCAACGGCGTCCAGCCGCCGTGCTGGACCGCGTTCGGCGACGCGCCGTGGGCGAGGAGAAGGCCGGTCATATCGCGATGCCTGGCCGCGACGGCGCTGTGGAGCGGTGTTACGCGTGTCTCGTTCAGGGCAACCGCGTTGCGATCGGCGCCACGTTCGAGCAGCAGCCGGCCGACTTCCAGCCGGCCGAAGTAGGCCGCCAGGTGGAGGGCGCTGAAGCCGTCGCTGCCGCGGTCGTCGACGGAAGCGCGATCGCCGGCCAGCAGCTGACGCACCGCGGCCGCATTCCCAACGGTCGCTGCGTCGAAGATGCTCAGGCCGTCGGGCAGCTTCGCCGCTCTCTCGGCGAGATGCTTCGCCAGGGGTGAGTGGCCGGCGTACGCGGCCACCAGCACCGGCGAGAGCCCGGCCTCGGTGCGGGCTTGGATCAGGCTCTCGTCCGCGGCGATCGCTTCGTCGACTGCCTTCTGGTCGCCACGGCGCACGATCTCGAAGAACGCTGCCGCCGCCCGGCCCCGATCGGACATCCTCACTCCCTCACGACCGGGCCGGCGCGGGCGCCGCGGTCCGTCTGGCTATCTCGCGCAGCGCCTGGGCCAGGCGCTCGATCTCGGCGGGCTCGTTGTAGTGGACGAGGCCGACCCGGACCATACCGCCGGACTCGGCCAGGCCGAGGGCTCGGATCAGCTCGTAGGCATAGTAATCGCCATCCCAGACGGCGATGCCGCGCCGGCCCAGCTCAGTCGCCACCTCGCGAGGCGTACGGCCCGTCAGCGTGAACGCGAACGTTGGGACTCGCTCCTCGATGCGGGCCGTGTCGACGATGCCGCGCAGGGTCAACCCCGGCACCTCGCCGAGCGCCGTCAGCGCCCGGAGAGCCAGTCCGAGCTCAGTTTCTCGGATGACACGCATCGCGGCCGACAGCGCCGCTCGCCGGTCCATGGCGTCTTCGGCGCCACCGAACTCCCGACCGAGCCACTCCAGGTAGCCGAACGTCCCCACCAGCCCGGCGATCGACTCGCCCGGGAGCGTGCCCGTCTCCCACTTGCCGGGCGGCTCGCCGGCTGCCGGGCGGACCTTGTACGCGGGCAGACGTTCGAGCAGCTCGCGTTTGCCATACAGAAGCCCCAGGTGCGGACCGAAGAACTTGTAGGGCGAGCACACCAGGAAGTCGGTTCCGAGAGCGGTCGCATCGAGGGCCAGGTGAGGCGCGGCGTGGACGGCGTCGAGGTAACTCCAGGCCCCCACGGCATGGGCCATCTCCACGATCCGAGAGGCCGGGTTGATGGTGCCGACCGCGTTGGAGGCGATGCCGGTCGCCACCACCCGCGTGCGCGGGCTCAGAGCCCGTTCCAGGCTGCCGAGGTCGAGGGTGCAGTCGTCGGGCCGGATGTCGACCCAGCGAACCACGGCGCCGCGCTCTTCCTCGAGAGCGAGCCATGGGGCCACGTTGGCATCGTGGTCCAACCGCGTCACGACGATCTCGTCGCCGGATCGCAGCGTCCGTCCAATGGCTCGGCTGACGGCGAAGGTGAGCGTGGTCATGTTCTGCCCGAACACGACCTCGTCGGCACCGCCGGCTCCCATGAAGTCGGCCGCGGCAGCGTGGGCCTCGGAGATGGCCGCGTCGCTCTCCTCGCTTGTCGCGAAGGCGCCGTCGTGGTTCGCGTTGCAGCGTTCCAGGTAGGCCGCCATCGCATCGATGGTTCGCCGCGGCACCTGCGTCCCTCCGGGGCCGTCGAGGTAGAGATACGGCTGGCCTTTGTGGAGTCGCGCCAGGGCAGGGAACTGCGCTCGAATCTGCGAGAGGCGATCGCTGGGGATCATGCCTGCCCTGGTTGCGGATCTGCTGACGCACACGATCTTACGACGAGCCGTGGCGGCCAACCCGACCGCGCCTTCTCGTTGGCTGTGCGATGAGATTGCAGCATCTTGGAGCCCGTTGGGAGCAGCCAGTCGATGGCTCGGCCCAAGTATCTGTCTCGGCAAGATGACACTTCCGGAGCAGCGAGCACGGCCCCAGGAGGTCTTGACTAATCCTTAGTGCCTGCTAATCCTTAGTGCTTGACTAATCCTTAGTAACTATGTCAACATTCCGCTAGACGTTGCGCCTCTCGGGACGTAAAGGGCCATTCCTACCAGAATTCCGACCCACGCAGGTAGGGCCCGAAAGCACCGGAACGTCTGGCGGCCCGGGGGCCGCAACACGGACGAAACGGTCACTCCGGTTAGGGCGCGGAGTGGCGTGCAGCCCCGAAGCTGCCGGGAAGCTCGGTCAGCTTCCAATTTCGGGAGCCGCCCGCTAGGAGAAGATCGAATGCTCGACGGGAATGCCGTACGGTCGGTTGACCGGGCTGCGTCGCTCCTGATAGCTCTCGGGGAGACGCAAGGAGAGGCAGGAGTCACCGAGCTCGCACGCCGGCTGGGACTCCACAAGTCGACCGCGTCGCGGTTGCTGGCCACCTTGCAGAAGCGCGGTCTGGTTGAGCAGGACGACGACTCAGGCAAGTACCGTCTGGGCCTGGCGGTAGTGCGGCTCGGGGGCCACGCGGAGAAGTCGCTGGACCTGCGGGCGATCGCAATGACGGAGCTTGAAAGCCTGGCCAAGTCCATCCGCGAGACCACCACACTCGAGGTCCTCGAGGGAGACAGCGTACTCACGATCGCCTACTCGGATGCCTCCGGAATGGGCCGCGACCGAACCGGCCGCAATTCGCCGCTCCACGCGACGGCTCCGGGCAAGGTGCTGCTGGCCAGCCAGCCCGAGCGCGAGGTGATCCGCCTCTCGAAGATCGGCTTCACGCCGTACACATCGCACACGATCGTTCGGGTCGACCTCCTCCTCGAGGAATTGGCCCGCGTCCGCAAGCGTGGCTTCGCCACGGCCTTCGGCGAGCACGAGCCTTCCGTCAATGCCGTCGCGGTGCCGGTCTTCGACCAGCGCGCCTCGATCGTGGCCGCGCTGGAGGTTCGCGCCTCGGGCAATCGGATCACGCCGAGTCGTGTGCCTGAGCTCGTGGACCACGCTCGCGAGGCAGCGGCCGTGATCACCGACCGCATCGGCGGCGTTGTGGCCTCCCTCTGAGGCACGGGCCCGCTCGGCGGGCCGCCAACCACATCAGCGACCTTCGCGGCCCCTCGGTCCCCCTCCCGAGGGGCCGCCCCTTTTGTGCGGCAGTGGTGCGTTCGTGTTGCGCCCGGCCGCGCTACGCTATCGGCATGTTCGACCCGACGCTGACGCTGCCCTGGAGCGGGGAAAAGCTGGACCTCGGCCCGACCTTGGGCGCCGGAGCGGCGGTTCTGGCGATCTTGATCGTGGCCGCCATCGTGATCCGGCTGGCCCACGTCTTCGTCGGCCGCATCGCCCGTGCTCTGCTGAACAGGGAGAACCTGGAGGGAACGGCGCAGGAGCTCTCCAGCGTCGAGCTCAAGAAGCGGACGGATACCATCGAGGCACTGGGCGTCAACGTCATCCGCTTCTTCGTGGTGGTGATCGCCGGTCTGATGATTCTTCAGGCTGGATTGAAGCTCGACATCGGGCCGGCAGTCGCCGGTCTCGGCATCGCCGGCATCGCCATCGGCCTGGGAACCCAGCATCTCGTCCGCGATTACCTGAACGGCGCGCTGATCCTCGTGGAAAACCAGTATGCGAAGGGCGACGTCGTGCGCATCGCTGGCGTCTCGGGCAAGGTCGAGGACTTCACCCTGCGGCGCACGACCCTGCGTGATCAGGACGGCACGGTCCACACGGTCCCGAACGGGGAGATCACGGTCGCCTCGAACATGACCCGGGTCTGGGCCAGGGTCAACCAGGACGTACAGGTCGTCTACGGGACGGACATCGAGAAGGCCACGGCCGTCGTCGACCGTGTAGGCCGTGAGATGGCCGAGGATCCCGACTGGGGCCCACGCATCCTGGAGGCGCCCTCCGTCGAAAGCGTGTCGGCCCTCGGCGAGTTTGGCGTAACCCTCACGATTATCGGCACCGTCCATGCCGCGGAGCAGTGGGCGGTGGGCGGGGAGCTGCGGAAGCGGCTGCTGGCCGCCTTCGGTGAGAGCGGGGTCGAGATCCCGCAGCCCCAGCACGTGCTGCTCGCCCAGACGGGGCGTGAGGGCGCTGCGCCACCGGCTGGCCGGGAGGCGGGATCGGACCGGGCCGACACCCAGGGAGGCTGACCGGAGCCGGCGGCCAGCGGTCGCGAGAGGCGACGCCTAGGAGGCGCGGATCGACTGGCTGGTGTTCCGAGCGCCCCTGAAGATCCCCATGAACCCGGTGCCGGACTTGGCTGCCCCTGACTCGCGCGTCGCCATCATTCGGTCGGCCAGGACCTCGATGTCCTCGATCACTTTCTCCTTCGGGAAGCGCTCCACGGCCGAGCGTCCCTCGTTGGCCGCCCGAACGAAGACCATCCCGGCCGACCGCACCTGTGCCAGAGCCCGCAAGCCGACGGTCCGCTCCATGTCGGCGACTGAGACGCCGCTGTTGGCGCGGTTCACAACCATCGCCAGGCGCTCGCGGATCTCCAGCTCGACCGCGACCTCGCGGAACTGGACGGCGGCGCGGATCGCGGGCACGTCGGGAGTGACCGGAACGATGATCTTGTCCGCTCGCTCGAAGATGACCTGGTTGAGCGGCCCGTAGTCCGGATGCATGTCGACGATGACCCAGTCGTAGACGCGGCAGGCCGCGGTGATGGCCTCCGCCACGCGCTTGGGATCGAGGATCTCGGTGCGGAGCGGCGACTCCGCCATCACGAGAACGGCGACGCCACTCGAATGCGGAGTCGCGATCTCGCTGAACGACTCCGTGACGCCGGTGTTGAGGTCCTCGGTCCAGGCGTCCGCCACGGTCCGGACGTTCTCCATTCCGAGGGACGACGCTATATGGCCGGTCACGATGTCGCAGTCTACGAGAAGCACCCGCTGGCCCTTGCGGACCTGGAGCAACGCGGCCAGGTTGATGGCGATCGTCGTCTTGCCGACGCCGCCCTTGGGATTGAAGACGATGACGATCTGGCCGCGGCGAGCTTCCGAGTCGGTCGCGATCGGCGGAGCGGCCTCGAAGATCGCGCTCCTGGTGTCGTCGACCCTGATCTCGGCCCGGATGAGCATGGCCTCGACACGCCACCGTAGCGACTCCGCGGAGTAGGGTCGAGTGAAGTACTCATCGTTGACGCGCGCTCGTCCGGCGAGGCTCATCCTGTCCAGGGCTCGAGCCGAGACGACCATCAGGGCCGGGATGTTGCGGTCCTCATCGTGGAGCAGCGCGTACATCTCGAGCGTGCGGTCGAAGTCGTTCTCGCCGTCGAGTATGGCTACGCCGATGTCGCTCCGCTTCTTGAGGATCTCCTCGAGGTCGTCCGACGTCTTGACTTCCACCGGCTCGTAGCCGGCTTCAGCAAGCTGAGCGGCTACGGCCACAAGCTCAGCTTGTGGTAGGGCGATGGCGACTGCTGGCCGAGGCACTGTGACGGGGTCTCCCTCTGGCGCGAGAGCGGATCCGTGAAGTCTAGCCATCCGCCTCGGGATCGTGCGCGGAGACGTTGATCACGCCTTCCCGATCGCTCACGACGCGAGCCTGGAAGGCGGGCAGAGTGGGGATGAGCTCGCCCAGGGACGTGTCCGAGCCGTGACCGACGGTGAAGATGAATTCGCCATCGGGGCCGGACGACACGCCTACGCTCTTCACGCCTTGCAGATGGCCGAGCTGGCGCTTGAACGTCGCGATGCTGGCGACGCTGACGAGCCCAACTACCACGACCTGCGTCGACTCGACCGTGGCGGGCCTCATGGCCCCTCCTTGATCGCCTTCCGGCCGGGCATCGAGGGCCTCTTCGCCGAGCTCAGGCAGAAGGCCCGAATCGGCTGGATGCGTTCCGTTCGACCCGGCTTCGGCATCCGGCGCCACGACTCCGACGATCTCCTGGCGGCGGGCCAGAAGGTCGTCGGTGATGCCGCTGCGATCGGAATCGTCGAAGGTCGGTGGATCGGGCATCTGGGCGGCCATGTTCGCGATAACGGTCGGGTCGCTTTCATTGAGGAGCTGTTCGAAGAAGAGCGCCACTTCGCCTTCGAAGGCGGCGACGCGCTGCTGAACGCGCTGGATCTCGAGCTCGACGGCCGAGTTGTACTCCTGAAGCTCCTGCTCGAGGAGCTCGCGACGGCGGGAGATGCGCTGCTCGGTCTCGACTCGAATGCGCTCCATCTCGGCCTTGGACCAATCCCGGATGGCGCTCACGTCGGCCTCGGCGGCCCTCCTCAGCGATGCGGCCTCGTCATCCGTCCGCGCCTGGAGTTGCTCCGTATAGGCCTTGGCATCTGCCTGGCACTGTTCGATCGCCCCCTGCCGTGCCGTCTCAGCGGTCGAACGCATCGTCTGGATGAGGTCGGCCAGGAAACGGTTCGGCTGACGCGCGGCCGTCTCGTTCACGCTTGTCTCCCCGTTGCTCGATTCTCCGGGCCGCGGCCGGGCGCCGGAGAGGTCCCGATCTTGTGGCAATTCTGGGGGGCTACATCGCCGTGTCCGGGGCTGCGCACCGTTGTTGTCGGTCCCAGAACCAGCATGGAGAGCCTCTTTGTGGGTCGAATGATGGGCCGGGTGTTGCCGCCGGGCACCCCGCTGGAGGTACCAGGACTAACCGCCCTTCCGTACCGCCGGCGAGTCATCTGTGATCCGCTGAGGCGTCCGGCCTCGCACGGTCCGAGGTGACTCGGACGGCCCGGTCCAGGTGTCCTCGAGGCACCGTTACGCCCGCGCGGCCTCGTCGGGGCTGCGAAGCTTCGCAACTCGAGGTCCGGTCGGAGTGCCCGGGCATTCTTGCGCCCGATGTCGAATCGGACAACGCCAGTCCCGGCTGGTGGCGCTTGAGAGACCGACCTCAACCGGGGCTGCCCGGCTCCGGCGTCGCTTGAGTTCTCGCCACCAGATCGGCTGCGGAATCCAGCCACCAGTGATCCGGCGGGGCTTCCGGCGCCTCGGAGGTGGCATCGGGTTCCGGCACCTCGGGCGAGGCCTGGCCGCCATTGCGGCGAAGCTCCTGGACCAGCGCTGTGGGGTCCGGTTCGCCGAAGGTCGGCTGATCGGGCATCCGCGATGCCATGGTGGCGAAGATCGTCGCGTAATCGCCTTCAAGGAGTTGCCCGAAGAACCGGTCGAGCTCCGCCTCGAAAGCCATGATGCTCTGCTCGACGCTAGCGATCGCGAGTTCGACGGCGGAGTTGTGCTCCTGCAGCTCCTGCTCCAGGAGCTCATTGCGTCGCGAGATCCGCTGCTCGGTCTCCGCGCGGACCTTCTCCATGTCGGCCTTGGATTGATCGCGGATGATGGTGACGTCGTTTGCTACGGCTTTGCGCAGATGGGCCGTTTCCGTGTTCGTCTGAGCCCGCAGGTGCTCGGTATGCGCCTTCGCGTTTGACTGGCACTGCTCGATCGCCGCCTGCCGTGCCGACTCGGCGGTCGAACGCATCGCAGATGCCAGGTCCACTACGAACTGCTTCGGGCGACCTGCGGACGTATCGTTCACGCTCGTCTCCGTGAGCCCGATGCCGGGCGCCAGGGCGCCCGAGACCGTTCTACTCTCCCGCGCTCGGCCTCGTGTGGGCATACCCGCTGGGGCCCGTAACACCTCAACGGCTTGATCGTAGGCCCCCGAGCCGAGCTTCGCGGAACTTCGGTCTTCCGATCATGGTCCGCGTGCCGTCGCTGACCACCACGCTGAACGTACTAGGGCCGATCCTCTTCTGTACCCCTCCGGACGTGGCTCGCGGAACCCTCCGATGGGTCCTGTCACCGAGGCATGCGTGGAGCGCGGCGATCGGGCCGGTCGCGTTTGGTCTTCTCAGCCCAGGCGGCGAGGACGTTGTCCTTGTGCGGTCTTATGGGGCAGTGTTCGTCCCGATTGCCCGCCTCGTCGCAGTAGCCGAGGGCCACGCACTTGGGAGCCAGGAAGCTCCCGAGGAACGGGCTGACCGTGAAGACCTCGTGGCGGATCAGCTGGAAGAGGCGGCGGATCTCCCACTGGGCCATGGTGCACAAGCGCAGCCCGGACATGTGGATTAGCGCCCGCAGGTTGGCGGTCATGACCAGGTTCGTGCGCGTGGCGTTCGGGAAGACGAAGCGCGCGTCCTCGCCCGGGATGCCGGCCGCTACGAGCTCGGAGTACAGCTCGAGGGCGCCCTCGACCTGGTCCTCGTAGCGCCCCAGCAAGGTCGGGTCGGCCTCGGCGATGGTCCCGGGCAGCATCGTGGAGGCGCCCTTCTTGTACGAGACGTAGCGCTGGCTCTGCTGGTCGAAGGCAACGCCGGCTCGATGACGCACGAGCTGGTGGCTGAGAGCGCGGCTGACCCCGGTGATGGCGAAGGTGAAGACGACGTGCTCGATGGTCGAGCCGTGCCCGGATTCGATCACCCGGCCGATCAGCTCGCGCTGCTTCTCGGGCGGGATCCGACCATCGACGGCGCGCTCGAAGATGTCGTCCGGGGCCAGCTCCGAGTAGCACGTCCGGCAGGCCGTGTAGATGAGCGGGACGTAGTAGCGCTCCACGATCTCGCGGGTCGGGAAGACGAGTGTGGCCCGCATCCCCAGATCGCGGCGTCCGGGATTGAGCGGGATAGAGGGGCTTGGAGAGGCGCCGGGCTGGCCCGGGCGGATTTCGGCCATCACCGGCTCAGGATAGCCTCTCGCCGGATCGGTGAGCCGGCGAGGTTCGTCTCGCCCGCGCGCCGCGACGACGATTCCCGATGCTTCTCCGGGCCGACCGGTAGCGCGGGGGCCGAGACGGCCCAGCAACCGTCCACGGCCGACGACGGCTGAGATAGCCGTATGTGGCTACTACGTCCCCAGATAGTCGTTGACGGCTATCATGGGCGCTGCTAGCCTGCCGGCGATGGACGAGCCTGAAGCATGGGTGCTGTTCGGCGATCTCGTGGGGTCGGAGAGGGCTGGAGTCGAGGCCACCGCGTGGCTTCGCTCTCTGGTGGCGGAGCTGGACGCCGCGTACGGCAGTCAGAAGCTGGCCCCATTCGGGTTCACGCAGGGCGACGAGGTGCAAGGCCTGCTCGGGGCAGCGGCGGATCCTCTCCTGGCCGTCCTCCACGCGGCTCTTTGCGAAGCGCCGCGGCCGATCCGCTGGGTCTGCATCAGGGGCGTCGTCGATCCGGGCGAAGGACCGGCCACGCAGCGCACCGGCCCGGCCTTCCAGGCCGCCCGCGCGGCCATGGACGCGGCCAGGGTCGGTCACGAGCGGCTCGTCATCAGGATCGATCGAGCCGCTGCCGATGAGCTGCTGGAGGGCATGGCCCCTGCGATGGCGGAGCTGCTCCACGGCATGACGGCCCGGCAGAGGGAAGTGGCCCGCCTTGCCCTTATCGAGGGCCTGCGTCAGTCCGAGGTGGCCGAGCGATTGAAGGTGCGTCGGGCGACCATATCCGTCTCCTTCGCACGGGCGAGGGTGGCGCCGCTGGCGCGACTCGCGGCCGCCATCGGCAAGGCTTGGACGAGCGGCGCCGCCGGCGAGACTCCGGCCGCGACGACCACCCGAGAGGACGCGGACCGCGATCGCAGTGGCCTTTGAGGGACCGGCATCGGCTCCCGGGCTGGATCGCCCCAGCCGGCACCCTCGCCGCGCGGCCGACCCCGAGTCGGGCGCTCAGCGGCGGGAGCCCATCACGGGATGATGTGCGAGGCCTTCAGGTACACGGCGCCGACGCCGGCGATCACCCAGGAGATCCACAGCAGGGCGATCAACGCAGGAACCCGGTTCTCGACGAGGCGCCGCGTCGCGCTCGCGCTGAACGGCTCGATCAGGCGGTCCAGGCCGGCTTCATCCAGGCCTTCGTTGGATAGGGCGAGCGCGGCGAGCTCGGGCGCGTCGGCGTGATTGCGGGACCTCTGCAGCAGCTTGAAGCGAGTAAACACGCGGCGTTCGGCAGGTAGCTCGCGCTCCGCTCGAACGATCTCGCGGTGCCAGA
>JBGQBD010000015.1:0-32957 GCA_041494645.1 Candidatus Limnocylindria bacterium
GCCGCCCCCCCCCCCCCGCCACTCCGGCCGACGACCTTCGGCCGTCGCCGCCAGGGGCCACTGACATGGCCGAACGCGTCCCCTTCCTGCTGCGCCTCGATCCCGAGGTGCTGGCCGCGCTGCGCGGATGGGCCAACGACGATCTCCGCAGCCTCAACTCCGAGGTCGAGTTCCTGCTTCGCCGGTCCCTCCGGGAAGCGGGCCGCCTGCCTTCCTCCGGAGCGAGCGCTCCCGAACACGAGCCCGAACAAGGAGCCGACGTGGTCGAGTAATCGCGGGCATCGGCGGCCCGGCCAGCTCCGGGCGGATCAGGTGCCGTGCTGCCAGGAGCGCATGTACTCGGCCTGCTCCGGGGTGAGCGCGTCGAGGACGATGCCCATGGCTTCCAGCTTGAGCCGGGCCACCTCGACGTCGATCTCCGACGGCACGTCGTACACGCCCCTGGACAGATCCTTGTGGTGCCCCCGCAGCCACTCGGCGACGAGAGCCTGGTTGGCGAAGCTCATGTCCATGACCGCGGCCGGATGGCCCTCGGCGGCACTCAGGTTCACCAGCCGCCCTTCGGCCAGGACGTGGACCCGGCGGTCCCCCAGGTCGTATTCCACGACGTTGTTGCGCACCTCTCGGATGCGCCCGCCGGCAAGCTCGCGCAGGGCCGACATGTCGATCTCGACGTCGAAGTGGCCGGAGTTGGCCATGATCGCGCCGTCATGCATCGTCTTGAAGTGTTCGGCCCGGATGACGTGGATGTCGCCCGTGGCGGTGATGAAGATGTCGCCCCAGGGAGTGGCCTCGCCGATGGTCATGACGAGGTTGCCGTCCATCAGCGCCTCGAGGGCGCGGACCTGGTCGACCTCGACGACGCACACCTGTGCGCCGAGCCCTCGGAAGCGGGAGGCTATCCCCTTGCCGCACCATCCGTAGCCCGCGACGACGACGTGGCGCCCGGCGATGAGGAGGTTCGTGGCCCGAAGCACGCCGTCCAGGGTGGACTGGCCGGTCCCGTATCGGTTGTCGAAGAGATGCTTGGTCAGAGCCTCGTTGACGGCCACGACGGGGTAGCCGAGGGCTCCGTCGGCGGCCATGGCCTTCAGACGGATAACGCCGGTCGTGGTCTCCTCGGTCCCGGCCATGATCTCGGAGAGGTGGCCGCGCCGCTCCTGGTGAATTAGGGTGACCAGGTCGCAGCCGTCGTCCATCGTCAGGTGCGGCCGAAGGTCGGCGGCGGCGTTGAGGTGGCGGTAGTAGGTGTCGCGGTCAGCGCCGTGGCGGGCGAAGACGGGAATCCCGTACTCCACCACGAGCGCGGCCGCCACGTCGTCCTGCGTCGAGAGTGGGTTGGACGCGCACAGCGCCACATCGGCGCCGCCGGCCTTCAGAGTTCGCGCCAGATTGGCCGTTTCGGTGGTCACATGCAGACAGGCGGCGAGGCGCAGCCCGGCAAGCGGCTTCTCGCGCTCAAACCGGGCTCGGATAAGGCGAAGGACGGGCATTTCGCGCTCGGCCCATTCGATGCGCCGCTTTCCCTCGGCGGCGAGGCCAAGGTCGGCGACGTCGTGGCCGGGCAGCCGCGAGGCGGCCGGGCCGGAAGCCGCGGGCAGTGTCGGTGTTGTCATAGAGGTCGGGGCTCCTTGTGAGTGAAGATGCGCCGGAGCGCACCCGTCCAGCCGCTCCAGATTGGCTCGCCTCGATGGATGAGGCGCTCCTCGAATGTCACGTAGACCTGGTAGCCAAGGCGGCGATAGGCGGCCAGCGCCGGCGGATTGTCGACCCGGACGTTGAGCACCACCTGATCGCAGGACCGCAGCAGCTCCGCCGTCACGGCCGCCGTCACGGCGGTAGCGTAACCGCGGCCGCGGAAATCGGAGTGGGTCATCACGTTGCCGACGACCGCGAGCCTCGCGGCCGGACTGATGACGTGAGTTCCCGCCGCCGAAACCAGCCGACCGCCGACGCGCATGCCGTAGTAGAGGCCGTCGGCGATGGCACCGGCGGGCAGCCACGCGGCGAAGCCAAGCTGGTAGAGCCGGTTGAGCTCGCCGATCTCCACGGGCAGCAGTCTCTGGACGTCGGCCTGGAAGGGTCGGAAATGGGCCGAGTCGACCCACATCCGGTGCATGGCCGGGCCGCTCTCGACTCGGTAGCTGGCGGAGATGGCCGCCAGATGCTCCGGGCGAGCGGCCACGTAGGCGGTCCGCGGCTTGATGATGCTGGCCAGGATGGCCTGGATCCCGGCGTTCTCGCCCATCACGAATATGGGCTGAGGCGAGTAGCCGGCGTATTGCAGGACCACGGCGATCGGCTGGCCGGCTGACAGCGCCACTCCCCAGCGAGTGCGGAGGAACTCGCGATCGTCCAGATCGCACAGGGCGTAGGCCGCGTAAAGCCGGTCCGTCTCCAGGAAGGCGCGCAGCATCGCCCGATCGGCCGTCTCCTGGACGAGGATGGCGCCTCGCTCGCGGCGGACGATAGAAGTTGCCGTCACCGTCCCCGCTCCCGGCCGTCTTGGGTACGGGCCCTGCCACGGGCAGGCGCCGGCGCCCGGCTCGCCCCCCACTCTCGAGCCGGCTCGACCGTGCCGGGGCCACTGCGGCCGTCGCCGATCCTAGAGGAGATGGCTTCGGCAGTCAGGCCGGGAAGGCTCACACAACCATCCGTGGATCAGTACTGGATGACACTCGTCGTCTTGTAGCCGGTAAGTCGCTCCCGCCCCTTGAGGAAACGCAGCTCCACCAGGAACGCCAGCCCGACGATCTGACCTTGCAGCCGCTCGACGAGCTCGATCGTGCCGTGGACAGTTCCGCCGGTGGCTAGGAGGTCGTCGACGATGAGGACTCGCTGGCCGGGTCGGATGGAGTCCTTGTGGATCTCGAGGGTGTTGGAGCCGTACTCCAGGGCGTACTCCACGGATTCGGTGGCGGCCGGAAGCTTCCCAAGCTTTCGCACCGGGATCAGGCCCGCGTGCAGCTGGTACGCGATCGGACCGCTGAAGATGAAGCCCCGGGACTCCATGCCCACTACCGCCTCGACACCGAGGTCGCGATACGGGTCCAGCATCAGGTCGATGGCTTCGCGGTACGCGCCCGCGTCCTTGAGCAGCGTGGTGATGTCGTAGAACAGGATGCCCGGCTTGGGGAAATCGGGGATCTCGCGGATCTTGGCGCGCAGGTCCTCGGCTGACATCTCGAGGCGGTCCTCCAGTCAAGTGACAGCTGGGTTCGGCACCCGAAGTCTACCGCGCGAAACGCCCGTTCGGACACGTCGGCGGCGGACATGCCGCGAGCGCGGAACACCGCCCCCGGCCGCGGTTCGCGGGCCGCGCGCTACGGCAACGGCGATGCCGAGGCCGTGGGGTTCTGCCAGTTGTCCAGGATCTGGACCAGCTGCTCGTCTATCGCAGGGCCCAGGGTCACCGAGAAGGTAGCCGTCAGGTGGTGCGCATCGCGCCAGACGATGATGTTGTTGATGACGGCCGGGCAGTTGCCGGTGCCGGGACAGATCTGGTCCGTGAGGTCGATGAGGCCGGCTCCGGTAGCCGCGGCCGCGCCCTGCTCACGCAGGCCCATAGACGGCCCGAAGCCGACCTTCCGCGTGTAGGAACAGCGCCGGTAGTCGGTCAGGTACGTCGACAGGCAGATCGGCACGTTGATGTTGGTCGGCAGGGGCGGATCCTGGATGATCACGACCCGGGTGGTGGACGGAATCAGGTTGATCATTCGGGCCAGCGAGGCCGTCTCGGTGGTCACGTTGTCAGCCGGATTCATCGTGAATATCCAGCGGCTCATCGAGATGATCACCAGGTCGGGCGGGCTCTTGCGGAGCTTGCTCAGAACGTTGTTGTTCCAGGTCATGCATTCGGGATACGGGACCGTCGGCGGGCCGAAGTAGACCAGATCGGCGAAATCCAGGAACGAGCAGTCGATCTTGAGGTAAGGAATGAGTTTCCACCCGTGGGCCTTCGCCACCGCGTTCACGCCAGGGAATAGAGCCGACGCGTGGGAGTCCCCGACGAAGGCGACGGTGTAGGTTCCGCTGGGGTCTCCGTAGATGCATTTGCTCGAGGCGTTGGGGGTTGTCGTCCCCTTCCACCCCAGGCAGTTGTCGTACCAGGGCTGTTCGAAGTCCTTCGACGCCTTGCCGAGGGAGGGCCGGGTGGCGCTTGTTAGTGCGTATGTGCCCGTGTCGACTGGGGTTGGTGTCGGGGTGAGGGCCGGCGTCATGGCCGGGATCGGAGTGGGCGTCTGGCTGGGAGCGAGGGTCTCGGGCGGCACGGACGGCGTGGGCGTGGCGGCGCGGCTTGCCGTGGCCGTAACCTCGGGCGTCGGGTCTGCCGGGCCCCCGCCGATATTGGCCAGCGCGGACTGTGCGCCGAAGTCGAAGCTGGTTCCGATCAGGGCCACCGCCAGCATGGCCGCCACGCCGGCGGCCACGACCCGACTCGGGCGCGGCAGGGGTATCCGACCGCGCCGGAAGGGTTCCTCGATGAAGAACCAGCTGACCGTCGCCACCGGGATCGACAGCGCCGCCAGGGCGACCGCCTGGCCCGTCGAGAGGGGCTGCTGCAGCGGCCCGGCCAGGAACAGCCCGCCCAGGATGAACATGGGCCAGTGCCACAGGTACAGCGAGTAGCTGATCTTGCCCAGGAAACGAACGGGCGCCAGCCTCAGCAGGATCCCCGGTCCTCTCGGCAGCGCGCCGGAGGCGATCAGAAGCACGCCGGCGACCGTCGGCACGAGCGCGGCCGCGCCGGGATACGGCGTCGCCACCGAATCTATGACCACCGCCGCGGTCAGCAGAGCGGCCAGGGCGGCCCAGCCCGCGAAGGTCAGGACCACCCCGAAGGCCGACCTGATCGCGGCAGGCGCCTTCTCCAGCGATCCGGAGCCGACGGCGAGCAGGCCTCCCGCGGCGAGCTGCCAGGCCCGGGTGGGCAGCAGGTAGAAGGCGGTCGAGGGGGACGAATCGGTGACGACCATGCTCGCCGCGAACGACACGACCGCCACGGCCGCCAGAGCCAGGGCAGCCCCCGGCCGCGGCCACTTCCACGCCACGACGGCCAGAAGCGCGGGCCAGACGAAGTAGAACTGCTCCTCGACGCCGAGCGACCAGAAATGCAGGAAGGGCGAGTAGCTGACCGGGTTGAAGTAGTCGGTGGTCATGGCGAAGCGGATGTTCGCGATCGAGAGCGCCGCCGACGCAGCGTCCTGCATCACGGGGGACCGCTGGACCAGCGTGACCAGCTGGTTCGAGAGCGGGATCGTGATCAGCAGCACAACCGCCGCGGCCGGCAGGATACGCCTGACTCGTCGAGCGTAGAAGCGCGAGAAGCTGATCCGGCCCGTCCGCTCGCGTTCGCGGATCAGCAGCCCGGTGATGAGGAAGCCGGAGACGACAAAGAAGAGGTCGACGCCGATGAAGCCGCCAGTGAGCCGCGTGGAGGCCTGGGATAGAAGGCCGGCGTGGAAGAGCACGACCAGGGAAACGGCAAGGCCCCGAAGCCCCTCGATATCCGGGCGGAACGCGTCTTTCTCAGGGGAGTCCTTGGCGTGCGCGAGGCCCGATATCGCCTTGTTGGTTCGCTGCATCCCACGTCCTTCCGGTGGTCGCCGTGACGCGGGGGTGCGACGGAACTGACCGGCTGCCCGTGACGACCCCCAACCGGGGTCCAGCTCGCATCGTCTTTCCCCGACGCGGGCCGCCCATAGGTTACGCGATGAGGTCGTGTTTGGCCGAACCGGGCCGTCCTACGTTCGTGGGGCCTGGGCCGCGGCCGCGCGTTCGCGCTGCTCTCGCTGCTCCTCCGCGGCGGGCAGCAAACGGGCCACCACGGATTGGGCCACGCTCCAGGATCGGGCCGGGTCGCGCGGCAGCCGGACGCGGGCCTGGTTCGTGCCGTAGCGGACGACGTCACGGCCCATCGGGGCGAGAGCCCGGATCGCCGCCGCGCGCGACAGCGTTCCCAGCCGGACGACCAGCTCGCCCTCCTCGCGCGAGATGGAGACGATGCCGGCGGTCTCGGCCGCCATTCGCAGCTCCACGACCTCGAGCAGCCGCAGGACCGGCGGGGGCGGCGGTCCGAATCGGTCCGCCAGCTCCTGGCGGAAGGCGGCCAGCTCGCCGGCCGCTCGGACGCGGCCGAGGCGCCGGTACAACTCGAGCTTCTGGGCGGTTTCGGGCACGTAGGCATCGGGCAGATGCGCGTCCACCGGCAGGTCCACGACGGCCCCCGGCCGCTCGACGACCGGCGGCCTGCCTTCGAACTCGGCCTTCTGCTCCTCGACGGCTTCGGCCAGCAGGCGGGTGTAGAGGTCGAAGCCGACGGCGGCGACGTGGCCGTGCTGCTCGGCGCCCAGGATGTTGCCGGCGCCACGGATCTCCAGATCCGACAGGGCGATCTGGAACCCGGCCCCAAGTTCCGAGGCGTTGAAGATGGCTTGCAGTCGCTTGCGCGCCACGTCGGAGAGCCGTTCGCGGCGCCGGTAGAGAAGGTAGGCGTAGGCGCGCCTGGAGGACCGGCCGACGCGGCCGCGGAGCTGGTAGAGCTGAGCCAGTCCGAGCGTGTCGGCCCGGTCGATGATGATCGTGTTCGCGTTCGGGATGTCCAGGCCCGATTCGATGATCGTGGTGCAGACCAGGACCTCTGTCGCTCCACCGGCGAAGTCCAGCATCACTTTCTCGAGCCGGCCTTCGGGCATCTGGCCGTGCCCCACGGCAATGCGCACGCCCGGCAGCAGCTGGCGCAGCTGCTCGGCCTGGGCCTCTATCGTCTCGACACGGTTGTGGACGAAGAAGACCTGGCCGCCGCGATCGAGCTCGCGCAGGATGGCATCTCGGACGAGCCCGGCCGAAGCCTCGGCCACTCGCGTCTGGATCGGCAGCCGATCCTCAGGGGGTGTCTCGATGAGCGAGAGATCGCGCACGCCGGCCAGGGCCAGGTTGAGCGTCCTGGGGATCGGCGTGGCGGAGAGCGTCAGGACGTCCACCTCGCGGCGAAGCTTCTTGAGGCGCTCCTTGGCCGCGACGCCGAAGCGCTGCTCCTCGTCCACGATCACCATCCCGAGGTCGCGGAAGCGGACGTCCTTGCTCAGCAGCCGGTGGGTGCCGATGACGAGATCGACCGAGCCCACGGCCAGCCCATCCACGGTGGCCTCCTGCTCCTTGTCCGACACGTAGCGGCTGAGCAGGCGGACGGTTATCGGGAAGGCCGCCAGCCGCTGGCCGAACGTCTGGTAGTGCTGCGCGGCCAGGACCGTCGTCGGAACGAGCACGGCAACCTGCTTGCCACTCTGGATCGCCTTGAAGACTCCGCGCAGGGCCACTTCCGTCTTGCCGTAGCCCACGTCCCCCACGACGAGGCGGTCCATCGGCCGGCCGGCCTCCATGTCGAGCTTGACCTCGGCCGTGGCCCGGAGCTGGTCGAGCGTCTCCTCGTACGGGAACGAGGCCTCGAGCTCCTGCTGCCAGGGCGTGTCGGGCGCATAGGCGAAGCCCGGAGCGGCGGCGCGCGCGGCGTAGATCTCCAGCAGCTCCTTGGCCAGGTCAGTGACGGCCCGCTTGACCCGCTGCTTGGTCCGCAGCCACTCGGCGCCTCCGAGCCTGCTGAGCGCCGGGTTCTCGCCGCCGGAGTAGCGGCTGATGCGATTGATCTGCTCCACCGGCACGAAGATCTTGTCCGTACCGGAGAAGCTCAGCTCCAGGTAGTCGCGCTCCTCGCCGGCGGTTCCACGGCGCAGCATCCGCTCGTATCGGGCGATGCCGTGGTCCACATGGACGACCAGGTCGCCGGGCATCAGCCGCTCCAGGATGTCCCGCGGAACGACGCGCCGGAGGGCCTTGGGCCGGCGGACCCGAACCGAGCCGAAGAGCTCGCGATCGGTGACGAGTGCCAGCCCTTCCGGGCCGCCGGCGAACCCACCATTGAGGCTTCGACCGACCAGGGTGCGCGTCCCAGGCGCGGGCGCCTCGACCAGGCGGTCGACCACTGCCGTGGGCAATCCCTGCTCGGACAGCAGGTCCGCCAGGCGGGGCGCCTGGTCGGACGCGAGGACGACTCGATCGCCGTCGCTCGTCCAGCCGAGAACCGTGTGGGCCAGGCGTTCGGTGCGGGCCGGCGGCAGTGCCGGCTCACGCCAGCCAAAGAGGTCGCCCATCGGCGTCCCGCCGCCGGCCGGCGCGGCGGCTTCCGATTCCCAGGTCAGCTCCAGGGTTCGCCCGCGAAGCAGGCGCGTCTTCCAATCGCGCGGCCGCTGGTAGGCCTCAGGCCAATCATCGGGCAGCTCGCCCGACCCGACCAGCTCGGTGCGCCGTTCCTGGGCCTGGCGCCACAGGAAGTCGGCCGATTCGGCGATGTCGCCGGGCTCGTCGAGGACGAGGAGCGTGCCGGTGGCGAGGTGGTCCAGACCGGTGGCAGGGCACAGGACTGCTGCCCAGACCTCGGCCGCGTCGCCGGTCTCCAGGGCTCGGGCCGCCGCGGCGACATCGTGGACATGACCCGAGTGAGCGCCCAGCTCGCCCGTTCCGGCGCGCACTCCCTCCTCGAAGCGGGTCAGGTCGGCGGCCAGGCGCTCCGGCAGATGCCCGGAGAGGCGGCCCGGCAGGCGCGCGACGCGGGCCCGGATCTCCGCGACGCCGCCGGGTGGCACCAGGAACTCACTGGCGGGCAGCAGGACCACTTCCTCGACGGCGTGGACGCTGCGCTGATCGGTGGGATCGAAGACGCGCATGGAGTCGATCTCGTCGCCGAACAGCTCGATCCGGATCGGCAGCGGCGCCGCCGACGGGAAGACGTCGACCAGGCCGCCGCGGCGCGCGAACTCCCCACGGCCGGCGACCTCCAGCACGGGGTCGTAGCCGAGAGCGAGCAACTGACGCAGCAGCTCGTCCCGATGAATCCGCGCACCGATGCGCAGGCGGGCCGGCTCCGCCGGCACTTCGTCGGGGTCCAGGGTGTGCTGAAGCAGCGCCGCCACGCTCGCGACGAGGACTCGGGCACGGCCGGAGCGCCATGCGGCAAGGGCGGCCACGCGCGCCGCGGTCTCGTCCCGCACCAGCTCGCTGCGTTCGTAGGCGAGCGCCGTCCGCGGCTCCAGCACAGCCACGGCCTCCGGGTCGCCGAGCCAGGCCTGCAGCTCCTCGGCCACGCGATCGCCGATCTCCGAATCACGGGCTATCCAGCACAGCCGCTCGCCCGCGCCACCCGTCGCGCCGTCAAGGGCGAGCGCCGCGGCCAGGTAGGTCTTGGCACCGTGCGGAACCGAGGCCAGCGCGGCGTGCCGGCCGCCGGGCGGGAGTGGCCCGCCCTGGGATCCCAGGCGCTGCCGGAGGGCAGAGAATGCCCCGCTGGCGTGGAGCAGCGGCGGAAGCACGTGGAGGTCCGGCAGCCGCCGAGCCGTGACCGCGACCCCAGCCCCGCCGCCCGCTTGGCGGCCGGCCGCCGCCAGGGCCGCCTGGGCGGCCTGATAAGCGACGCGGACCGCCGCGTCGACATGCCGTTCCTTGCCCCGCTTGCCGCGTTTGATCGGCGGGCCGGCCCCCCCCTCGCCCGCCTCGCCGTTGGCGCCCGGGAGGTCGCCGCCCATGTCGTCGGGGCCGCTGCCCTCCGGCCGGTCGGGCAGGCCGAGCCCCTCCTCGCCGAGCGGGTCGGCCTCGCCGCTCAGGGCGGCTTCGATCTGGCGCCGGAGAGGACGGCCTCCCCGAAGGCTCACTCGCCCGCCTCTGGCGGCCGCGGCTTGCGCCAGCCGGTTCGGGTTCGCCGGATGCCGTCCCGTCCGGGCGGCCCTTCGACCTCGCCCGGCGCCGCCGACCGCTCTTCGTCGTCCGGCCGCAACTCGAAGGCGTTGAAGTGGCCGGCCGCCTTGCTGGTGCCCTCCCGCGCCCATGCCTCGACGGCGTCGGCGGCGGCATCGAGCAGCTCCGAGAGTCGGGCTCGCTCGCCCCGGCTGAACTGGCTCAGGACGTGGTCGATCGCGTCCCGACCGGGCTCGCCGATGCCCACGCGCAACCGGCTGAACTGCTCGTTCCCAAGCTCGCCGATGATCGAACGGAGCCCGTTGTGTCCGCCCGCGCTGCCACCCTCGCGGAACCGGAGCTTGCCGAAGGGCAGCGCGAAATCGTCCACCACCACGAGGATCTCCGACAGGGGGGCATGCTCGCGAGCGAGAACCTTGCGCACCGCGAGCCCCGACTCGTTCATGAAGGTGAGCGGCTTGACGAGCAGCAGATCGAGGCCGTTGTAGCGGCCCTGTGCGATCGCCGATGCGTCACGCGTCCGGCCCCGACCGGACCAGCCGGCTCGATCAGCCAGCCGGTCGAGAACCATCCAGCCGATGTTGTGGCGCGTCTTCTCGTACTGGGCGCCCGGATTGCCAAGGCCGACAACGATCTTCACCGCTGCTCCAGCGACTGCAGCCGCGCCCGAGCGCGACACGCGAAACTAGCCCTGATCCGGTTCCGGAGGGCCTGCGGGGATGGTATCAGGGCCGGGCTCGGGCACGATCCGTCGGCCGCGGGAGGCTCAGCGCTCGGGTGCCGCGCCTTCCGCCGGCGCCGGTTTCGCCGCGACCTCATGCCCCCGCAGCGACTCGAGAACGCGCCGCTCCGTCGCCCGCATCGCGGCCTCTTCGACCGGTTCCGCGTGGTCCCAGCCGCAGACGTGGAGCGTGCCGTGCACCGTCAGCAGGAGCATCTCCTCGACTGCCGTCCAGCGGAGGTCACCGGTCTGGCCGCCCCGACCTTCCTCGGCCTGAGCGATCGCCCGCTCTACGGAAACGATGACGTCGCCCAGGTGGGCTCGCAGCCCCGGCGGCAGCGCGAAGGCCTGCTTGAGCGCGGCGGCTACCCACGGGTCTCGTGGCGCGTGCGTGCCGCGTTCGTGCGGCGGGAACGCCTCAGACGGGAAGAAGGGGAAGGACAGCACGTCCGTCGCGCCCGACGCCCCCATGTGCACGGCGTTTAGCTCAGCGAGCTCGC
Source organism: Candidatus Limnocylindria bacterium (assembly GCA_041494645.1). Classification (GTDB taxonomy): domain Bacteria; phylum Chloroflexota; class Limnocylindria; order Limnocylindrales; family CSP1-4; genus Fen-1039. Next base: position 10,969 of record JBGQBD010000015.1, read on the forward strand.
GGTCGGCCGACAGGATGACCCCAATCGATGCGGGCCCAGGGGCGCCCGCGGCATCCAGGGCAGCCTTGACGGCTCCGGCCATTCGGTGGCGGGAGGCGAGGTGAGGCACTCCCGGCCGAACCGTCACATCGATCCGGAACGGCGGCAGGTAGATGGAGGAGGTGGTGCCCTCCTGGATGTCGGTTGCCGGCGAAGGGCCGTCCGTCACGGCCTGCCTCGTGGGGGCACCGCCCGCCCTCGGGCAGGCCGCGTCGAGGCGCCCGCACCACGGCCATCTGCCCCCAGCGCCCTATCCTCCAAGTTCGGTCGCCTCCTAGCTGCGCTGGCCTCGTTCGCGACGCGACTCGAGCTCGACAACCTTGCTCTGCGGATAGGCGATCCGCTGGTGGTACATCGCCAGGAGCTGCCCGACGAAGGCCTCCCGGATGTTCTCGACGTCCCGAATCGTGAGGTCGCACTCGTCGAGCTGGCCGTCGGTGAGTCGCTCCTGGATGATCTGGCCGACCATGCCCCGTATTGTGGCCTCATCGCGACTCGAGAGCGAGCGGACGGACGCCTCCACGCCGTCCGACAGCATGAGCACAGCGGCCTCGCGCGACTGGGGCTTGGGGCCTCCGTGGCGGAACCGGCTCTGGTCGACCGCATCCGCCGCCGCGCGCCCGGCCGCGGTCTTCAGGCCGCCCAGGGGCGCGGCAGCCGCTTCACGTGCCCTGCCGTAGATGTAGCCAATGATGGCTGTCCCGTGGTGTTGCGGGATGAACGCGATCAGCGGTTTGGGCAGGTTGGCTTTGTAGGCCAGGTCGATGCCGTCGGAGACGTGCTGCTTAAGGATCGTGGCCGAGACTTCGGGCTCGAGCTGGTCGTGGATGTTCTCGGCGCCAGCCTGGTTCTCGATGAAGGCGAGCGGATTCGCGAGCTTCCCGATGTCGTGGTAGTAGGCCGCCACGCGGGCCAGAAGCGGATCCGCCCCAATGGCCGAGGAAGCCCGCTCGGCGAGGTTGCCGACCATGAGCGAGTGGTGATACGTGCCCGGCGTCTCGATGAGCAGGCGGCGGAGCAGCGGCTGCGACGGGTTGGCCAGCTCAAGGAGCTGCGGTGGAGTGAGTATTCCGAACAGGTTGCCGAGCAGGGAGAAGCTGCCAAGGGCGATGACCGTCGCCACCAGCGCCCCGCCGGCGGCTGCTCCGCTGAGCTGCAACAGCCCGGTCGTGTCGTGCTTGCCGAGCAGCCCGAAGACGCTGACGACGACCACGTCGGCCGCAGCCACGGCCAGGCCCGCCTGGATGAAAGGATGCTGGCGCTCGCCCTTGCCGATCGCCAGCATCCCGGCGAAGCCGCCCAGGAAGACGTACGCCGTCAACTCCAACGATATGCCGTTGACAAAGCCCGCCAGCACGGCCAGCAGGGCCAGGACCACGGCCGCAACGCCGGCGTCCAGCAACAGCGTCAGCAGCATCCCCGCGGCCGCGGCCGGCACCAGGTATGGCAGCCATGTTCGCCCACCCGGCAGCTTCTCGGCCAGCACCGCAACCACGAACACGACGCCAACCAGAACGAGCGTCCGGCCGCGATGCCAGTACTCCGGCCGGAACTTCCACAGCCAGCCGAGCAGCAGGGCGGTCGTCAGCGTGGCAATCAGGATCCAGGCCCACGACTTGCCCCAATCGACTCTGGAAGCGTCCAGGCCGAAGTACCGAATCTTGACCATGTCCGCTTCGGTGATCACGTGGTTCTGATCGACGATCACCTGGCCGGACTTGAGCGTGTCCTGCACGATCGCGACGCCGGCGACCGCCCTTGCCCTGGCCTGCGCGGTCAACGCGTCGCTGTAGGCGGAGTTGGGGACCACAAGCGGCGCCGCGAGGGCCACGGCGAGACTCTCCTCGGATGCCACGAGCCCTAGATCGGCAGGTATGTACTGGGTCACCAGGTTGGCCTGGGCGATCGGGTCCGTCTTGCGGATCTCGTCCTGCTCGGCCTGGCCGAGAGCGCTTTCCGCGGCCTGCTCCACGATCGGCCATCGCGCGGGATCCAGGGCCACCAGCGTCGCCCGGCTATCGGACGAGAGCGACGGCACCAGGGCCTGGAGCTGGGCCTGCCGGGCCTGCTCCGTCTTGGCCGAGGTGAAGGCCTCGTCCACCCGTTCGAGATCGAGCTTCAGCTGGGCAACCTGGGCGGCTGCCTTCAACGACGCCCCGGACGTCGTGTAGTCGTATTGCGGCGCGACGGCCAGAGACGCGGCGTCCTGTGCCTGCTTGGTCTCGACCGGGTTGGGGATTGCCGCGTCGCCGGGAGCGCGGATGGTGGTGGGCGCGATCACGTTGGCGGATAGGCCGGGGCTGGACGGGGTCAGATCAACGGCAACGCCCGCGCCCAGGGCCACGAGGATCAGGGCAGCGGACATCGCCAGCCTTGCCGCGTCGCGCTGACCGAACGGACGCGGACGTTCGTGCGGCTGAGTCAACACGGGGGCGCCGTCACGATCCGGCGGCCATGGCCGCGAGCATCTGCGTCACGAGCTGACTGACCAGCTTCCCGTCGGCGCGTCCGCGGGTCCGGGGGGACAGCCAGCCCATGACCTTGCCCATGTCTCGGGTGGAGGCGGCGCCGGTCTCGGCGATAGCCTGCTCGACGAGGGCCTTCAGCTCCGCCCCGCCCAACGGCTGGGGCAGGAACTCCGAGACGACGGCGATGGCGGCCTCTTCCTTAGCCACGAGATCGTCGCGGCCGCCGGTCCTGAATGCGTCTACGGACTCACGGCGGACCTTCATCTCGCGGGCAAGGAGGCCGAGCATCTCGTCGTCGGCGAGGGTGTGCTTGCCTTCCTTCTCGGCCCGCTGCACGGCCGCCAGAACCATGCGCAGGGCATCGCGGCGCAGAGCGTCATTGGACCGCATCGCGGCCTTGAGCTCAGTATCGAGTCGATCGCGGAGGGACACCGGTGTGGCACCTCGGGGCGGGCGGCGCGGCTGCAGCGAGTCGCGCACCCATCGACGGCGCGGAGGTCGGGCCTAGCTCTGCGTCTGGCGCGCGACCTTCTTGCGCTTCGCTTCCTTGCGCTTGCGCTTCACGCTCGGCTTCTCGTAGTGCTCGCGGCGACGGGCCTCGGCCAGGATGCCGCTCTGCTGGATCTTCTTGTTGAACCGGCGCAGGGCACTCTCGAAGCTTTCGTTCTCACCCACACGGACTTCTGCCAATCCGGAAATCACCTCCTTCGGGGCTCGTTCGCGATCATGACCCGCTGACAGGTTCCAGGGAGCCTACGCAGACATCCCGCGAAACAGGGCTCGCGGAGTGTAGCCCGATCTCCGAGCGGCTGTCTACGGGAGACCGAGCGGACGCGGCGCCGATCTGGCTGCCGGGCGCCTCGGTGGGCCGGCGCCACCGCATGGACCGGGCTGACAAGGGATTGCTGTCGAGGGCGCTTCCCGCGCTACGATGTCCGCCATGCAGCGCCTCGACAGCATGCTCGACATCATCGACCAGGGCGAGGCCCGCTACGGCGACCGGTTCGCCTTCGGCATGCGCGGCGACGACGGCACGGCCGAGCAGTGGACTTACCGCGAGCTCAACCGGCGCAGCCGCCTCGTGGCCTGGCGCCTCCGGGCGTTGGGCCTCCAGCCGGGAGACCGGATCCTCACCTGGACCCCGTCCAGCCCGGCCGTTCCGGCGCTGTACTACGGAGCGATGCGGGCCGGGGTCGCGTTCGTGCCGCTGGACCTGCGCATGTCCAGCGGTGCCATCGAGAGGATCGTCGGCCGGGCCGACGCGCGGCGGCTCGTCCTGGGCGAGGGACGCGATGCTCCCGACCCGGCCGACGCACGCCTGGAGCATTTCCCCACGTCGTTCGCGGAGCGCCTCGCCGCCGACCCGGACAGCACCTTCCCCGACGACTGGGAGGCCCAGGTCGACGGCTGGCCGCGACCCCGGAACGGCGACATCGCCGAGATCATCTTCACCTCGGGCACGACCGGCGAGCCCAAGGGAGTGATCCTGACCCACGCCAACCTGATCGGCACGATGGATGCCGCCCACAACCTGATCCCGGAGCAGGAGCACCGCGCGGTCTCGCTGCTGCCCCTGTCCCACCTGCTCGAGCAGGTGGCCCTGGTCTTCTACGCCATGACGGTCGGCGCCAACGTGCTGTATGTCCGGAGCCGCAACCCGCGAGTCATCTTCGAGGCGATCCGCGACCATCGGACGACCTCGCTCGTGCTGGTACCGCAGATCATGAGCCTCTTCTGGGCGGCGATCGAGACGGAGGTCGCCAGGCAGGGCAAGCTCGCCGCCTTCAATCGGCTGCGGCGGGTCGCACGACTGCTTCCCTACCCCGTGCGACGCCGGATGTTCGCCCGGGTCCACCGCCAGTTCGGAGGCTCGCTCAATCTCATCGTCTCCGCGGCCGCGTTCCTGCCGCCCGGTCTCCAGCAGGCCTGGGAGGACCTGGGCGTGGTGGTGATGCAGGGCTACGGAGCTACCGAATGCGGCGTGGCTTCCGCAACCAGCCAGCGGGACCACGGGCTGGGCACGGTGGGGCGGACCATCCCGCCCGTCAAGGTGAAGCTCGCCGAGGACGGAGAGGTCCTGGTTTCGGGCCCGACCCTGTTCTCCGGCTACTGGCGCGACCCAGCGACGACCGCCACCTCCTTCACGGACGATGGCTGGTACAAGACCGGCGACATCGGCCGGCATGACGCCTCGGGGCACCTGATCCTGATGGGCCGCAAGAAGGACATCATCGTCCTGCCCAACGGCCTCAACGTGTACCCCGAGGACATCGAGAACGCCCTTCGGACTGCCGGCATCCGCGACGCCGTCGTCGTGGAGACGGTGCCGGGCCGAATCGAGGCCGTCGTGCTGGCGCCCGGCGCGCCGCTGCTGCCCCAGCCCGGCGAACCGGCGGAGGCCACGCGGCCCCCCGAAATCGGCGATCCGGTGCGGGTGAGAGCGGAGATCGAGGCCGCCGTCAGAGCCGGAAACGCCACTCTGGCGGTCCACCAGCGCGTCGTCGCCTGGCGCCTCTGGCCGCACGCCGACTTCCCGCGAACCCACACCTTCAAGGTCCAGCGCGACCGGGTCCGCGCCTGGGCGGTCGTCGACGAGCCGCTTCCGGTCCGCGAAGAGGGCCCGTCTCCGGCGGCCGCGGGCAAGGGCAGGCGGCGGTAGCGGCCGCGATCAGCCGGGAGGCCAGATCATCGGGCGGCCGCCGAGCAAGTGGACGTGGAGGTGGTCGACGGTCTGGCCGCCGTTGCGGCCGACGTTGACAACCAGCCGGTAGCCGTCCTGGGCGATCCCCTCGCGGGCGGCCAGCTCGGTGCCGACTTCGCAGATCTTGCCGATGAGCTCCTTGTCCGCCACCCCGACCTCGCGCACCGAAGCGATGTGCTTGCGGGCGAGCAGCAGGATGTGCGTGGGCGCCTGGGGCGAGATGTCGCGAATGGCCACGACCGATTCGTCGGCGTAGATCTGGGCCGATGGCAGCTCACCGGCGATGATGCGACAGAACAGGCAGTCAGGCATGGCGCGCTCCCCGAGACTCCCGGACCGGGCGTGGCTGGTCGCCATGTCGATCTTGCTACTTGGAAGCCTGTTCCGCCAGGGGCTCGGGCCACGAATCCGGGCGCACCCACCGTGTTCGAGGCTGCTCGATCGCAAGGAGCCGTCCGACGATTCGATCCGGAGCGACCGGATCGACCGACTCGGCACGCGCCAGGCCGATGGCGTTCTCGAGGGACGCGCCGCCGGCGGCAGCCGCCTCGACCGGGACGTAGTTCTCCGCGTGCCCGAGCCACCGTCCGTCGGGTAGCTGGCGCTCGAAAAGGACGCGCAGCTCGCCGCCGAGCTGCCGCGCCGCGAAGCGCGCCCGGGCCTCCGCCGCCAGGGCCAGCGCTTCGGCGGCCCGCCGCTTCTTCACCCGCCCGTCGACCTGCCCGACCATGCGCGCCGCGGCCGTCCCGGGTCGCGCCGAGAATCGGAAGACGTGGATCCCCGCCAGACCGAGGCCCGCCAGGAAGACACGCGTCCGGGCCCACGAGGCCTCGTCCTCGCCGGGGAAGCCCGCGATCAGGTCCGCGTGGATGGCGACTCCGGGGATCGCCCGCCCGAGCCGCGCCACCAGCTCCGCGTAGGACGCGGCGTCGTAGCGGCGGCCCATGCGCCGCAAGATGGTGTCGTCGCCCGACTGAAGCGGGATGTGGAAGTGGGGCAAACACCGGCCCGATGAGCCGGCCCAGACGTCGAGCAGATCGTCGGTGACGTGTTGAGGCTCGATCGAGCTGAGACGGATCCGCTCCACCTCCGTCTCGTCCAGGATGCGCCGCACCAGATCCGGCAGGCGCAGCCGCGCGCTCGCCCCGCCGCCGTCGCCGTCGGCGTACGTCCCGGCGTTGATGCCCGTCAGAACCACTTCCCGATGACCCGCGGCCAGCGCGCGTCGCACCTCCGCCAGCACCGCGTCGGCCGGCACCGACCGCTCCGGGCCGCGGGCCTTCGGAATGATGCAGTAGGTGCAGTGGAAGGAGCAGCCGTCCTGGATCTTGACGAAGACACGCGTTCGATCGATGTCGCGCTCGAAGGAGTCCTCGACCGAGCCTTCGTCGGCTTCGATCTCGGGCGGGCGGCTCGGCTCGACGGCCGGCTCGACACCCGAGAGGCTCGGCGGCTCGGATCCTTCGGGAATATCCAGCAGGTTCGCCAGCTCGGCCAGCAGCTGGCCCTTCGATTCGTTGTCGAAAAGGCGAGCCGCCGGATCGGCCGCGGCCAGGGACTCCGGATCGACCGCGACCGAACAACCCGTCACCAGCACCTGCGCGTGGGCGTTCGTCCGCCTGGCCCGCCTGACGGCCCGGCGCGACTTCCGATCTGCGATGGAGGTGACGGTGCAGGTGTTGACGACGACGAGGTCCGCGGCTTCTTGTGCATACACCAGATGGACGCCGCGGGATCGCAGCAGCCGCTCGACGGCGTACATCTCGGCCTGGTTGACCTTGCAGCCGAGGTTGGCGATCGTGGCCCGGCGAACGGCGGTCACATTCACGGCCTGATCGTAACCCGCGTCCGCCAGCGGCGAAGACTGAACGATTCTCACTGCCCGATCGATCGATGGTTGTGAGAGCACAAATGCGCACTGGCGCAGCTCCGGTGGGGGAATAATGGCAGTCGTGAGGATCGAGGTCGCGAACCGGACCGAAGACGCCGTGAAGGTGCTGCTGCTGTCGCACCTCAACGACGCCTACCGCCTGGCGACCTGCATCCTGCGCGATGCCTCGTCTGCGGAGGATGCAGTGCAGGAAGCCGCACTTCGGGCGTGGATCCACCGGGGCGACCTCCGCGACTCGGGCAAGGCCGAGGCGTGGTTCTCGCGCATCGTCGTCAACGTCTGCCGGGTAGAGCTCGCGAGACGGGCACGCAAGCCGGTGATCAAGGACGCCGAGCCGATCGCCGGTCCGCCCGACTGGTCCGACGCAAGGGACGAGGTGAACCGCGCGGTGGCCCGCCTCACCCTCGACGAGCAGATCGTCGTGGCGATGCGGTTCGGGCGCGATCTCACCGTGCCGCAGATCGCCGCCCTCACCGGCATCCGCGAAGGAACCGTCAAGTCAAGGCTCCACAACGCCCAGCAGCATCTGAGGGCGGCGCTCGATGCCGAACGGCGCGCCGAGGAGGTCGGGCGATGAGAGACCCCGTCGAAGACCAGCTCCGATCCTTCTACAGCTCGATTCAGCGCGATCCGCCGCCACGCTTGGAGGGCAGCGTCGTTCGCGCGATGGACGCCACGCCCCGGCGGGCGCCGTTCGGCTTTGCGCGGCCGGCATTCGCGGTGCTCGCGGCCGGGGCGGCGGTGATAGTTCTGGCGGTCGCGCTCAGGGGAATGATCCCGAACCCGTCGCCGTCGGGATCGCCCGTCGCGGGATCCTCCGCGACGCCGACGGCCACGGCCACCCCCACGGCCAGCCTCCAGCCGACCATCGTTCCCAGCAGCGGCTGCAGCATCGTCCCGAGCGCCGCCCAGGGGTGCGGCGCAGTCCCGACGGCCAGCTACACGTCCGCGCAGACGAACGAGCCGTCGCCGACCGCGCGCCCGGTCGGCAGCCTGCAAGACACCGGCGCCATGAACCCGGCTCTGAGCCAGCCTGTGGCCGTACGGCTCGCCGATGGACGCGTGCTGATCACCGGTGGACGTGAGAAACGATCGAACGGCATCACAGTGCTGCGAAGCCAGGCGGTCGAGATCTACGAGGCGGCCCCCGGCAAGTTCACGCCGACCGGATCGATGGCCGATGCGCGCGCCGGCCACACCGCCACGCTCCTGAACGACGGCCGCGTCCTGGTGGTCGGCGGCATCGATGCGAGCGACGGGTTCGACAACCTGGCCACGGCCGAGATCTACGACCCGGACACGGGCAAGTTCACTCGGACGGGTTCGCTGGCGCAGGGCCGCGCCCATCACACCGCCACGCTCCTGAAGGACGGCCGGGTGCTGATCGCCGGCGGGTACGGTGGCGGCACGCTGTCGCTGAAGTCGGCCGAGATCTACGACCCGGCCACCGGCAGGTTTACGGCCACGGGTTCTATGACGGTGGCTCGCCGTGACGCGACGGCCACGCTGCTGACAAGCGGGCTCGTGCTGGTCGCCGGCGGCCTCGATCAGTACGCGACGTCGGCGCTGGCCTCAGCCGAGCTGTACGACCCGGCCACGGGCAAGTTCACCGCTACGGGTTCGATGGCGGCGGCTCGCTCCAGCTTCGCCTCCATGGGGCTCGAAGACGGACGCATCCTCGTAGGCGGAGGCAAGAACACGGCCAGCAGCGCGCTCAAGTCGGTGGAAGCCTACGACCCCGGCACGGGCAAGTTCAGCCCAGCGGGGTCGATGACCGCGGCCGGCGCGTTCACGGCGGTGTGGCTCAAGGACACGCGAGTGCTGTTCGTCGCGAGCGGCGGACTGTCCCTCTACGACCCGGCCGTAGGCACGTTCAGCCCGGTCGGCGCGCCGGCCGGCCCAGTCGACACGGCGACCTTCACTCTCGGAAACGTGCTCCTCACCGAAGGCGGCCCGGCGCAGGTTTATCAGCCGTAGCGGGGCCGCGCGGCCCGTGGCGGGCCCAAGGCCACGTGACCTACCCCCGAACCGCCTCCAACGCCACCCAGTCCTCTTCGGCCCAGCGGCGGCCCAGGCGGAGGCCTGCGGCCTCGAAGGCGGCCCGGACGACGCCCTCGCGGTCTCGGAAGATGCCCGAGGCAAGGATGCGGCCCCCGGGCGCCAGCTCGTCGCGGAGCGGGCAGGCCAGCTGGACGAGCAGCGACGCGATCAGATTGGCGAGGACGAGGTCGAAGGGTCCCTCGCCGGACGGAACGCTCCCCTGGCGGACGCGGATGCGCCGCGCCAAGCTGTTGAGGCGCGCGTTGGCGATCATAGATTCCACGGCGATCGGGTCCGTGTCCACGCCCAGCAGGTCGCCCGCCCCGAGCTTGCCGGCGGCGATGGCTAGGATCCCAGAACCGCAGCCCACGTCGATGATGCGGGCACTACCGTCGCGAGCGCGACCACTCCCCAACAGCCCCTCGTCGGCGAGGGTCTCCAGGGCGGCCAGGCAGAGCCGCGTCGTAGGATGCAGGCCCGTCCCAAAGGCCATGCCCGGGTCCAGCGACAGGACCACGTCCCCCGGCCGGCGGCGGTGGCGGCGCCACGTGGGCCGGATGACGATCCGCCGCCCCACCCGCAACACCGGGAAGTGGCTCTTCCACGCTTCGGCCCAATCGTCCTCGTGCACCAGGCGGGTCTGCAACTCGCCGATCGGCCGCAGGCCGAAGGCCTGAAGGTGGCCCAGGGCCGCCGTCGCCGCGGCGACCGCGACTTCGACGCCCGCTGGATCGATGCCCGGCAAATAGGCCCGAACGATCGCCGGCTTCGTCGGATCGACCACTGCGCCCAGGCCCTCGTGGGTCAGCGTGAAGCCCGGCTCGACGCTCGTTCCGCCCGGCGCGAATCGGGTCAGGAGCTCGCTGACGGCCTCGACCGCCTCGATGTCGGCGGCGACGGAAAGCTCGACCCAGACGCCCGGGCCCAGCACGGCCGCGTTCGGCGATTCGCCCGAAAGCCAGGCGCCACTCGACTCGCGGCCGGCCCTGCCGGCCACGCCGGCGGCGTCCGAACCGCCCGCCCCGGACGCGCTATCCGAGGGCATCCTTCATCCGATCGAGGATGCCGCCCGGCAGGACCGCCTCGCCGGATTCCGCGGCCAGCTCCTCGAGCAGCTGGCGCTGCCGCTTCGACAGCTTCGTGGGCACCGTCACGCGGACCGTGACGTGAAGGTCGCCCCGCGATCCCGGTCGCCGGATGTGCGGAACGCCGCGCCCGCGGAGCCGGATCTCCGTCCCCGGCTGTGTCCCGGGCCGGATTTCCAGCTCCTCCTCGCCTTCGATCGTCGGGATCCGAACCCGAGTGCCCAGCGCCGCCTGGGCGATGGAGAGCGGCAGCTCGTGGAAGATCTCCGTGCCTTCGCGCCGCAGGGCGGGGTGCGGCGTGACGTGGACCGCAACGTACAGGTTCCCGGCCGTACCGCCGCGAGGTCCCGCCTCGCCCTCGCCCGACAGCCTGATCTGGTGGCCCTCGTCGATGCCGGCCGGGATGGTGACCCGGATCTTCTTGTGGCGCGGCGCGCGACCCTCGCCGCGGCATGTCTGGCAGGGCGAGTCGACTACCCGGCCATCGCCGTGACAGCGGGTGCAGGCGGTGACGTTGACCATCTGCCCGAGCATCGTCTGGCGAACGCTTCGGATCTCACCCCGGCCGCCGCAGGTGGAGCAGACCGAGGGCGTGCTGCCCGGCGCCGCTCCGCTGCCCCCGCAGGTCGAACAGCGATCCAGGAGATCGAACTCGATCTCCTTCTCGACGCCTCGCACGGCCTCATCGAAGGTGACTCGCAAGTCGTAGCGCAGGTCCGAGCCGCCCGGCCGCCGGCCCCGACGGGCGCCTGCCGCGGTGCCGCCCATCCCGGAGAAGACGGCATCGAAGAGATCGCCGAAGCCGGCGAAGCCCTCGGCGAAAGGCGAGCCCGCCCCACCCATGTCTCCGAGCCCGGCCTTGCCGACGAGGTCGTACATCTGCCGGCGCTGGGGATCGGAGAGAACCTGGTAGGCCTCGTTGATCTCCTTGAAGCGCTCCGCGGCGGCGGCCTCCGGGCTGACGTCCGGATGCCACTGTTGCGCCAGCTTGCGGAAGGCGCGCTTGATTTCGGCGTCGGACGCGTTGCGTTCGATGCCGAGGATTTCGTAGTACGAGCGTTCGGTAGCCATCTGGTCGAGAAGGATACGAGACGAGTGGCCGGAGCGGCGCCTGCGCTGAACCGCCCGCTACGAAAGGAGCAGCCGGCCGAGGCGACGCGAGGTGATCAGGAGCCCGATCGTGCCCATCGAAACCAGGTAGGCCAGGTCGATCAGGATCGTTGGATCCGGCACGCCGGTCGTGAAGGCCCGGATCAGGTGGACGCCGCGATAGAGCGGAGTGACCTGGATGAAGGCCGCCAGCGCGGGCGGATACCCGTCGATCGGGTAGAACGTTCCCGAGAAGAGGAACATCGGCATGAGCAACAGCTGGACGTAGTCGAAGTCGCGCCATTTCCGAACGAAGGTCGTGATGGCCATGCCGGCTCCGGCGAAGGCGTAGCTGACGACCATCGCGGCCGGGAAGCCGAGCAGCCCGAGCGGCGAGCTGATCAGCCCCTGGCCGGCCGCTCCGAGCATCGCGACTACCGCCAGGAACCCGATGGAGTAAAGGCCGCCGCGCAGCAAGGCCCAGGTCACCTCACCCCAGGCCACGTCCAGGAGCGACATCGGCGTGGTGATGATCGTGTCGTAGAGCTTGGCGTACTTGAGCTTGTAGAAGAAGTTGTTCGAGGTCTCGTAGATGGCGCCGTTCATCGCCGATGACGCGAGCAGAGCCGGGGCCACGAAGACCGCGTAGGGAACGCTCCGCCCGTCTCCGAGGGGCACGTTCCCGATCAGCGAGCCCACGCCGAAGCCCATCGAGAAGAGGTAGAAGAGCGGCTCGAAGAAGCCGGAGAGGATCACCATGAAGGTGTGGCGATAGACGAGCAGGTTCCGCTCGACCAGGTGGGTCGGGCGAATCACGCCCGTCCGCCGAGAGACGCGGAGGGTCAACATCTAGACCGCCAGCCTGCGCCGGAACGTCGCCCGGCCGATCGCAAATCCACCCAGCGCCGCGGCCGCGAGCACCGCGACGTGGATGGCGAGCCCGACCGGCTCCACCTGCCCCAGCGAGAGCGATCGGGCCGCGGCGACGCCGTGGTACAGAGGTGTGACCCAGGCCACGGGCTGCAGGAAGAACGGCAGCTTCTCGACCGGGAAGAACGTGCCCGAGAACAGGAAGAGCGGCGTGATGCCGAAGCGGAAGAGGGCGTTGAACCCGCCGTCGTTTCTCTGGGTCGCCGTGAAGGCCATGATCGGGGCGGCGAAGGCGAGGGCCGTAAGGACGGCCACGGGAACGGCCAGCACGACGAGCGGCGAGACGGCCGCGCCCAGGAGGACTATGACCGCCAGGAACAGCACGGCGAGAAGGGTGGCCCGGAAGGCGATCCACATGAGGTCGCCGGCCAGCAGATCGTGGACGCCAAGAGGCGTGTTCAGCACCGCGCGGTAGGTCTTGGTCCACTCGATCTTGGCCATGATCGGCCACGCCGCCTCGAAGGCGGCCGCCATCATGGCCTGCGTGACGAGCAGGGCAGGGGCGACGTAGTCGAGGTAGGGCACGCCCCCCGGCGCACCACCGTTGCGGTTCACGTACAGCCCCAGGCCGATGCCCATAGCCACGAGGTACAGGAACGGCTGGGACAGTCCGGACACCAGGTAGTTGGCCCAGCCCCTCCGGAAGACGAGCAGGTCGTGCTCCAGGACCCGCACTGAGCGGCGCGTGGCAATCTCGCCGGGCCGGCCGAGGCGCACCCCGATAAAGGCCATCACTCCACCAGGCTGCGGCCGGTGAGCCGAAGGAAGACATCCTCGAGCGTGCTGCGCCGGACGAGGACGCTGGTGGGGCGCAGACCTCGCTCGTATGCCGCGGCCGCGACAGCCTCGCCGTCGGTGGTGTAGACGAGGACCCGGTCGGGCAGCTGCTCGACACGCTCGGCGAGCCCGTCCAATCGACCGGCGACGTGGGCGCTGTCATCGACCTCGGACTCGCCTCGACGGAACCGGAGCTCCAGGACCTCGCGGCTGACGTACTGCTCGATCAACTGCCTCGGCGACCCCTCGGCCACGATCTTGGCCTTGTCCATCACCACGAGCCGGTCGCACAGCTGCTCGGCTTCATCCATGTAGTGGGTGGTCAGACAGAGCGTTACGCCACGCTGCTTGAGCCTGTACAGGCGATCCCACACCAGGTGGCGGGCCTGCGGGTCCAGGCCGGTCGTAGGTTCGTCGAGGAGCAGCAGCGATGGCTCGTTCATCAGCGACCGGGCAATCACCAGGCGCCGCTTCATGCCGCCCGACCGCGGCTCGACCATATCGTTCGATCGCTCGGCCAGCTGCACGAAGTCCAGCAGCTCGATCGCTCGGCGGCGCGATTCAGCCCAGGACAGGTCGAAGTAGCGTCCATAGATCAGCAGGTTCTCCAGGACGCTGAGTTCCTCGTCGAGAGTGTCGGCCTGGGGCACGACGCCAAGGCGGGCCCGGATTCGGGCCCCGTGCTGGGCCGGATCGAGCCCGAAGATGGTCAGCGTGCCGGCCGTGACCGGCGAGACGGTGCCGATCATTCGCATCGTGGACGTCTTGCCGGCGCCGTTCGGACCCAGGAAGCCGAATGCCTCTCCCGGGGCCACGACGAAATCCACGGCGTCAACGGCCGTGAACGCGCCGAAACGCTTGGTCAGGCCTCGGGCACGTATAAGGTCTTCGGGTGTGGCGGCAGGTTCGCGCACGCTCGGATGGTACCGCCGGTGGCACGTCCAGGCGTCTGGAGCCGAGCTCCACGTGTTTGGCTCCAGGCCGGGTTCCGAGTGCTTACCGCGGGCTTCCCGCGGGAACCATCGTCCGCCTTATCCCCGGACGATCTGGGCGTGGCCCGAGCCCGTTCCAGGCGGCATATGATCCACGAGTCACAGCAAGGAAGACGCGTGGAAGAGTTCTGGGTTTGCCAAAACTGCAAGTCGCTCAACCGGGCCAGTGCCGGCAAGTGCTACAGCTGCAAGCAGAAATACGGCAGCCAGCCGGTAGAAGCGGCGCCGGTGACCAGGAACGTCGTCGCCGCGTCACCGCCGCCGGCAGCGCTCCCGCCCCTCGCCGACCTCAGCTCCGCCGCGACGCAGTATCCATATCTCTCGCGTCCGGTGGCCCTGCCATCGGCCGCCGCCGGCTCGGCCTTCGTCGGAGCATCCCCGCGAGGAGGGGCCCGGGGCCTGTCGCATCCGGTATCGGCGGTCAAGCGCCGGATCGCCGCGTCCCTCGCCCTGCGTCGGCCCGTGTCGGTGAGCTGGCTGGGCTACCTGACGATGATCTTGCTGACGCTGCTGCTGGTGGACGGAGCGGTCGTGGTCAAGACGGTCCTTCCGGCGGCAACGGACCTCCTTCAGCACGCGAACCTGGCGACGGCCTGGGCGCAGCTCCCGTCCGATCAGCAGAGCCTGACCAGGAATCTGGCCGTCGCCTTCGGGGCCCTTGGGATCGTCAGCCTCCTGTGCTTCTCGGTCTTCCTCGCCCTAACGACCCACAACGCCACGGGCCTCGGGGCCGGCATGCCGATGCTGACGCCCTATGGCGGGGGCATGTGCTGGCCTGTGGTCATCTGGACTCAGGCCCGAATCGCGGTCGGCATGATCGTTCCCGCGGCGTTGGTATGGCTCGACTATCCCCTCCTCGGGTTGATCGCCGCGTTAGTGGCCGTCGAGATAGCCCAGCGCCACCTGGAAGACCCGGGCGGGTGGCTGACCAGGCCATGCCGCCACCTGCCGGACCTTTATGCCAAGCTCGGAACCGAGGGAGCCGTGGAGTCGCCGATGGCCTCGGTCTGGTCGGCCTGTTTCCGCGCCGCCAACGTGCTCGCCGTTGCCACGTACGCGCTTCCACCGCTGGCCGTGCTTCTGGTCCAGGCTTCGGCCCTTCTTGGGCGGAACGACGTCCCCGGCTGGCAGTCGACGGGCCTGGGGCCAGCCCAGCTTGGCGTGGCCCTCCTGGTCGGCAGTCTCGCGGCCTCGACGGGAGCGGCCGTGGCTCTCCTGGTGCCTGTCACCCTCGGCCTGGTCGGCCGCCAGCGCACTCGCAGGACCCTGGTCCGAGTCGGCCGCTCGCGGTCGTGGGTCGCCCGCCCCGGCCAGGGCGGATACGCGCCGCAGGTTCAGCCGGCGACTTCTCCGGACGAGCCCGATTACGAAGAGGA
The DNA here is from genome assembly GCA_041494645.1 of Candidatus Limnocylindria bacterium. GTDB lineage: Bacteria > Chloroflexota > Limnocylindria > Limnocylindrales > CSP1-4 > Fen-1039. The sequence goes on from JBGQBD010000015.1 coordinate 26,357, forward strand.
TCGAATCATCGAGCACTACCCGAGGTACGCCTCCGGCGGCGGCCCGGGCTTTGGACCGGACCGACCGGGCAGCGCGGGCCCCGATCAGGCCTCCTTGTACTCGCCTTCGACGACTTCCTCGTTCCCCTGGTCCGACGACCCGCCGGCGCCGCCGGACTGATCGTCGCCACCGTCCTCAGGGCCACCGGGACCCCCGGCGGAGGCTCCCGAGGCTGCTGCCGCCTGGTAAGCCGCAGTGCTCACCTTCTGCAACTGCTCTACCAGCGCCTCGGACGTTGACTTGACGGCCGCCAGCTCGCTGCCCTTGAGAGCGGTGCGGACGGCCTCAACGCGGCGCTCCGTCTCCGCCCGGTCCTCGGCCGAGACCTTGTCGCCCAGCTCGCGGAGCGTCCGGTCGGCCTGGTAGGCGAGGGCGTCGGCCTGGTTGCGGGTCTCGACCTCTTCCTTGCGGACGCGATCCTCGTCGGCGTGGGCGGCGGCCTCCTTGACCATCCGATCCACGTCCGTCTTGGACAGCATCGAGCTGGCGGTGATCCGGACCTGCTGCTCGCGGGCCGTGGCGCGATCCTTGGCCTTGACATCGAGGATGCCGTTGGCGTCGATGTCGAAGGTCACTTCGATCTGCGGCACGCCGCGTGGGGCCGGCGGAATCCCGTCGAGGATGAACTTGCCCAGGGTCTTGTTGTCGTTCGCGAAGTCGCGCTCGCCCTGGAGGACGTGAACCTCCACCTGCGTCTGGTTTTCCGACGCGGTCGAGAAGATCTGGCTCTTGCTGGTGGGGATCGTCGTGTTGCGATCGATCAGGCGAGTCATGACGCCGCCCATCGTCTCGATGCCGAGCGACAGCGGAGTCACGTCCAGGAGCAGGACGTCCTTCACTTCACCGGCCAAGACGCCGGCCTGGATCGCGGCGCCGACGGCCACGACCTCATCCGGATTCACGCCGCGATGCGGCTCCTTGCCGTTGAACATCTGCTTGACGGCCTCGTGGACGGCCGGCATGCGAGTCATGCCGCCGACCAGCACGACCTCGTCGATCTCGCCAGGCTTGAGACCCGCGTCGCGGAGCGCCTGGCTGACCGGGCCGCGCGTCTTGTCGATGAGGTCCGCGGTCAGGTCTTCGAGCTTCGCCCGCGAGAGGGTGATCACCAGGTGCTTGGGGCCGCCGGCGTCCGCGGTGACGTAGGGCAGGTTGATCTCGGTCGTGGTCGTTGTCGAGAGCTCGATCTTGGCCTTCTCGGCGGCTTCCTTGAGGCGCTGGAGGGCCTGCTGATCGGTCCTCAGGTCGATCCCCTGGTCGCGCTTGAACTCTGCCAGGAGCCACTCGATGACGCGCTGATCGAAGTCGTCGCCGCCCAGGTGAGTGTCGCCATTGGTGGCCTTGACCTCGAAGACGCCCTCGCCCAGCTCCAGGATGGAGATGTCGAACGTGCCGCCGCCCAGGTCGTAGACCGCGATCTTCTCGTCGTGCTTCTTGTCCAGGCCGTAGGCCAGGGCCGAGGCGGTCGGCTCGTTGATGATCCGCTTGACGTCCAGGCCGGCGATGCGGCCCGCGTCCTTGGTGGCCGAGCGCTGGGTGTCGTCGAAATAGGCGGGGACGGTGATGACCGCCTCGGTGACCTTCTCGCCCAGATACGCCTCCGCGTCCGCCTTCAGCTTCTGCAGGATCATGGCGCTGATCTCGGGCGGGGTGTAGGTCTTGCCATCGGCGAGGCCGACGCGGATGCCGTCGCTGCTCGGATCTCGCTCGACCTTGTACGGAACGAGCTCCTTGGAGTGCGCCGTTTCCGGGTCGTCGAACCGACGGCCCATGAAGCGCTTGATCGAATAGACGGTGTTGGTGGAATTGGTGACAGCCTGGCGCTTGGCCAGCTGGCCGACGAGGCGCTCGCCGGCCTTGGTGAAGGCGACGACCGAGGGGACCGTCCGACCGCCCTCAGCGGACGGGATGACGGTAGGCTCCCCGCCTTCCATCACGGCCACGACGGAGTTCGTCGTGCCCAGGTCGATGCCGATTATCTTGCCCATTCCGGTGGTGCTCCTCGTTCGATTGGCTCGTGTGTCAGTTGAGGTGTGAGGTTGTGTCGCCGGGTGCGTCCTCGTCGCCGCCGGCGACCGCGACCATCGCCGGTCGCAGGACTCTGTCTCGGACTCGGTAGCCGCGCTGGAGCTCGGCCACGACCTCGCCGTCGGGCTTGCCAGTGGCGGGGACGCTGGCGATGGCCTCGTGCTCGCGCGGATCGAAGGGCCGGCCGACCGCCTCGATCGGGGTCACTCCTTCGCTCTCCAGCAGGGCCCGAAGCTTGCGGTCGAGCAGGATGATCCCCTCGATCCAGCTCACGGACTTGATCTCCGCCGGCATCGCGTCCAGGGCCCTGTCAAAGTCGTCGGCGATGGCCAGAACCTTGCGCAGCAGCAGCTCGCCGGCCAGCCCGAGCTCGCGCTCGCGGTCCTCGGCGGTGCGTCGCCGGAAGTTAGCGAAATCCGCGGCCGTCCGTTGAAGAGAGGCCACGTGCTCGGTCGCTTGAGCGCGAGCGGCTTCGAGCTCGGCCCGCAGCCGGTCGATCTCGGCGGTCAGCTCCTCGCGCGGCTGAACCGACTCGTCGGCTGCCGGACGGCCGGGCCAATCGGCTCCCGCACCCCGACGGTGGATCCGCGGCGTCGTCTGTCGGTCAGGCATAGAGATGCTCCACCAATTCGCTCATGAGATCGGACACGAACTCGACCGAGGCGATCGCCTGGGCATAGGACATGCGCGTGGGCCCGAGGACGCCGACCGCGCCAACGGCTCGGCCGATGCGGCCGTAAGGCGCCAGCACCAGCGAGACATCCTGCATATCCGCGGACCGGTTCTCGTGGCCGATGAAGACCTGGACGCTGCCCTCGCGAGCCACGCTCTCGACCAGCGAGCCCAGGTAGGTCCTGTTCTCCAGGGCCGCGAAGACTTGCCGGATCTTCTCGGTCCGGTCGAACTCCGGGGCCGCCATCACGTTCAGCAGGCCGTCGCTGAAGATGTCGTCGATGAGGGCCGCGTCGAACTCGCGCATCGTCCGGACGAGCCCAACTCCGGTCAGCTGGAGGAGGTCGAGGTCGTCGTTGCTTTCCTCGCCCATCGGCAGATCGGCCAGCGCCCGTTCGATCTCGTCGGCGGTTCGGTCGACCGCCAGAACGTTCAGCAGAGCGGCCACTCGATTCAGCTGCTCCTGGTCCGCGTCCAGGGGCAGGTTCTGGAGCGTCTGCTTCATAGTCCCTTCGCGGAAGACGACCACCATCAAGGCCAGGCGGTCCTGGACCGTCACCAGGTCCACGCGCCGCACGCGAGCGGCCTCGGGCTTGGCCGTCGTCGCCAGACCCGCGGTGCCCGTGTTGGATGCCAACGTGCTGGCCGCAAGCCGGAACCAGTGATCGCTGGCCAGCTCCACCTGGCCGAACTGGTGGCGGATCATGCGCTGCTCGACCTGCGGCAGCGACCACTCGTCGGCGAGGACCTGGACGTAGTACCGATAGCCCGCGTCGGTCGGCACGCGCCCCGCCGAGGTATGGGGATGCATAAGCAGACCCAGGCCTTCGAGGTCGGACAGGATGTTGCGGACCGTGGCGCTGCTAACGCCCAGCGGGTAGTGCTCCACCAGCGAGCTCGAACTCACCGGCGTCGCCGACGACACGTATTCGTCGATGACGGTTCGCAGGATGGCACCCGATCGCGCGTCCAGCGAGCCGATGGTGCGGCGTGGCCGTCGCGCCATGTCAGACTCCACTTCTCCGCCGGTGATCCAGTCCGAGTGAATGGCGGCGGCCTTGCGCGGCGCCCGCCCGGAGAGCCAGAGGATCCGCGGCCGGCCGCCGATCCCCCGTTCGGACTGTTACCGGCTGGGTTAGCACTCTCACTATCCGAGTGCTAACCTGCTACGGGGATGGTAGCAGTCTCCCCGCCGGGGTGTCAACGACCGGGCCGCCGGCGTAGCTGCGGGCCGGGGGAGACGATCCTGCGTCGGCGGGAGCGGCGCGCCGCAGCGCGGTACTGAGCCACTGCGCGGTCGCTACCCGCCCGGGAATCGGCGACCCGCGGCCGAGACCGCGGGTCGCAGAACGCTGACCGGACTGGCCCTCAGACGCGAGCCACGCTGCCGGAAGTCGCGCTCCGTCGCGAGAGCGCATCGACGGACACCGCGGCGAGCAGCACGAGACCGGTGGCGATGAACTGATATTGAACCGGGAGCCCGAGCAGGTAGAGGCCGTTGTAGATGGCCCCGATGGTCAGACCGCCGAGAAGACCGTGGATCGCCCGGCCACGACCACCCATGAGGCTGGTGCCACCGATGACCGCGGCGGCAACGGCGAAGAGCACGTACTGGCCGCCGTTGATGTTCGTCGTGATGCCGCCCAGCGTCGAGCAGTAGATGATGCCGCCCAGCCCGGCGGTGGCCGAGCATATGACGAAGGCCCAGGTGCGGATCGAGTTCACCCCGACGCCGGCCCGCCTGGCCGCCTCGGGGTTGCCGCCAACGGCATACATGTGGCGCCCGAACTGGGTCCGTTCGAGCAGCATCGTCGAACCTCCGACCACCGCAAAGACCAGGGGCACGACCCAGGGCACGCCAATGATCGGCAGGAAACTGCCCCGGTTTATGTTGCAGATCGCCACGACGACGATCCCGGCCACAGCGATGAAGGCAATCTTGGCGACGGTTAGGCCCACCGGAGGTGCCACCAGACCGCTGCGGCGCCGACCGGCGTCGCGCAGCCACATCGATCCGCCGAGAAGCGCAACGATCGCCGCCAGCCCGATCCAGCTGATCAGGGGATCGAGGTACGAGTACACGATGCCGTAAAGAGCCTCCTGATCGGGCAGGATGTTGCTGGTGATGGTCACGCCGCCGGCGGTGCCGAGGATGATGATCATGACCCCGAACCAGAACATCTGGCCGGCCAGGGTGACCACGAACGACGGCAGCCTCAGCCTGGTGATGATCGTCCCCTGGATGGCCCCGATCGCCCCGCAGACGAGCAGCGCGGCGATGACGGCTCCCCACCAGGGCCAGTTGTGCAAGTAATCCGAGGGGGCTCCCTGGGGCTGCACCAGGAGGGCAGCCACGATCCCGCCGATCGCCGCGACGTAGCCGATAGAAAGGTCGATCTCGCCCAGCAGCAGGACGAAGATTTCGCCTATCCCCAGGACGATGAACACCGAGCTCTGGTCGAACAGGTTGACGAGGTTGATCGGCTTGAGATAGACGTTGTGAGGCGTCACCACCTGGAAGACGATCGTGACGACGATCAGGGCGGCCACCACGGGCAGCACGCCGGCGTCGCCGCTCCTCACCCGGACGAGCCACGCTCTCAGGTACTGGCCCAGCGACTGGGCGACGATCTCCGGCGGGATGACATCGACCGCTGCGGCGGTGAGATCCGGAGCGGCCTCGGCCTGGGCCGCAATCTCGTTGAGAGCCTTATTGCCCTTGTGTTCGCCTTCCTCTCCAGCCATCGCTCAGTTCCTCCCCTGGTTGGAGCCGGATGCGACGACCTCGCGGCTCGACCCACCGGTCGTCATGAAGTCCACCGCGCTTTGCCGGTCGAAGGCCGAAAGCCGGTCCTGGGCGACCATGCGGCCCAGATGAAGGATCGCGATGCGGTCGGCGACCTCGAAGACGTCGTTGAGGTTGTGGGAGATGACCATTACGGCGAGGCCGTGGTCCTTGAGTCGCTTGACCAGGTCCAGCACCATTCTGGTCTGGGCCACGCCGAGAGCCGCCGTCGGCTCGTCCAGCATCACCAGCTTGGAGTTCCACATGACCGCCTTGGCAACCGCCACCGCCTGGCGCTGGCCGCCGGAAAGTGTGGCGACCGGCTGGCGAATGGAGCGCACCGTGGTCACATGCAGGCCAGCCAGCGTCTCCGCGGCGGCCCGCTCCATGCCGTCCTCGTTGAGGAAGAAGCCGTTCAGCCTCTCGCGGCCCAGGAACATGTTTTGGACGATGTCCAGGTTGTCGGCGAGAGCGAGGTCCTGGTAAACGGTCTCGATGCCAAGGGAGGCGGCGTCCCTCGGGCTGCGGATGTGGACGGGCCGGCCCTCCCAGAACATCTCACCGTGGTCGGGCTGGTGGATGCCGGCGATGGTCTTGGTCAGCACCGACTTGCCGGCGCCGTTGTCTCCGCAAAGCGCGGTCACCTGCCCCGCCGGGAGATCGAGATCCACCCCGAACAGCGCCTGGACCGCGCCGAAGTGCTTGCTGATGCCACGCAGCCTGAGCAGGGGCTCCGCGCCGCCCGGTGCATTCGCGAGTGCCTGCCCACCCGGGGCCGGAGCACTCCCGGTGGGCTCCTCCGCATGAGTCAATGACATCGCTTTGACTCCCATCTGCGCTCGCGCAGCGACACTTGGAAAGTCCTTGTTGCGATCCGCGACCGCTCGGCCGCGCGCCCATTTCCCGACGGTGCGATATCGGTTCGTCTACTTTACCCGGTTCACCCGGGCTCGCACGTGCGAGGCGTGAATAGTGCCGTGGCGCACCCCCCGGGTACGGGTGCGCCACCGCGGGGGCGCGAAGGCGCGATGCGCTAACGGCGTATGCGCCCACCCCAACCACAATCCGTTAATTTA
>JBGQBD010000016.1:0-32637 GCA_041494645.1 Candidatus Limnocylindria bacterium
CAGGGCGTCGAGACTGCCGGCCTCCCCTGCTCGGCACATCAACGCTGCCGACCTGGCGATCGACGAGAGTTCGGGATCGTCGCACGGGTTCAGCTTGGCAAAGGCGGACTCTCGCATCTCCGAGTCATGCCCCCGAACCCCTAGAAACAGAAGGTTGAGCGCGCTCGCCGTCGCGAATGATGGGTCATCAACGGCGAGACTGGCACCGGCGGCTTCAGCTTGATGCCCGATGGCCAAAGCTTCTTCGTGTCGCCCCTGCGCCGCGAGCTGGCGGCTGTGGATGATGTCGTACCAGGGATTCGGGCCTGGTGCTGGGAAGTGCGCCATGAGGTCACCGGCGGCCGTGAAGTCCCCCGTGCCGATGATGGCGGGCACGGCCGAGCAGATGACCCGCCGCACCTCGTCCGCCTCTCCGGCCGCGGCCCAGTGCCGGGCCGCCAGCCGCCAGGACCGAGGCTCGAGCAAGCCGGCTAGGTGGCGATGGAGTTCGGCGATACCTGCTTCGCCCATCTCCGCCTCGAGGTGCGACCGAAGAAAATCGCGGACCAGTGGGTGGGCCCGCCACGTACCGACGTCTCCCTCGCCCTTGGAGAGGAGACCGAGCCGCTGAGCTTCGCCGATCAATCGGCGTGCCAGCGCCGGGGGCACGCTGGCGGCAATCGCGGCGCTTTCCGGATCTATCTCCTCCAGGAGCGCGACTCGCATCAGGAACTGGCGTAGATCCGCGTGCAACTCCGCAACGACCTCTTCCGCAAGGAAGTCGTACAGGCTGCCCTCGGCGCCACTCAACGATCTGACGAACGCTCTCACCTGACCCGGCGACCGCCCCTCCACGGCCGTCCTTACCAGCTGGAGTGACGCGGCCCAGCCCTCGGTTCGGGCCTGCAGATCGTGCGCGACGTCCGACTCGAGGGGACGATGGTAGGACTCGCTGAAGAGCCGGATCGTCTCCGATTCGTCGAAGCGGAGCTCATGCCTGGTGAGTTCCGCAAGCTCACCGCGAGCCCTCAGGACCCCGACGGCGAGTCTGGGCGTCCGCCGTCCGACGATAAGAACCGCAAGCCCCTTGGGGGCTCGAGAGATCAGTCGCTCGACGACCTCTCGGATCGACTGGACTTCCTCAACAGTGTGGAAGTCGTCCAGCACGAGCGCGGATGGCACTTCGCCCAGGCTGTCGATCTCGGCGAGAACCGCGTCGAGGACCGTCTCCTGACGGATCGGCGCGACCGAGTTCTCGGACAGCAGGGTTGCGGCCCGGCGAAGAAGCCCCGGATCCACGGACTGGCAGGAGGCGATGAGATACCTGAGGAAGACCAGGCCGTCGGTGTCGCCGTCGTCAAGCCGGTACCAAAACGTCCGAAGGCGCGATCGGCGGGCGAAGTCCGCGACCAGGGTCGTCTTCCCAAAGCCGGCTTCCGCGACGACGTAGAGGACCCGACAGCTGCTGCGCGCACCAAGCCAGTCGAGCAGCCGATCGCGACGCAGCGTGTCCTCGGGTAGAAGTGGCCGCTGTATCTTGCCCGGCTGCAGCGGGAAGCTCGGCCGGAAGTGCGCTGTCTCCACGGCGAGCAGGTTGCCGATCTCGGGCTCGACGGACACCCGAAGCTCCTCAATTCCCCGCCGACGGCCCCCGATCGGTGGCGCGTAGGATAGGAACTCGAGCTGGCGGGTGTCAAGCGGATCGACAGCGGATGTCTGCATTGGCGGATCTTGCCCGCCGCGGATCATCTGCCGCTTATCAGCCCTCGCGACGCTATCGTCTCTGGCCGAGGGGACACGACCGCAAGGGAGGCCTGGGCTCAGGAACGCAGCGCCCTGCTATGACTCGTACTCGAACCCGAGCTTTATCTGGACGCGGTACTCGACGATCTCGCCGCCCTCCACGCGGGCGGTGGACTGGACCACCTCGATGGTGCGGATGTTGCGCACCGTCTTGGACGCGAGCGCCACTGCCTGGCGGGCCGCGTCGCTCCACGAGTGCTGGCTGGTTCCGACCATCTCCCGGACGATCAGCACGCCCATCGAACTCCTCCCTAGGCGGGCGGTGTATGCCGCCCTGGCCATAGCAGTCTAGGTGCCTGACCGGTAACGAACGTCAGACCGCCTCGGCGTAGCGTTCGGCGGCATAGCTGATGAAGCGGGTCTGGCTCTTCTTGAACCAGAGCTTGACCTCGCCGGTGGGGCCGTTGCGGTGCTTGGCCAGGCGGAGGTTCACGACTTCGCCGTCCGTGTCGCCCTCTTCGCCGGGCTTGTCCCTCTCGCGCCACAGGAAGAGCACGAGGTCCGCGTCCTGCTCGATGGCCCCGGACTCGCGCAGGTCCGAGAGGCGCGGCTCGCGCGACTCGCGCATCTCCGGCTGGCGTGACAGCTGGGAGAGGGCCAGGACCGGCACCTTCAGCTCGCGGGCGAGCGACTTGAGGCCGCGGCTGATCTCCGACACTTCTTGAACGCGGTTGGCGTCGCGATTGTTGGATGTGCCCTGCATGAGCTGCAGGTAGTCCACGATGAGCAGGTCGAGCCCGTGCTCGGCCTGGAGGCGGCGGGCCTTGGTCCGCAGCTCCATGGTTGTGATCGACGGCGTGTCGTCGATGAACATCGGGGCGTCCGAGAGAGACTGCATGGCCGGGGCGATCCGGGCGAAATCCAGCTCCTCCAGGAAGCCCGAGCGTAGCCGCTGGGAGTCGATCCCGGCGACGCTGGAGAGCATCCGCAGGACCAGCTGGTCCTTGCTCATCTCCAGGCTGAAGACGCCGACCGTCTTGCCCTCGCGCACGGCGGCATGCTCGGCGATGTTCAGAGCCAGGCTGGTCTTGCCGACGCTGGGCCGGGCCGCCAGGACGATCAGGTCGCTGGCCTGGAAGCCAGTCGTCAGCCCGTCCAGGTCCGGGAAGCCGGACGCGATGCCCACGATCTCGCCGCGATGGGTGTGCAGGTAATCCAGGCGGTCGTAGGCGTCGTGGAGAAGGGCGCGCAGGGGGCTGAAGCCGTCATTCGAGCGGCGCTGGCTGACGGCGAAGAGCTCGGCCTCCGAGCGGTCGATCGACTCCTGGATGTCCGCGCCGTCCTCGTAGCCGATGGCGGCGATCCTGCCGGCGGCCGAGATGAGGCGACGCAGGATGGCCTTGCGCTCCACGATGCGGCCGTACTGTTCGACGTGGACGGCGGTGGGGGTGTCGTTGCCGAGCTGGGAGAGGTAGCCGGCCCCGCCGACCGCCTCGAGCTCGTTGGCCCGCTCCAGGGCCTCCGCCACGGTCACGACATCTATCGGTTCGCGATGCTCGAAGAGCTCCAGCATCGCCGCGAATATCTTGCCGTGGGCCTGGCGATAGAAGTCTTCGGGGTGCAGGAAGTCCGCGATCTCGATGATCGCGTCGCGATCGATCAGGATCGAGCCGAGCACGGCCTGCTCGGAGTCCAGGTTCTGGGGCGGGAGTCGGTCGATCACGGCGGGGCGGGCTCCGTTTGCGGCTGGTTCTTCTACCGGGAAGGATGGCTGGCGGGAGCGAGCCAAACCAGCAACTTACCCACGAACTCTTTCCACCAACTCGGAGCGGTCTGTGTGCAACGTGGACAACCCAAGCCGCGGCTGGGGATTGCGCCTCAGTCCAGCCGGCGGATGACCCCGATCAGCTTCCCCTGGATCCGGACGTCGTTGTAGAACATGGCCGGGTAGTCCGGGTTGGCGGGCTGGAGTCGAATCCGACCGGCTTCCTTGAAGAACTGCTTTAGGGTGACGGAGTTCTCTTCCACCTGGGCCACCACGATGTCTCCGTCACGGGCCGTCTGCTGGGGCCGGATCAGGACGAAATCACCGTCCTGGATATGGGCGTTGATCATCGAATCGCCCCGGACTCGCAGGACGTAGGCATCTCCGGAGGGCGCGAGCAGATCCGGCACGGCCAGGCTCTCCGACGCGTCCTGGTAGGCCTCGATGGGGCCGCCGGCGGCGATCTCGCCGACGATCGGCAGCACGTGGGCCTCCGCGGCGATCGACTGGGGCACCAGCTCGCCCGAAAGGCCGAGACGCATCGCGGCCATCGGCGTCAGGCGGATGGCCCGCGACTGGGCGGCTCCGCGCTCCAGGTAGCCCTCGCGCTCGAGCATCTGGAGGTGGTGATGGACCGCCGAAGTGGAAGCCAGATCGACGGCAACGGCGATCTCGCGTACGGACGGCGGATAGCCGCGCGTGCGCAACGTCGCGGCGATGAAGTCCAGGATCTTGCGCTTGCGTTCGGCGTCGTGCTTGGTCACCGGCGCCTCCTTCCGGCACGAGGGTACAGAACGTCCGTTCGATTGTCAAGATGAGGTTCGGCGGTTCGCGCCGCGGTCAACTCGAGCTGCCCGCTAGACCCTACTTGTAGCTGACGGCAGTTCCTATCGGGACGCTCTGCATGAAGATCGTGCCCCTCACGAGCGGGATCTCGTTGCCGCCGTCGTCGTACAGGCGAGTCAGGGCCGTGTTCGAGGTCTTCTTCCAGGTCCCGGTGATGGCCCGGCCTTCCTCGAACACGATGGCCTTGCCCGAGCCGACGTTGGATACGACCGGCCGCAGCTTGTCTAGCGACGGCACGATCTTGTAGACCTGGAACATGACGACGATGTTGCGGGCGATGACCTGCTGGTTGTTGGCCGGGTCGATCTGGAGCTGCCCGTTGACCAGGCGGAGGTAGGAGTCGGTGGAGGGGTCGTACTGGTAGCCGATCGTCTCGGCGAGATAGGGGATCGTCACCGACTGGGACTGAGGCCTCTGCAGGGCGGGCGTGTCATTGATGAAGGTTCGAACGGGCAGGCCCTGGTAGGTCGCCGGGTAGCTCCGCTTGGCCGCACACCGGATGAGTTCGGATGAGTTCGTGTAGGCGTTGTATGGAGCCGCCCGCGTATTGACCCGGTGGTACGGGCAGGAGCCGCGGTTGAGATCGTCCTCGTCGTAGATGCTGTTGGCCATCGCGGGGATGACTCTCTGAAGGGCCTGGGCGTCGCCGCCGAAGTGACCGAAGAGAGCCTTGTACTCGGCCGCCCAATAGACGAAGTAAGGCCGAGCGCTGCGCACCGGCCCGATATCCGTCGCGGCGCCCTCCTGGAAGACCATCATGTATCGGTCCGAGCTGTCGTCGATCAGGGCCTGATACACGATCGAGGCCGTCGAGAAGCCCGACTGCGGCCGGGCTGAGCGGTAGTCGTCGATCATGATCGCCAGCGGCAGCCGGTGGGCCAGGTCGGCCGGAGCGGCCATGCCGTCGAGATCGCTGTACTCCCAGCCTGCGGGAATGCCCGTGGGGCCGGGAGTGGAGGTGGGCGAGGGGGAATCAGTGGGTGAGGCCGTCGGTGACACCGTCGGTGTCGCAATCGCAATCGGGGAGCTGCTCGGCGAAGGGCCGGCCTCGGATGATCGGCCCGGGCCCACCAATACCAGCAGCGTGGCGGACACGATGGCCAGCGCCGCGACGATGCCGCCCAGGGCGATCACCCGCTTCTTGTGGCCAGTCCAGACGCGTTCGATCCCAGTCCGGATGCGTTCGATCACAGTTGCGTCTCCGCCAGTCGCGTTCGAGCCAGGATAGCGGCAATGGCTGCCGGCCGGGGGGATCGGGAGGCCCGCCGCTGGGCTCCCGGCAGCCGGCCGGGCCTTGGGGGCCCTACCCCGTGCCATACGGATCCAGCCGGGTCGAACCCCGCAGCCAGATGGAGGGTCGAGCGGTCCGAGAGCTTCGAGGGTGCGTTGCGGCCGCGTTTGCCGTGACCTTGTTCGCATCGGGCTGCGGTGGGGCCACCGTCATGCCGACGGCAAGCCCCGCGCCACGGCCACGGCGACGGCCAGCGCAACGCCAACGGCCGGCGGCAGCGCGACCGCGTCACCGTCTTCCGCGGTGAGCGGCTTCTACCTTCGGTCGTGGACTCTTGCCCCCATCGGGCCGCAGAACTCCTTCGGCAGCGTCCCGCCGGTGATCTCCGACGGCCAGCTTCTGAGCGTCAAGTACGCGCAGGCGGGGGACCCGTACCCGCTGTACGCACCGCCGACGCGCCGGACCCTCAGCCAGGCCGGGCTCGCGACGATCCTTGCCGAGGCCCAGAACGACGGTTTGCTCGGAACGGTGACCTCGTTCGAGTGCCCGCACGACCCGAATGCCGGGATGATGGCCGGCACCGGCACGGATCATCTCGTGTTGATCGTGGGCGGCGTGACCCGCGAGATCACCGCGAGTTGCCCGTACGAACAGCCCATCCCCGGCCCCGGCGCCCCCGCGTCCGCGACGTGGGCAGCGTTCCAGCAGTTCAAGAGACTCCTCTCCGATCCGTCGAGCTGGCTCGGTGCGGAGGCCGGCTCGGAGACCGCCTACGACCCCGACAAGCTGGCCGTCCTGGCGGTGACGTCGGGCCTCTCGGCTGAGACCCCCAACCCCGCGAACGTCGTCCAGTGGCCGCTGGCGACGCCGTTCGCCTCATTCGGGGTCGCTGCCTACGGAGACCGTAGCGCCGTGGTTTCGGGCGCGGACGTTGCAAAGCTGCTGCCGGTCGTGAAGGTGGCGTACGCAACCACGGCCTTCCGCGACGGCAGCGGCGCCTTTGCAGAAGTGATCGTCCGCGCTTTCATGCCGGGCGAGCCGGATCCCTGCTCCGCGGGATAGGGGCCTACGGCCGAAGCGGCTGGTCGCCCTGGGCGATGCCCCGGTCAGCACCCCGCCGGCGCGCAGGGCGCCCGGGCGTTTCCCCGTCCCTACGGCCGCAGGGTCCCGAAGAAGACCTGCCAGGCCAGGAGTGACTTGGCGATCAGGCTGAAGAGCATGTAGGCGCGCTCGCCGTAGAGGTAGTCGCGCCAGCGGCCGATCTTTCGGTACTGCAGGACCATGTTGATCGCGAAGACGTTGAAGAAGACGAACAGCGTCACGAAGATCGCGATCACGAAGCCGGGGATGGGCGCGGAGTTGGGCTCCGTGGCTGAGATGAGGATGGTCGCGAAGATCACGAGCCACGGAACAGCGCCGACGATGCAGCCGAAGATGTAATGCAGCCATTGGGGCCGGTCGCGGCCCTCGTTGGCGATCTCCATGCTCCAGCCGAACATGATCATGGCCGCGTTCGCGCCGAAGATGGCGATCAGCGTGCCCACTTCCTGGACCCCCGCCAGGGCCGCGATGACCACGATCATCACGCTCGAGCTGAAGGAGTACTCGATCCAGCGGATGGGGTTCTGGCCGCGGGCGAGGTGGGCCTCGTACCAGCGGCGGGCCGGGAACGCCATGCTGAAATGGGCGACTGCGCTCATCAGTAGGAAGAGGGCGATCATCGGGCCGATCGGCAGATCCCAGATCGAGCGCTGGGCGGTCACCAGGTGTTTGGTCGTCTCATCGAAATGCAGGTATGTGCCTACGACCGGCGACGTGACCACGGGGCTCTTGGCGAACGACAACGCCAGGATCGCGGCGGCCTGGACGAGATGTAGCGCAGCCAGGATCGCGTTCCAGCGGAACAGGTTCGCCGACCGATCGGCGGGTATGGCGCGGGCCGAGACGGCCGCGGAGGCGGCAGATACTGACATGGTTGGCCTCCGAATCCATTGGCAGGTGACGGATGGGACAACGATACGTGGTCAGTGGCGTGTCCAGCGGCACGATCCCGGGGCCGGCATCTATGCCTCGCCGTCGCGCCTGGCCTCGCGCCGTCCGGGCGGCCCGGCGTTGCCTCCCGCCGCGCTCGGGCCGCCCCGTTGATCCCGCAGCTCGCGGACTCGGACGAGAAGGCTATCCGACGTGAACGGTTTGGCGATGTATGGCAGGCGGCCGTCGGCCCTGCGGCTCCGCGCCTGATAGACTCACGATTCCCCGGAGTGGCCCAGCGAGTTGGGTTGCCCGGCGGGCGAGGGCCGGGTGGCCGGTTCAGGGATGGCGAGGAAGAGTCGGGCTGTGGCAAAGGGTCGGCGGCGGCGCAAGGGCGGTCTCCTGCGCGCGCTCCGCTGGCTCGCCTTCGTGCCGGTTGCCAGCCGCGTGCCCATGTACGCTCGCCTCATCTGGGCTCTGGCCGTGGACGCCCGGGTTCCCGCCAGCCGCAAGGCGATACTGGTGGGAGCGGCCGGCTACGTGCTGATCGGTCGGGACCTCATCCCCGATGACATCCCGGTCCTGGGTGGCATCGACGACCTGGCCGTGGTGGTCCTTGCGGTCGAGCTCTTCCTCGACGGCATCCCGGACGAGCTCCTCGAAGAGAAGATCGACGAGCTCGACATCGATCGTCAAGCTTTCCGGCGCGACATGGACCAGGTGCGCCGCCTCACTCCCGCCCCGGTCCGGAAGATCATTCGTCGGCTGCCGGAAGCCCTCGACGCTACAGGCCGGCTCGCCAGTCAAACCAGGATCGGACCGCGCGTCCGTTCGTGGATCGCCAAGGAGGAATCTTTCGCGTGAAGGTCATCCTGACCGCCGACGTCGACAAGCTCGGCAAGAGCGGCGAGATGAAGGATGTCGCCGAAGGCTATGCCCGGAACTTCCTGATTCCCAGAAAGGTCGCCGTGCCCGCCGCTGGTGGCGCCTATCGCGCCTGGCAGCACGACATCGCCAGTCGCGAGGAGAAGCGCAAGCGGGAGCGCGAGGAAGCCGAGATCGCGGCCACGCGCATCGGCAGCACGACGCTCACCATGGGCGTGAAGGTGGGCGAGGGCGGCAAGCTCTACGGCTCCATCACGGCCAAGGAGATCGCCGAAGCGCTCGGGCGGCGCGGCATCACCGTGGACCGGCACAAGATCGAGCTGCCCGAGCCGCTCAAGACGCTCGGCACGTACAAGGTCGCGGTCAAGGTCTCTGCCGGCTTGGCCCCGGAGGTCACGATCGTCGTCGAACCCAAGGGCTAAGGCCGGGGCCGGGCGTACGGCGCCATAGCTCGGCGGTTCGACGTGGCTTGCGGTCGCGCCGCAGGCTCGGGATCTCACCTCGCCTGGGTGCGGGTCTTCCCGTCATTCTTCGGCTGTTACCGGATGGTACTGTTCGGCGAGATCAAGACCGCTCGCCGCGCTGGTTCGCGGCGACGCCCAGATGCAGGCGCTGCCAACGGCGCAACGAAAGTCGGAGGTTGGGCATGGGGGCCGACGGAGGGGCTTCGACGGCGACGGCGGCCCTGGTAGCGCACGGGCTGAGCAAGCGTTTCCGAAAGAAGGTTGCGCTCGATTCGGTCGACCTGTCCGTGCCTGCCGGGAGCATCACGGCGCTGGTCGGTCCCAACGGAGCAGGCAAGACGACGCTCATCCGTGTCTGCATAGCCTTCGAACGTCCGAACGCCGGCCGGGTCGAAGTCGACGGCGTGGATCCCTGGCGGCACCGCAGCGAAGCCCTGCGGCGGGTCGGCTACGTGCCCCAGGCGCCGGCGGTGTACCGCGGCCTGAGCGTCGAAGACCATCTGGCGATGGCCCGCAGCCTCCATTCGGGGTTCGACGCGGACTACGCCCGCCGCCGGCTCGACCAGCTGGGAATCCCGCTCGACCAGCGGGCGGACACGCTCTCCGGCGGGCAGGCGGCTCAGCTCGGGCTGGCCGTGGCACTCGGTACCCGGGCCAAGGTGCTGCTGCTCGACGAGCCGCTCGCGAACCTGGATCCGCTGGCCCGTCGCGAGTTCATCCAGGTCCTCCTGGACGCGGTCCGCGCCGAAGGGTCGACCGCCCTGCTTTCATCGCACATCGTCACCGACGTCGAGGACGCCTGCGATCGGCTGGCGATCCTGGGCGCCGGCAAGGTTCGGCTCGACTGCCCGCTCGAGGAGGCCCGGCGCACCCACCGGCTCACCGACGCCGACTCGCCACCGCCCGGGGCTACCGCAGTGGGCTCGTTCCTGGGCAAGGGCGGGCAGAAGGTGATGACGTTGTGGCGGCTCGCCGTGGCGTCCGAAGGCGCGGATGGTGCCGGGGGCCCGGCCCCGGAGGCAGCCAGTCTCGAAGACGTCGTGCTCGGCTACCTCGCCGCGGGGCGAGGCACCGCCGGCCTGCAGCTCAACTGAGGGGGCGAGATGCTCACCCGAATTCGCCTGACCCTCAAGCAGCACCGCTTCGAGACCATCGCGATTTCGATCGTCTGCTTGGGGCTTACCGTGGCGGCTCTGATCGAGGCGTTCCGCCTCAACTCTCTGAACGTGCCGCTTTCCTGCTTCACGACCGGCTACAACTTCGGGCCGGCCAGCACCTCGATGACATTCCCGACCGACACCCACTGCCAGGCCCTGGCGAACTCGTTCAGCAGCATCCAGGGCAGCCTGGACATGAACCTGGTCCGGCTCCTGCTTCTGCTCGCGCCACTGCTCGCGGGGATCGTGTTCGGCGCGCCGCTCGTGGCTCGCGAGATCGAGCAAGGTACTGCGCCGCTCTCCTGGTCTCTATCGGGCTCGCGCCGGCGCTGGCTCCTGGGCAAGGTGCTCACGGGGCTCGTCCTGCTCGTGCCGCTGATGCTGGCCGTGGGATTGGCCGCCGACGTGCTCGAGGGCGCGCTCGATCCGGGTGTGGACATACATGCCGCGTTCCAGAACTACCTGAGTCGCGGCTTCATCGATGTCTTCTGGGTGCTAGCCGCGTTCGCCGGGACCTTTGCCCTCGGCACGCTCTTCGGTAGGACCATGCCCGCACTGATCCTTGCCCTCGTGGTTTGTTTCTTCGTCCGCGTGATGTGGGACCCTGGGATGGCCCGCATCGTGCTGCGTCCGATGGCCGTTGAGCAGACCCAGCCCGAGCAGTTTGGGCCGTTCTACGGGGGAGGGCCTGGCATCGCAATCGCACCGATTGGACCAACTCCTTCGAGCGAGCCAACTCCTTCGAGCGAGCCGAGCCCTTCGAGCGAGCCCAGCGGGTCGAACGACAAGACGGTGGCCTACACGCCCTACTGGGTTCAGACCGACCTGTACTCGTACACGCAGGTGTTCCTGAACGGCAAGCCCTTCTACGGCGACCCGTACACCTTGCCTGGCTACCAGCCGCAATTCGATGCCAATGGCAATCCGATCCAACCGGACCCGTCGACAATGCCCAACTGGGTCAACTACGCGATTCCCGGATCGCAGTACTGGCTGGTCGTGGCCCTGGAGTCGGGGTTCCTGCTGCTGGGCTCGCTGGTCTTCGGCGCAGCCGCCCTGGTCTGGGTCGATAGGCGCCGGCCGTACTAAGCCCGCGGCCACCGAGGGGCGGGTCGGCGGCCAGCGGTCCACGGCAGCGTTGGCGTCCTACCGCGGCGCCTTGGAGGCCGCACTCGCCCCCTCGCCAGGCGCCCACCGCCGCGCCATCATTCGGGCATGACCGCCGGCCGTCTCAGCATCATCCACGTGGACCTCGACGCGTTCTTCGCGGCGGTGGAGCAGCGCGACCGGCCGGAGTTGCGCGGCAAGCCGGTGATCGTCGGCGGCGACCCGCGCTCCCGCGGCGTCGTCAGCACGTGCAGCTACGAGGCCCGCAAGTTCGGGGTGCATTCGGCCATGCCGCTTCGGACGGCGCTGCAACTGTGCCCCAACGGCATCTTCCTGCCGGTGGATGGGGCCAAGTACCAGCGCGTCAGTCGTGAGGTGATGGCCGTGCTGCGGCGCTTCACGCCGGCCGTTGAGCAGGTCTCGATCGACGAGGCCTTCCTGGACGTGGCAGGCTCCGAAGCGCTCTTCGGGCCGGCACCGGAGATCGCCCGCCGCATCAAAGCGGAAGTCGTGTCGGCCACCGGGCTGACAGTTTCGGTCGGTGTCGCGACGAACAAGCTGATCGCCAAAGTGGGCAGCGACCTGCGCAAGCCCGACGGCCTGGTCGTGGTTCAGCCGGGAGCAGAGGCGGCCTTCCTGGCCCCGCTCGAGATCCGGAGGCTGTGGGGGATCGGGCCCAAGACGGCCGAACGACTTCACGGACTCGGGATTCGAACGATCGGCGAGCTGGCGGCACTGCCGGTGGAGACGCTCACGCGCGCCCTCGGCGATTACGGCGCCACGCTGCACGACCGGGCGCTCGGCATCGACGCGGATCCGGTCATCGGTGGAGGCGAGGCGGCCAAGTCGGTCAGCCACGAGACGACCTTCGCGGTCGACGTGACGGATCCGGCCGAAATCGAACGGACGCTGCTGGCCCTGACCGAAGGCGTCTCGGCCCGGCTGCGGGCGGCCGGCCTGCGTGCCGGAACGGTGGCGGTCAAGATCCGCGACTCGCAATTTCGGACGATCAGCCGGCAGAAACAGCTGCCCGAACCGTCGGACCTCACGGAGCCGATCTGGCGCATAGCCCTCGAGCTGACCCGGCCGGAGGTCCGCGGCAAGAAGATCCGCCTGCTCGGCGTGGCCGCGACTCAGCTCGGCCAGCCCGAGCAGATCGGCATGTTCGAGGTAGCGGACGACAAGCGGCGGCGCGTGGTCGACGCCACGGACGCGGTCCGGCGCCGCTTCGGCGATCGCGCCGTCACCCGCGCCAGCCTTCTGCACCGGCCCCTGCCCGCCCCCTTCGAGCGCGACCCGAACTCAGCCGTGGAGGGCCGCGTCGGCGTGCCGAAGGCCGAGGAGGAGACGAGGGACTAGGAGGCGTCGGCCGCACTGGGTGGCGAATTGCTCGGCGTGACGCCGGGCGGCGGCCACTCCTGCCAGGCCCACGGAGACTGAAGGTCAGCCGACAGGTTCAGGACCTTGTGGAAATGCAGGAAGCCAGCCTCGTAATCGACGCCCAGGCCGGTGATCGTGTGCTCGCCGGGCGTGTCGAAGACGAGTTCCACGAGAATCTCGCGCCTCGGTTCGCAGCACGTGTATCCGCGGATCTCGCCGGGCAGGTCGCTGAACCGACCAGGAAACGGCGCTCCGATGAACGAGGTCGAGTAATCCAGCGTCACGGTGGTCCGGGACCCGGGCCAGATCGCTGCCACGTAGGCACCCGTCAGCCTAACCCCACTGCTCGCGCTGACGAGCGTCACGCGGTCGATGATCAGGTCAGCGTCCGCGGTTGCCGCCAGCCCGTAGTACAGCTTCTGACCGACCGGGTATCCGGCAGGGATCGTGAGTCCTGTGGAGGCAGGGTCAGGACCCATGAAACGTAGCGGTCCACCTGCCATCCGCCAGGCGCCCACAGCGTTCGTCGCTAGCCCAACCGATCCCGCGACGATGGCCGCCGCGACAGCCAACGCTGCCAGCTTGCGCCTGCTCATACGTCCTCCCCTGCTGCGGCGCAGCGAGTATGGCACCAGCCAACGGCCGGCTCGCGCCTCCGCGTGCTATGTCCTGGAGCTACCCGCCGCCGAGTGCCTCGGCGTCGAGGAGCTGGCGCTTGCGCGCCAGGCCGCCGGCGTAGCCGCCGAGCGAGCCGTGCGCGCCGACGACCCGGTGGCACGGGACGACGATCGGGATGGGATTCGTGGCGCAAGCCGTGCCAACGGCTCGGGCCGCGCGTGGCGCACCCATGACCGCCGCGATCTCCCCGTAGGAGCGCGTCTCGCCGGCGGGGATGCGCCGCAGCGCCTCCCAGACGCGGCGCCGGAACGCCGTCGCGTGAACGTCGAGCGGCAGCGCGTCGGCCTCGGGGCGTCGCCGGCCGATGGCCAGGTCGGACACGATAGAGGCCACATCCGTTAGCCCGGCGTCGTCACGGGCGACGGCGGCTCGAGGGAACTCGGCCCGCAGCTCGGCCGCAAGGGCGTCTGTTTCGTGGCCCATTAGGATTGAGCACAATCCACGATCCGTGGCCGCGACCAGCGCCACTCCCTGCGGGATCGGAGCGATCGTCCAGCGGATCGACTCGCCCGCGGCACCGGTCCGGTACCGTCCCGGAGCCATGCCCAGCTCGCCGTTCGCGGCCTCGTAGGCGGCGCTCGACGAGCCGTAGCCTGCGTCGTAGAGCGCAGGCAGAACGGGCTGGCCGTCCGCCAGACGCGAGCGGAGCCGCTCCGCGCGTCGGGCCGCGGCCCAGGCTCGCGGGGTCACGCCCAACCTCTCCCGAAACAGTTCCCGGAGCCGGCGCTCGGGGATGGCGAGCCGCCCGGCCAGCTCGCGGTCGCTCGGCACGTCGTCCCCCGCGGCAAGGGCGGCCGAGATGAGTTCGACAGCCTTGCGCAGAGGGTCGCCCCCGGACGCGGCGGCTGGGCCGTCGGTCGATCGCTCGGAAGCCTGCGCCCAAATCGATCCGTTCTCCATCCAGCCGAACAGCCGGTCCGGGCGGCAGCGGAGGCATGCCCTGGCGCCTGCCGCTAGCCCTTCATCCGGCCCGGATATGACGCGGACCCGGTCCCGGCCGGGAGTTCGCGCGGGGCAGCCCGGCGTGCACACGATGCCGGTGCTGGTCACCAGGAAGAGGAACGGTCTGGCCGCGCGGCGAGCGGAGATGGCCGCCCATTCGGCGTTGGTGGCGGGCCGGCCAACCGCTGCGAATCGCTCTGAGTAGTTCATGCCGCCGAGGATAGCCCGCCCGCGATGGCCTGGCTTCCGGCCTTCGGCTTTGGCTGCGAAACGCATCCCTGGGTCGGTGCGCGGAGGCTCCGAGGGAGGTCGTGACACGCAAGCTGTCACTGGCCTCGGTGATGCTTCATCGTGGCCGGACGTTCGACGCGTCGACCATTGACATCGAACATCTGTTCGACTAAGATGTGCAAGAAATAGAACGTCCGTTCATCCCGCCCAGTGCCCGAGCGAGCGACGGCCAGTCAAGCGAAGAGGAGCAACCGCGATGGCCATCGTCCGCATGGAGCCCGTGGAGGTGCGCGTTCGAGCCGACTGGTTCGACGGCACGCCTCGTGAGATCACCTGGGGCCAGCTCCGCCTGCCCGTCACGCGGTTGACTGCCGTTCGACGGGAGCACTCAGCCTTCCGGCTGGACGTAGGCCCCCGAACCGTGTTCGAAGTCGAGACGCCTGGGGCTCGCCTGGCCCTGAGCTTCCAGCATCGATCGCACCGCTGGACGGTCGACGGCGTGGACGACGAGGTCGGTCTGAGCTGAGGTCGGTCCGGAGAGGCGGGAGACTGAACGCGCGAGGCGGCCGGGTGCCTACAATCGCCCTATGTCACAAGCATCCAAGACCGTTTCATTCGCGGATCTGACTGTTGGCCGCTTCATAGAGAGCCTTTCGTCGTCCGAGCCCGTTCCCGGAGGAGGATCGGCCTCGGCGCTGGCGGGAGCGCTCGGGGCGTCGCTCGTGGCTATGGTGGCGGGCCTTTCGATCGGCCGGCCCAAGTACGCCGCCTACGAAGCGACACTCGCTCGGTGCGGGGAGGCCGGTCGAAGCCTGGCATCCGAGTTCCTGCGACTGGCCGACAGAGACGCCGAGGCCTACGCCGGCTACGCGACCGCTCTCAAGCTGCCTCGCGCAACCGAGGCTCAGCAAGTGGCGCGGAGCGCGGCCCTTCAGACGGCGGCGCGGGCCGCATCCGATGCTCCGTGGGATTGCGTGAAGGCCTGCGGTGCTCTTGTGACCGCCGCCGAGGCGCTGGCAGGCCGCAGCAATGTCAATGCCGCCAGCGACGTGCTGGTGGCTGCGTTGCTGGCCGAGGCAGGCGCCCGTGGGGCCGCCGAAAACGTTCGCATCAACCTGCCTTCCACCGGCGACGAGGAATACAACGAGTCGATGAGTCGCCGGCTGGATGAGGCTCTCCACGACATCGCGGCCCTGGCGTCACGGACTCGCGAGATCGTGCTTTCGGGTCGGGCCCGCGATCCGGAGGACGAGTGAGCGGCGGGAGAGACGGAGCGGCCGATCAGGGCGAAGCCGGCCCGAGGCTGCTCGCGGGCAGCCCTATCGCGGCCGAGATACGGGCCGGCCTGACCGAGGACTTCGCGCGCTTCGAGGAGCGATGGGGCTACTCGCCGGCACTCGCAGTCGTCCTCGTCGGGGCGGATGCCCCTTCGGCCGTGTACCTGAGGCAGATCTTGCGCATGTGCGAGAAGGTGGGCATCTCGGCGCGGCTTGTCGAGGTCGGGTCGGATGTGACGGCCGATGCCCTCTGCACGGAGATCGAGCGTCTGAATGCCGATCCGGCAGTAGCCGGGATCATCGTCCAGATGCCGCTACCGTCGCACATCCCGCTGCGAACGGTCATCGACTCGATCGACCCGGCGAAGGACATAGACGGCATCCATCCCCACAACGCGGGCCTGCTCTCCCTGGGTTACGACGGCTTCCTGCCGGCCACGGCCCAGGCATCGGTCGAGATCCTGAAGCGATCTGGGATCGAGATCGCCGGCAAGCGGGTGGTCGTCGTGGGCCGGTCGAACGTTGTCGGCAAGCCGGCTGCGCTGCTCCTGCTGCGCGAACATGGCACCGTGACCATCCTGCACTCCAGAACTCGCGACCTGGGGCACCACACCCGCGACGCGGAGATTCTGGTCGTGGCCGCCGGCCGACCGGGCCTGGTCACCGGGGAGATGCTGTCGCCCGGGGTCGTGGTCGTCGACGTGGGAATCAACGTCGTCGGCGACCGGCTGGTCGGGGACGTGGACTTCGAGTCGGCCAAGGACGTTGTGGCGGCGATCACGCCGGTTCCGGGCGGCGTCGGGCCGCTCACCAACGCGCTGTTGCTGAGCCACCTGTTGCGAGCCGCCACGGATCAGGCCGAGCTGGCGGCGCGGGCCAGCGCCGCGACGCGGGCCGGGGGAGCCGCGACGCGGGCCGGGGGAGCCGCGGGAGCCTCGTCGCGATGAGCGGCCCGATGCCCTCCAGCCTGGAGATCGCCCAGTCCGTCAAGCCGCGGCCGATCATCGATCTCGCCCATGAGCTGGGGCTGCGGGACGACGAGGTCGAGCAGTACGGGCCCTACAAGGCAAAGGTCCGCCTGGAGGGGATCGAGCGGCTGGAGGCCGAGGCCGCTGCCAGGGGCAAGCGCGGCAAGTACGTCGTCGTCACCGCGATCACGCCCACCCCGCTGGGCGAGGGCAAGACCACTACCAACATCGGCCTCGTCCAGGGGTTGAACCGGATCGGCCATCGGGCGGCGGTCTGCATCCGCCAGCCCTCTCTCGGCCCGGTCTTCGGGATCAAAGGCGGCGCAGCGGGCGGCGGCTACAGCCAGGTGATCCCGATGGAGGACTTCAACCTCCACCTCACCGGCGACAACCACGCCGTCGGGGCGGCCCACAACCTGCTGGCGGCCTTCGTCGACAACTCGCTCACCCACGGCAACCCGCTCGGCATCGATCCTCTGGGCGTCCTGTGGCCACGGGTCGTCGACATCAGCGATCGGGCCATCAGAAAGGCGATCGTCGGCCTGGGTGGGCGCGAGAACGGCTACCCGCGCGAGACCGAATGGCAGATCACCAGCGCCTCGGAGGTCATGGCCGTCCTGGCCCTCGCCTCGGACATCCACGACCTGCGGGCGCGACTCGCTCGAATGGTCGTGGCCACCACTTTCGACGGCCGCCGCGTCACCGCCGAAGACCTGCGCTGCGCCGGCTCGATGACCGTCCTGCTCCGTGACGCGATCAAGCCGAACCTGCTCCAGACCCTCGAGGGCGGGCCCGCCTTCGTGCACTGCGGCCCGTTCGCCAACATCGCCCACGGCAACAACAGCGTTCTGGCCGACCGGCTGGCGCTGGCGACCTGCGAGATCGCCTGCACCGAGGCCGGCTTCGGTGCCGACATGGGGGCCGAGAAGTTCTTCGACATAAAGTGCCGTCAGAGCGGACTGCGGCCGGACGCCGCGGTCATGGTGGCCACGGTTCGGGCCCTCAAGATGCACGGCGGCGTGGGCCGAATCGTGGCCGGCAGGCCGCTCGATCCGGCGCTCGAGCAGGAGAACGTGGATGCCGTCCGGCGCGGCTCGGATAACCTCGCCGCCCAGATCGAGAACGTCCGCTACTTCAACGTCCCGGTGGTGGTCGCGATCAACCACTTCCCCTCCGACACGGAGGCTGAGGTGGCCGCGATCCGGGAAGTGGCTCTGGCCGCGGGAGCGCGCGAAGTCGTCGTCAGCCGCCACTTCGCCGAAGGTGGCGCGGGCGCGGAGGACCTGGCACGGGCCGCCTGGTCCGCGGCGAAGGAAGGTGCGCCGGACTTCCAGTTGCTCTACCCGGACGACGCCCCGCTTCGAGAGAAGATAGAGACGATCGCGGTCCGCATCTACGGCGCCGGGGGCGTGGACGAGCTGCCGGCAGCCACGAAGGCCCTGAAGCTGTACGAGGAACTGGGCTTCGGCAAGCTGCCGATCTGCATGGCCAAGACCCACCTCTCGCTCAGCCACGACCCGTCCCTGAAGGGCCGGCCGGCCGGCTTCCGCGTTCCCATCCGCGAGGTCCGCCTCTCTGCCGGAGCGGGCTTCATCACGCCGCTGCTGGGCGAGATGCGCACGATGCCGGGCCTGCCGTCGCACCCGGCCGGCGAATCGATCGACATCGACGCGGACGGCAACATCGTGGGCCTCTTCTAGGCCCGGAGCCATGCTCGACCTGCTGCTCACCCGCCACGGCTTGACGACGGCAGGCGAGAACGCCGTGCTCGGCGGGCAGATCGACGTGTCGCTGACCCCGGAGGGGCTGGCGCAGGCCGAAGCGCTGGCGCGACGGCTGGCCGGGGTTCGGATCGACCGGATCATCTCGAGCCCGATGATCCGGGCCCTGGAGACCGCCCAGGCGATCGCGACAGGCCGTCCCGTCGAGGTGGACGAGCGGCTGCGCGAGCTCGACTACGGCCGTTGGGAGGGCCTGACTTCCGCGGAGATCGATGCCCGTGATCCCGAGTTGCGGGCGCGCTGGGATCGCGATCCAGCTTCGACGCGCCCGCCCGGCGGCGAGTCCGGCGACGAGGTGGCGGCTCGGGCGGTGAGTTTCCTGGCCGACCTGCTTGCGGCCGACAGCCGCGCACCGGCGGCCGGTCGAGCGCGCGGCCGCTCGCCCGAGCCCGGCGGCTCGCGCGGCGTCATCTCCGAAACCCAGGCCGAAGCCGAGGGCGAGCGGCGGATACTCGTCGTTGCCCACGGCACCTTCAATCGAATCCTGATGTGCGCCGCCCTGGGCATCCCCGTTCGCGATTGCCGCCGTCGCTTCGTCCAGGACCGCGCCAACCTGACGGTCCTGCGCTACGAGTACGGCGACGGCCCGGACGGAGCCCAGCTGATTCTCGGCAACGACGTGGCTCATCTCCGAAGGCCCGGCGAGGCGCCCTGGGGCTAGCCGGACGCGTGGCCCGCGGTCGCCGCCACGTCCCGCGCGGGGCGCTGCCGCGGCCTGCCGTCGGGTCGTTACGGGGTCGAGAGCCGCCCGGCCACGATCAGCAGGGAGCGGTCCCGGGTCCGCTACAGGCCGACCCGCCGGGCACGAACGTAGACCGTGTCCGCGACCTTCTGAGCGCCGAGGGCGCTGAAGTGCAGGCCGTCGCTCGTGTACTTCGGCACGTAGACCCCGGCCGAGGTCGACAGCGCCGCGTGGATGTCGACCACCAGGAGCCCGTAGGCGTTGCCGAGATGGACGATCGCAGAGTTGAGCGACTCGATGGGTGCCGCCATGTAGGGATACGAGTCGGGCGGAATGGTCAAGAGGATCACTCGGATGCCCTTGGCCTTTGCCGCCACGATGATCGCCTTGAGGTTCGTGATCGTCGTCGCCGCGCTGATGTAGTGGCCGACGTCGTTGGTGCCGCCCAGTACGAACAACACGTCGGGCTTGTAGGCGAGCACGTCGCTGTCGAGGCGGGCCAGCATCTCGCTCGTCAAATCGCCCGGGACTCCGGCGTTGTTGACCATGCGCAGGCGGGCATCCGCGGCGTCCAGGCGGACCGGCCACGGCTCGTTGGCAGGCCAGGCGGTCAGCGAATCGCCCAGCGCCACGAACGTGTAAGCCCTCGCCGGAGCCACTACCTTCGTGGGCGCGGGGGTAAGCGGAGCCGCCGGAGGCAGGGTCGGGGACTCGGACGGTGGCGGGAGCGTGGACTGCGCCAGCGTCGGCTCCGGGGACGAGTTGCCGGTGGGCAGCGAGGCCGAAGCAGCTAGGTCGGTCGGGTCCAGATTGGCGGCGACGCGGCCGCTCGGGTCTGACGATGGGCCGGCACGCGCCGCCCAGACGGCCGGAAGGCTCGCGGACAGCGCGCATGCCACCAGGACCAGGGCCAGCACGGCGGTCAATTCGCGCCGGTGCGGTTCCTTCGGCCCGAAGCGGCGGCCGAGACGTGCGAGGCTGCCGGCCAGGCCATCTGCGGTCAGGCGGTACGCCCGGCCCGACCGCGGGGCGAAGCCCGCGGAGTCGGCCGAGCCCGTCGCCGCGGCCGAGACGGCCGAGACGGACCGAGCCCGCCGCGACCCGGGGACGATCGCCCACACGAGGTCAGCCAGCCATCGCAGCGGCCCGCGCCGAGGTCGATGAGCCATCCGACGGCCGGTCTGGGCTATCTTCGGATCGGGGTGGGCCATGGGCGCGGTCCCGGCGCCGCCCGACGCGGCTCTCGGGCGCGGATTCAAGCGGTCTCCGGCCGTGCTCACGAGTCCCCGGCACCCGGGCCGGCTCTCCGCCGCCCTCTCTCCTCGATGCTCGGCGCCTGCGACTGGACGCGAGTCGGTCTACTGCGCATCACCATCATCCGTAGCTTCAGCGGCCGCCCCGACCGCCATACGACCTTGCCCAAGTCTGCCACGGGATGGCCCGGTGGTGCACGCCTGCCCGCATGGCCGCGTCGTGGCTCGGCCGGCGATCCAAGCTTGTCGTCGCCCGCGCCGGCCCGGCTCAGGCTTCCGACTGACCGCGCCGCGAACCCGGATGGGTGAGCTGCCACGCCACGAAGGCCACGACCGCGGCCACGCACGCAAGGAGGATCAGCGTGTCGAACGGTTGGAGAGTCGTCCGGATCTGTGTCCAGTTGGAACCGAGGACGGTGCCGGCGTAGACCAGGGCGATCGTCCACGGGACTGCGCCGAGGGTGGAATAGACGATGAACCGGCCGAGCGGCATGTGCGACACGCCGGCGATGAAGCTGATAACGCTGCGAATGCCAGGTAGCAGGCGGCTGATGAAAGCGGTCGGCGAGCCCCAGCGGGCGAAGAAGGACTCGGCCTGGTCGATCTCGTGCTTCCGGATCAGGAGGAAGCGGCCCCACCGGTCGAGAAACGGCCGGCCGAGCCTGGCGCCCAGGTAGTACCCGAAGATCGAGCCAGTGGTGTTCGCCGCCGTTCCTATGACCACCACGACCCAGAAGTTCCACGGTCCGTGGGTGAGCGGCTCGATGGCCGTGGGGTCGACGACCTTCCATCCGGCGAAGGGGAGGATGAGTTCGGACGGCAGCGGCAGCAGCGTCGATTCGATGACCATGGCGATGAACACGCCCAGGTAGCCGACCGCGCCGTAGAGGTTGTTCAGGAACGGAATGATTGTCGTGTCGATGATGGCGAACACGAGGGCCTCGTAGCCAGGGACTGCCGGACGGCCGGGCAATGCCGGTGGGAACGCTGGGCAGGATAACCGAGCCGCCGAGACTCCGCCCGTCGCGACGGCCCCGGCGAGGCGGTGAGCCCGCTAGGAGGTCAGCGGGGGCCGGTCGCGCCCGGAGCAGCGGTCGATGGCCCGACGCAGGCGGACCTCGTCCCCATTGCCCGCCTGTCGCAGCGCCCAAAGCGCGGGCAACAGGCGCGGGTCCGCCGCGGCCGCGGCGGCGTCCACCTCGAGCCCGCCCACCAGGGGCGACTGCAGAGCCCGAATCAGGTGCGGCACGGCCCTCGGGTCCCGTCGAACCGCCAGACCGAAGAGGGCCTCCGCGCGCGTCTCTCGGTAGGCATCCTCAGCCCGGGCCAGAAGTGCCGCCCGCACGTCGGGGCCGTCGTCGCTGGACAGAGTCCCGAGACCGAAGGTGGCCCAATCTCGGACCTCCGGCTCGTCGTCGCCCGACAGACGGATCAGCGCCACGCGAGCCTCCGGGACGAGCGGCTGCGGGCTGATGGTGGCCACGGCGAAGGCGACCGCCAGCCTCACCTCCGCGTTCGAGTGCACCGCCAGCGGGAAGATTCGGCCGAGAGTCCCGGCATCGCCAAGGTGCCCGAGCGCCGCCACGATCGAGGCCAGAGGAGCCGCCGCCGTCTCGATCTCGATGGCCTCGAGAAGCGCGTCGAGGACCGCGGCGCGGGTGCCCGGCTCCGCTCCGACCAGGCGACCGAGAATGTCGGCGCCGAGCGTGCGCCCGCGCTCATCCTCGCCACGAAGAAGGCCCGTGGGGACTTCGAGGACGTCGTCGGGACACTCGCCGACGATACCGCCGATCAGGTCCCACCGACAGTCCTCGTCGTAGGCGCGTAGCGCGGCCTCGATGCGGACGTCAAGTGGCCGCATGGTTCACCTCTTGTGGCACGCAGCGCGCCCCGCAGCCGCGTAGTCTGTGGTCGACGGGGCACCCATCTCCGGCCACTGCCCCGCCGGTCCGGCGTCTCGAATGTCAAGTTAATGCTTCTGACATCGTTGTCGATGCCGGTCGCGCAGAGGGGAACAGGACTCACGATCGATTCCGTAGGGTGGTCCAGGTCCGCGCGTGCCGTACCATCTTCAGTGGTGCAACTGGAGATCCCTCTCATTCGTCCATGGCCGTGTCGATTCGGAACAGGGGGTCGAGATGTCGCGAAACCGGCTTGGGCTAGTTCTCCTGGCCACGGCCGTGGCCTTGACGATCGCGGCTTGTACTGCCGCCGGTCAGACCGAGCCACCCAGCAACTCTCCGGCGGCGAGCGCGGCCCGCTCGGTCGCGTCCGCGGCGGCGCCATCGCCCACCCCCACGCCGACGCCTGCACGGTCGGCCAGTCCCGCGTCGTCTGCCGGCGACGCCGCCCTGGCAGCCAGAGCGATCGAGATCGTTCGGGCGCTGGGAGGCTCGATACCGCCGGCGGGCGCGATCTTGCGCAGCCCGGCCCCCCTTGCGCCCGGGACGTACTTCACGATCGGCGACTGGTCGGTAGGGTGGGATGCGACCGGACGCCTGGTGGCCGTGGCGGTGGCGCCGTCTGCCCCCGGCCCCTTGCCGGGAGCGCCCCTCTCTGGATCTGACGCCCGCGTTCGAGTTGCCGACTACCTGACCCGGCTCGGCGTCACCCTCGGCGCGCCCGACCTCTTCTACCAGGACCCCGAAATGAGCTGGCGCGCGCACTGGAATCGGAAGATCGATGGAGTACCGGCACCCCAGGACGGCACGCTCATGACCATCGCCTCGGACGGCACGTTCATGTCATATCGCTACCTCGAGACGGGGACCGCTCCGGCGCCGGCAATGACGATCTCTCAGGCTCAGGCCCTGGCGAAGTTCCCGACCTGCAAGAACAGCACCGGCGGCGCTAACGGCAAGGTGGAGACCTGCAGCGCCAAGCTCGAGTGGCATGCCAACCAAGCGACCCAGGGTGCCCCGCTCCGGCTCTGCTGGCGGATCGATTACACCTGGCACGACAACGCCGGGATTGAGGGAGCCAGCGCGCTGTGGGTGGATGCCGGTACCGGAGAGACCGTCGAGTTCACGACGACTGCCTAGCCGCTACCTCCCTCGCGCCGGCAGCCTGACCGTGGCCAGCAGCAGGACCGTTGCGGAGGCCGCGCACGCGGCGCCGAACCAGAACGGAGCCGGGGGTGCGATAGCGCTCCACAGGATCCCGGCGATGACCGATGCCGGCAGGATGATCGATCCCTGGACCGCGTTGAGGATCCCGAAGGCCGTGGCCCGAAGCTCGCCCGGCGCCAGATCGGCCACCAGCGCCTTGCCGACGCCCTCGCTCAGTGCGTAGTAGGTCCCGTAGGCGACCCATAGCGGCACGACCCACACGGCCGATGTCGCCACCGCGAAGCCGGCGTAGCAGGCGGCGTAGATGACCCAGGCGGCCGCGATCAGGCCGCGACGCCCGATTCGATCGGACAACGCACCGGCCGGCCAGGCCACGATGGCGTTCGTGGCGTTGAACGCGACGATCGTCAGCAGCAGACTCAGCAGCGTCAGGCCCAGGTTCTGCGACCGCAGGGCCAGGAAGGCGTCACTCGAGTTGCCGAGCGTGAAGAGGGCGTTGGCCGCGATGAAGAGCCAGAACGGCCGCGGGAACCGGCGCCATTCGGAGACGCTGCCAACGACACGATGGACCAGCCCGGCGAGGGCGATGGATTCCGGCGCTGCGCTTGCGGATCCCACGGCGGCCGGACGCCGCACGTCTCGCACGCCCACCACGATCGTGGCCACCGCCAGGAGGCCGGGCACGAGCGCCAGCAGGACGAGGATGCGGAACGCGTCGGCCGTGAGGCGGGTCGCGTCGCCTTCAACTGCCCAGATGACCGCGGCCGCAATCAGCACCCCGGCGAAGGCACCGGTGGTGTCCATGGCCCGATGGAGGCCATACGCCACTCCCCGGTTCTCCGGGGCGGTGGAATCGGCGATTAGAGCGTCGCGAGGTGAGGTCCTGATCCCCTTGCCGAACCGATCCCCGACCCGGCCCAGGAGGACAACCGGCCACACAGTGGCGAGGAGATACAGGCCCTTGGCCGCGACGGACGTGCCGTAGCCGATCCCCACCAGCAGCCGCCGCCGCGACAGCCGATCCGAAAGCGCGCCGCTGATCAGCTTGAGGATCGAGGCCGTGCTTTCGGCCAGCCCCTCGATCAGGCCGATCACCGCGGCCGGTGCCAGCAGCACGTTGGCGAGGAAGAGCGGGATGACGTACACGAGCATCTCGCTCGAGATGTCGGTGAAGAGGCTCACGAAGCCGAGCGCGACGACGTTGCGGGTGATGCCGCGGGTCAGCGCCCGCCGCCAGCGAGGTCCGCCGGAGGGCTGGCTCTTGGATCGGGTGGGAGCGGTCACGGTGGCGTCGAGTCTAGCCAGATGAAGCATCTCCCTGGAGCCTGCCGCAGCCGGGACCGGCCACGGTGCCGTACAGTTGGGGTCGATGGCACGGTTCGAGATAGTCGACGTCACGGACGAAGCCCGCTTCGGGCTGATCCCGCCCTGCGCGGACCCGTCGTTCGCCCACCGCAGCTGCGATTACTGGGAGGACGCCGACCGCGGCTCGAAGGCCAGCCGGCCCGGCTGGCTGCCGCCCCCGGCGGGTTCGGCCGTCGCCTCGACCGCGGGCGCAACCCCTTCCGGTAGCGCCGGCGGCAACCCGTTCGCACCGCCGCCGAAGGCCGACTTGAACCCCTTCGCGCCCCCGTCGAGGGCTTCGGCCAATCCGTTCGCTCCATCTCCGAGCGCTCCGGCGCGGAACCCCCTCCTCGACGATCTGGCGGGACCCTTCGACGACAACCCATTCGCGCCCCGGCGGCAGGCCCGCCCGACCATCGCGGCTGAGGCTCCCCGCAAGCTGCAGCTGCTCGGCCGCGGCCTGGCTGTCTTCGGCAGCTACGCCAAGTTGCTTCTGGCCGATGGCGATGCCGTGGCCTACTGTCAGTTCGGACCCCTCTCGGCATATCCGCGGGCGCTCCGGCTGCGCGAGCTCTACCCGCAACTCCCCGACTCACCGCTCCCGGCGGTCATCACCTGCATCGCCACCACGGCAGCGGCGAGGCGGCGGGGCTATGCCCTGCGCCTCGTCGAGGAGGTTTGCGGTGATCTGGCCCACCGCGGTTTCGCGGCGGTGGAGTCCTATCCGGAGGTCAGGGCCAGGGAGGACGCGACCCCGGCCGCGCGTCCCGAGTTCTGGATCAAGGCCGGCTTCGGTCTCGCCGTTGATGACGAGCGATACCCGGTCCTTCGGCGTGAGCTCTGATCTGCCGGGCGGCGCCCGAGGCGCCCGTCTCGCCGATCGCGGCGGCCGAGGCGCCCGTCTCGCCGCTCACCGCGCCGCCGCGGCCCTGATGGCGGCGACCCTCGTCTGCGTAGCCGCCTGCGGGACCGGTGCGACCACGCCGACGCCACCGAGATACACGGCCGTGCCCATCGGCCCGACGGCATGGCCGAGCGGGACCGTCGGCCACTACGGGCTGCGGATCGACCCGAGCCTCCTGGGCAGGCTGCCGGCGTCGGTTGCGGCGCTTCCCCTCGTGGAGGATGCGGCCAGCGAATCGGGGGCGCTGGACAACGCCGACCTGGCCAACAACTTCGACGGGTACGCCGCGGCATCGATCGGCCTGATCGGCTACCCCGACTGGCTGTACCTCGCCATCGGCCGGCGCAAGCCGGCCGCTCAGACGGCGGACTTCTACGCGGCCTGGGTGGATGAGTACGCGACCGGCGCGTGCTCGCAAGCCAACGGCGTCGCCACCAGCAACCGGCAAACGATCAACGAGAAGATCGTGGACGTCTCCACCTGCAACGGCGGCCCGGTCGTCTACACCGTGTCCCTGGGGGAGGACCTGCTCCTCTCGATGTACGGCATGGGTCCTCGCGACCTCGGCCGGATGCTCATCGAGAGTCTGACCTGAGACAGCGAGCTCCGGCCCGACCGACCGCATGACGTCTGGACCGAACCGGCGCACACTGGAGACCTGACGCCCGAGCTGGGTTCGGGCAACTCTGCGGAGGCTTCGATGGCTATCGGGACCGGCGTTGCCAAGACGGGACCTCGAACCGTCCGGGCGCCTCGCGGACCGGAGCGAAGCTGCAAGGGCTGGGCCCAGGAAGCCGCCCTGCGGATGCTCATGAACAACCTGGATCCCGAGGTGGCCGAGCGCCCTCAGGATCTCGTCGTCTACGGCGGCACCGGCCGGGCAGCCCGAAGCTGGGCCGCCTTCGACGCCATCGTTCGCGAGCTGCGCCGCCTGGAGAACGACGAGACGCTGCTCGTCCAGTCGGGCAAGCCGGTCGGCGTCTTTCGGACGCACGAATGGGCGCCGCGCGTCCTGATCGCAAACTCGAACCTGGTCGGCAAGTGGGCGAACTGGGAGACGTTCCGCGAGCTCGAGCGGGCCGGCCTGACGATGTACGGCCAGATGACCGCCGGATCGTGGATTTACATCGGCACCCAGGGGATTCTGCAGGGCACGTACGAGACGTTCGCCGAGCTGGCCCGCCAGCACTTCGGCGGGTCGCTGCGGGGGCGGATCACGCTCACGGCAGGCCTGGGCGGGATGGGTGGCGCTCAGCCTCTGGCCGTCACCATGAACGACGGCGTGGCCCTGGTCATCGAGGTCGACGAGGCCCGGGCCAGGCGGCGGCTCGAGATCGGCTACGTGGATCGGCTGACCCATTCGCTCGACGAGGCTCTCCGGTGGGCGCGAGAGGGCGCCGCGGCGGGCCGCGCGGAGTCGATCGCCCTGGTCGGCAATGCCGCCGAGGTCGAGCCGGAGCTGGTCCGCCGCGGCGAGCGCTTCGACGCTGTCACGGACCAGACATCCGCCCACGACGCCCTGAACGGCTACGTTCCGGCGGGGGTCTCCGTGGCCGACGCGGCCGAGCTTCGGCGCTCGGACCCGGACGAGTACGTCCGTCGGGCGATGGCCTCCATGGCCGATCACGTCCGGGCGATGCTGGCTCTCCAGGCGGCCGGGGCCGTGACCTTCGACTACGGCAACAACATCCGGGCCCAGGCCCAGACAGCTGGAGTGACCAACGCCTTCGACTTCCCGGGCTTCGTGCCGGCGTTCATCCGGCCCCTCTTCTGCGAGGGTAAGGGGCCGTTCCGCTGGGCCGCGCTCTCGGGCGATCCGGCGGACATCCTGGCCACCGATCGGGCGATCCTGGCGTTGTTCCCGGAGAACGAATCGCTGCGGCGCTGGATCGAGCTGGCCGAGGCCAGGGTGCCGTTCCAGGGCCTCCCGGCCCGGATCTGCTGGCTCGGCTACGGCGAGCGCTCGAAGGCGGGGCTCGCCTTCAACGCGCTGGTTCGGTCGGGCGCGGTGTCGGCGCCCATCGTCATAGGCCGGGACCACCTCGACTCCGGCTCCGTGGCCTCGCCCAACCGCGAGACGGAGTCGATGCGCGACGGCTCCGACGCCATCGCCGACTGGCCCCTCCTGAACGCCCTCGTGAACACCGCCTCCGGCGCCAGCTGGGTGTCGATCCACCACGGCGGCGGGACTGGCATCGGCTACTCACAGCATGCGGGCATGGTGGTCGTGGCCGACGGCACGGACCTGGCCGCGCAGAGGCTGGAGCGGGTGCTCACCACGGATCCGGGCACCGGCGTTATGCGCCACGCCGATGCCGGCTACGAGCGGGCCATCGAGGTCGCTCGGGAGCGGGGCGTCCGCATCCCGATGCTCGACGGCGACTGACCGACATGTCGCTGGCGGGCCGGCCACCCCGCGGAGTTCGCGCAGGTCTACCTTTCGCTTTGCGTCCCTAACGCAGACCTTGAATCGAGGGAGCAAATGGATACACGCAGTCTCAACCGGCCCAGTTACGTGGTCGCGATCCTGCTCGGGTTCGTCGCCCTCGTGGACGCTGGAAACGGGTTCATCAACATGCAGGCGGTGGCCGGCTGCCCCAACTTCTCCAACGGACTCAACGTCAGCTGCGGCAACAGCAATGCCGGCTGGCTGGTCGACCTGGGCGCCTGCATCGTCAGCTCGGCGCTCCTTGCCTTCCTGCTGCTTCGCCCCTATTTCGTCGTCTTCGTCGCAACCTTCGGCTGGAGCGCGGTGGCGTGCCTGACGAACCTCGCGATGCGCCACAGCGACAACGGCCCGGACCCCATCGCCACAGTTCGGATGACGGTGTATCTGGTTGTGGCCGTGGTATCAGGAGCCCTCGCCGCGATCGAGTTCGAGGCGAAGAATCGCGCGGAAAAAGAAGCGGCTGCAGCCGTGCCGGCCCCTCCGCCCGCCCCACCGGCGCCTCCGGCCGCCCCGGCCAGGTAGCTCTCGAACGCAGCCGTCGCTGCCCGAGTCTTGGCCGGCTCGCAGCTGCTATGCCGCCGCATCCGCTCCGGGGGCTCCCGCTACTGCGGCGACTTCGGCTCCGTCCGTGCTCGGATCCCCGGGGATCTCGCCCAGTGACCGAAGCGGCGACGCCAGCACCGGTACGAAGGACACGAACGTGGCCAAGGCAGCGATCAGCAGGGCGGCCCTCACAGGCATCGCGGATGCCATGAGGCCGCCCATCAGCGAGCCGATCGGGATCGTGCCCCACACGATGAACCTCATCGTCGCGTTCATCCGGCTCTGCATCTCCGGCGGCGTGATGGCCTGGCGAAGGCTGATCTGGGCCACGTTGTAGACCACCTGAGCGAGACCTGCGACGAACCAGCCGACGAAGAGGGTCACGGCCGCGCCGTTGAGCGCAGCGGGGGTGAGCGTCATCAGGAGGAAGGCCGGAGAGCTGAGCGCGGCCGAGATCACGATCGTCGGGCCCAGGCCGATGAGTCGGGGCAGCCGGTTCGACAGGGCGGCTCCGACCAGGAAGCCGATGCTGGCCAGCCCCATCACCGTCCCGAAGAACGCCGGCGGCAGCCTCAACTCCTGCCAGATCAGGACCGGGAAGACACCGAACAGGGCGGCCCCGAACAGGTTCGAGATCGCAGTGCAGGCGGCGATCGGCCGCAGGTAGAGGTTCCCCACGACGTAGCGCAGTCCTTCGACTATGTCGGTCCGCATGGACGTCGGCCGGCCGTCGGCGCCCAGGCGGCGCTCGGGCTTGGTCTCGCGGCGGTGGATTGCGCTGATGAACCCGCCCGAGATGAAGTAGCTCAGCGCGTCGACGGCGATCGCGAACGGCGCCGCCACCAACGCGAGGAGGTTGCCGCCCAGGGCCGGGCCGCCGATCTGCGCCACCGAGTTGCTGATCTGGAGGTGAGCGTTGCCGTCGACGAGGTCGCCGCGATCCAGGATCGCCGGCAGGTACGACTGGTCGGCGATGTCGAAGAAGGCGGTGAACGTCCCGGTCACGAAGGCGACCATGAAGAGCTGCCACATTGTCAGCGCGCCCAGCACGTACGCTACCGGGATGGACAGCAGGACGACCCCTCGACCCATGTCGGCGGCTACCAGCACGGGCCGCCGGCGGACTCGATCCAACCACGCACCCGCAGGCAGGGTGAACAGCAGGAACGGGAGCATCTCGACGGCCGCGAGAGCCGAGACCTGGAGGACATTCGCTCCGAGCATGGTCAGGGCGATGTACGGCAGGGCGATCATGGTCACCTGGCTGCCGATCACCGACACGGTGGCCGCGGACCAGAGCCTCGCGAAATCTCGGTTCCGCCACAGGGACGGTCGCGCTAACGAAGCCATGCCCGAAGCCGTGCCTCTCTTTCCATCCGCGGCATGCTATCGGCGGCAAATGCGTCGGGCATTACGCGACCCGTCGTATCGTCCGTGTGCCACGATACGAATGGCTCTGCGGATGGGTAGCGACTGATTGGTAGCCTGGCCTGGTGCGTCCGCGCAGCCGCCCGGGCGGGGGCTGGAGGACTCCAGACGGAGGGAAGTTGAGCAAGCTCGTCGAGACGGTTCCCAACTTCAGCGAGGGGCGGCGGCTGGACGTCGTCGACAAGCTCGCCGCGGCCGTCGAGAGCGTGCCCGGCGCATACCTGCTCGACCGGACCAGCGATGGGAGCCACAACCGGAGCGTCCTGACTCTCGCCGGCGAGACGGCTCCGATCCTGGAGGCCCTGGAGCGGACCGTGGCCGTGGCCCTGGCCGAGATCGACATGGAGCGGCACGTCGGCGAGCACCCGCGCATCGGCGCGGTTGACGTGGTGCCGTTCGTGCCGCTCGCCGGGAGCACCATGGCCGATTGCATCGAACTGGCCCGAACCTTCGGATCCAGGGTGGCCGATCGGTTCGGCATCCCGGTGTATCTCTACGGCGAGGCGGCGACCTCGCCGTCGCGGCAGCGATTGGCGGACGTTCGGAGAGGCCAGTACGAAGGTCTCAAGACTCAGATCGGCGACCAGGGCCGAGAGCCCGATTTCGGGCCGGCCCGGCTCCACCCCCGAGCCGGCGCAATGGCCGTCGGCGCCCGCCCGTTCCTGATCGCCTACAACATCAACCTCGACAGCAAGGACCTGGAGCTGGCCAAGCGGATCGCCCGCCGGATCAGGGAGTCGAGCGGCGGTCTGCCTCGGGTGCAGGCGAACGGGTTCTGGATCGAGGAGATCGGCCGGGCGCAGGTGTCGATGAACCTGCTCGACTACCGGACGACTCCACTCTGGCTTGTCTGGGAAGCCGTTCGGGCGGACGCGGCCGAGAGCGGTGTGCACCTGCTCGAGTCCGAGCTGATAGGGCTCGCTCCGCTGGGGGCGCTCCTGGACGTGGCCAACCACTGCGGCGTCTCGCAGAAGCTGCCGGAATTCGAGCGACTGGCCGGCGCCGCGGCCTTCCTGAAGTTGCGCGACTTCTCGCCGCTGCAGGCGCTGGAGCTGCGGCTCGCTTCAGCCCGGGGACGATGAGGGCGTGACCCGCGAGACTGCCGCAAGTCGCGAGGGCCTGCCCGGCCTGATCGTCGAGAGGGCGGAGTCGATTGCCACGCTGGCAGGCGCTTTGCGCCGCGGAACCGCTCAGGCCGATGCGGCCGTGCTGAGTGGCGGCCCGCTCGCCGTCGCCGCCTGGCGGGGCCGAATCCTGGCCGCCGGGTCGAGCGACGACGTCAACCGCCAGATCGCAGCCGACGGCTACCCGCTCGACGCCTTCGAGCGCCTGGACGCCGCCGGCGGACTGATCACGCCAGGTCTCATCGACGCCCACACCCACCTCGTCTTCGCCGGCACGCGCGAGGCCGAGTGGCAGATGAGAGCTCGTGGCGCGGGCTACCTGGAGATCCTCGCCGCGGGCGGCGGCATTCTCTCGACCGTGGCGGCCACCCGCGCCGCCCCGGACGACGAGCTTCTCGCGGGGGCCCGCCGCCGCCTGGCCGAGATGCTCGCCGGCGGCACGACGACGGCGGAGGCCAAGTCGGGCTACGGCCTGGACGTGGATACGGAGCTCCGGCTCCTCGACGCGATCGGCCGGCTGGACCGCGAGGGGCCCGTCCAGCTCGTTCCGACATTCCTGGGCGCTCACGCCGTCCCGGCCGGCTACCGCGACCGCCCCGACGGCGCTGGCTCCTACGTGGCCAGCGTCGTTCGCGACCAGCTCCCGGCCGTCGCGCGGCAGGGGATAGCTCGCTTCTGCGACGTTTTCTGCGAAGCCGGCGTCTTCTCGGCCGAGCAGAGCCGGCGAATCCTGCGCGCCGCCGCGGAGCACGGTCTGGCGCTCCGCCTCCACGCCGACGAGCTGGCTCCATCGGGTGGGGCCGAGCTGGCCGCGGAGCTGGGCTGTGCGTCGGCCGACCATCTCGCGGCGCCGTCGGAGGACGGGATCGCGGCGCTGGCACGGGTCGCGGCGGCCGGCCATCCGGTAGTGGCCACGCTTCTGCCCGCCACGAGCTGGTTCCTCGGTAAGCACCATTTCGCCCCGGCCCGCCGCTTCGTGGACGCCGGCATCCCCGTCGCTCTCGCCACGGACCTCAACCCGGGCACCAGCCCCACGGTGAGCCTGCCGCTGGTGATGTCCATCGCGTGCGTCGAGATGGGCCTGACTCCGGCGGAGGCCCTCGCGGCGGTCACGATCAACGCCGCGCACTCGCTGGGGCTCGGTTCGGAGATCGGATCGATCGAACCCGGCAAGCAGGCCGACCTGGTGGTCTGGAACGTGCCGGCTCTCGAGCAGGTCCCCTATTGGCTCGGCGCCCGGCTGGTCCGAACGGTCGTCAAGCGGGGCGTGACGGTCCTGTCGCTGACCTGATTCCGGCCGCGCGTCGATCCCATCGACCGAGCGGTCAGGGCTAGACCTTGCCGCGCTGTTCCAGGACTACGGTCGTGACTTCGGCCGGGAGTGTCGACGGCATCAGCGCCAGCTTCGCCTGCGGTGCCGGAGCCGTCGGGGCGCCC
>JBGQBD010000017.1:0-31649 GCA_041494645.1 Candidatus Limnocylindria bacterium
CACTTTCGAGGAGCCTGTGGCGCCGGTCTTCATCGACGGCGCCCTGGACCGCACCCTGCGCGGCGACCACATCGTCGACGAGTTCAAGGCAATCCTGGACTCGTATGTGGATCGGCGCTTCCCGGCGCCGGGGGTACCGGCGGGGCGCTAGGTCCGCGGCTGCGATTCTCCGGACCGCGCCTCCGACACCGCCTTGAGAACCGAGCAAGCCCGGAGCGTCACCCAGCGACTCGGCCGGCCGGGCGCGTCGATGTCGACGACCATCTTGCTCTCGTACGCGTAGCGGTTGGCCCATCGGCCCCCGGCGTCCTGCTGGGAGAGCAGCCACGCGATCGAATTGTCGAGCCGCCGGTCGCCCGCCGCCCCAGCCTCGCACAGCGCTTCGAGCACCTGAAGCACGTCCGTCACGTACCCGGAGGGGAACCCGAGCTTGAACCACGAGCCGTTCGGCTTGGTGTTGCCGTAGCCCATCGGGTAGTCGGCGATCGCGGGGTCGCGGCTCAGCAGGAACTCGATGCCGGCATCGACTGCGCGCTGGACCTCCTGCGACCGCCGCGCCCCCGGTATTCGTGCGAGGGCAAGTAGGGCCTTGGCCGCGCCCCACGCGCACGGCTCCCCATCGTTCGCGCCGCATCGGAACCCGGGACCCGGCATCGAGGAGCGGTAGAACCGGATCTCGCCCTCTCCGGTGATGGCCGCAGCCTGGAACCTGACCGCGGCCTGCACGCGCTCGTCGTCGAGCCACCCGAAGCCGACCAGAGCACGCACCAGGTTGCCGTTGAGGCAGTGCACGACCGTGGACGGGGGCGGGATCTGCTCCCGCGCTGCTACCGCGCCGAACCCGCCGCTCGTAGTCTGCGCGTGCTCGAGCACGTACTCGCACGCTCTGCGGATGCGCGGATCGGCCCCATCGGCGCCCATCTGGTCGAGGAAGATGACCGACCAGACGGTCGAGGAGTACTTCGGTCCGTAGCCGGCGCCGGGCTTCGTCCACCATCCCGCTTCGTTCTGGGCTGCAAGGAAGGCCGCGATAGGGTCGGTCTGCATCGCCGCCGCGCGCGCCGCCTCTACGCCGGGATCGTCGGCCGGCCGGTCGAGGAGCCGGCGGAGCGCCAGGTGTCGGACCGCCGGGGCCGACTCGTCGAGAAGCCATGGCAGGGGATCGTCGGGCAGGTCGTGGGTCCAGGTCGCCATCGGGACGCCTCCTCGCGTCGTGTGTGAGGTGCACACGCTAACATTGAGACCCCGCTTCGCCGCAGGCATCTGTACGCACGCCAGGAGAACCCGTGGGCACCGAGGGTTTCGTCAGCAGCATCACCCGCCAGTCCGAGGATTTTCCGGCCTGGTACAACGACGTCGTCCTCAAGGGTGAGCTGGCGGATTACTCCCCGGTCCGCGGCTGCATGATCATCCGGCCCTACGGCTATGCCATCTGGGAGTCGATGCAGGGCGAGCTGGACCGCCACATCAAAGCGACCGGTCACAGCAACGTCTACTTCCCACTCTTCGTCCCGCGCTCACTCCTGGAGAAGGAGGCCGAGCACGTCGCGGGTTTCGATCCCCAGGTCGCCTGGGTGACGCACGCCGGCGGCAAGGCCCTCGACGAATGGCTGGCCATCAGGCCCACCAGCGAGGCGATCATCGCCGACAGCGTGAAGGACTGGATCCAGTCCTACCGCGACCTCCCGCTGTTGATGAACCTCTGGAACAACGTCGTCCGCTGGGAGCTGCGAACGCGCCTCTTCCTGCGCACGGCCGAATTCCTGTGGCAGGAGGCGCACACCTTCCACGCCACTCGCGAAGAGGCCGAGGCGGAGGTCCGGACGGGCCTCGATTGTTACCAGAAGGTCTCCGAAGAGTGGCTGGCGATCCCGGTCATCCAGGGTCGCAAGACCGAGGGCGAGAAGTTCCCGGGAGCCGACTTCACCTGGTGCGTCGAGGCCATGATGCGCGATAAGAAGGCGCTGCAGGCCGGCACCAGTCACATGCTCGGCCAGAACTTCGCCAGGGCCGCTGGGATCGAGTTCCTGGACCGCGACAACGTTCGCAAGAACCCGTACGGGACGTCGTGGGGTTTCTCCACGCGCATGGTCGGGGCCACGATCATGGCCCACGGCGACGACTTTGGGCTCGTGCTGCCGCCGAACGTGGCGCCGACACAGGTGGTGATCGTGCCGATCTTCCGCAACGAAGAGGAGAAGGCCGCGGTTGCGGAGGCGATCGACCGGTTCCAGGCCGCCCTGGCCGAGACGCCCGGGGGCAAGGCCGTCCGCGTAAGGGTGGACTGGCGCGACGAATCGCCCGGCTTCAAGTACAACCACTGGGAGCTGCGGGGAGTGCCGTTCCGGCTGGAGATCGGGCCGCGTGACGTCGCCGCGGGCCAGGCCATGGTCGTGAAGCGCGTCGACCGCTCGAAAGAGGCCGTCCCGCTCGATCGATTGGCGGCCGAGCTGCCGGCGCGCCTCCGGGCCTACCAGGCCGAGCTGTTCAAGCGCGCCCTCGACTTTCGCGAGTCGAATACGCACCACGTCGACACGTACCAGCAGCTCAAGGATGGGCTGGATCTCGAGGGCGGCTTCTTCCTGGCGCCCTGGTGCGGCGCCGGCAAGTGCGAGAAGCAGGTCAGCGACGAGACCGGCGCCACGATCCGCTGCATCCCCTTCGACTCCCCGGACGAGGCCGGCAAGTGCATCGTTTGCGGCGGATCCTCGGAGCGCAGGGCGTTGTTCGCTCGAGCCTACTGAGCCCGCCCGGCAGTGGCGCGCTGGAGCGAGGTCGTGGCTGCAGCGCCCGAGCTCGCCTCGGAGGTGCGGCGTCTCTTCGACGCCCACCGCCACAAGACCATCGCAACCCTCCGTCGCGACGGGTCGCCGCGGATCAGCGGCACCGAGGTCCAGTTCCGGGACGGTGATCTGTGGATCGGCAGCATGCTGGGCGCTCGTAAGGCCCGGGACCTGCAGCATGACCCCAGGTTCGCGCTGCACAGCGGTTCGGACGACCCGCCGGAGTGGCCCGGTGACGCCAAGGTCGCGGGACGAATGGTGGAGATTACGGATCCAGCGCTCGTGACTGCCATCAGCGGGGAGGGGCCCGGACCCTCGCATCTCTTCCGCGCCGACATCACGGAGATCTCCGTCGTGCGGCTCAACGAAACGGGCGACAAGCTCGTGGTGGAGAGCTGGCATGCGGGCCGGGGGATCGACCGAATCCGGCGATAGCTCCGCCTGCGATGTCGAGACGCGGAGAGCCTCGGCCCGTCAACCTTGACCGCGGCGTCGTTCGCCGAGGATGACGTCTACGTCCTCATGGCCGCGGGTTAACACGGGCCACATTGGGCCGCGCCCCGGGCGCCCATTGGATGGTCCGGGGGTGGCGTGTATACTCACTGTAATCTGCCGGCCGCTCGTGACGTGGGTGACCCCCACGTCTTTTGTTGACCGGTTGGCGGTCGGGTGGACAATTCAAGGCCGAAGGAACGAACGGGAGGCGCGAGGTGAGTCGAGATTTCGTCGGCGCCCTC
Organism: Candidatus Limnocylindria bacterium; assembly: GCA_041494645.1. Classification (GTDB taxonomy): domain Bacteria; phylum Chloroflexota; class Limnocylindria; order Limnocylindrales; family CSP1-4; genus Fen-1039. The sequence goes on from JBGQBD010000017.1 coordinate 3,521, forward strand.
CTGCAGCTCAACGCGGAGAAGGGCGTCTCGCGTGAGCAGCTGATTCGGACCGTCGAGGACGCGATCCAATCCGCCTACCGTCGCGTCGCCGGCGACGAAGACATACAGGTTCGCATCGACGCCGAAACGGGCAAGGTCCGGGTCTTTCGGGCCCGCCTGGTCGTGGAAGAGATCGACGACGAAGCCACTCAGATCACCGTCGCGGACGCCCAGGCCTACCAGCCGGGCGCCGGGGTGGGCGACCTGGTGGAGACCGAACAGCTGGATCAGGAGGCGTTCGGCCGCATACATGCCCAGACAGCCAAGCAGGTAGTGCTTCAGCGGCTGCACGAGGCGGAGCGCAACGTCGTCTTCGACCAGTACGCCAGTCGTGAGGGCGAGCTGATAACAGGCACGGTCTCCCGCGTGGAACCTCGGGCCCTCATCCTCGACGTCGGCAAGGCTGAGGCCATCCTGGCCACGACAGAGCAGTCGCCGCTCGAGCACTACCGCATCGGCCAGAACGTCAAGGCCTACGTCCTGGAGGTTCGTCGCAGCGTGAAGGGCCCGCAGATCTACGTCAGCCGGACCCACAAGGGCTTCCTGCGCCGCCTCTTCGAACTCGAGGTGCCGGAGATACACGCCGGCACTGTCGAGATCAAGGCGATCGCCCGCGAGGCCGGCAGCCGCTCCAAGGTGGCAGTCGCCTCTCGCCAGCCGGGTCTGGACCCGGTGGGTGCCACCGTAGGCCAGCGCGGGGCGCGCGTGCAAGCCGTGGTGGCGGAGCTCGGCGGCGAGAAGATAGATGTCATCGAATGGTCGGAGGACGCCTCGACCTTCGTGGCCAAGGCCTTGAGCCCGGCCCAGGTCATCGAGGTCCGGATCGACGAGGAGCATCGCATCGCCAACGTCGTCGTGCCCGAGCGGATGCTCTCGCTCGCGATCGGTCGCGAGGGGCAGAACGCCCGGCTGGCGGCCAAGCTGACCGGCTGGCGGATCGACATCCGATCCGACGTCTCGGTGGCCGAAGCGGCCAAGGCGGAGGCGGAGGGTCGATCGAAAGAGGTAGCCGCGGCCGCCGACTCGGCAGACGAGGCGCCAGTCGCGGAACTCGTGACCGCCGAAACGGCTGTGGGAGTTGTAGAGGTACCGGCCAAGCCCAAGCGCCGGAAGGCGGAACCCGTGACCGCCGAAACGGCTGTGGGAGTTGAAGTGGTACCGGCCAGGCCCAAGCGCCGGAAGGCGGGCGTTGCGCCGGCCGAGCAAATTGCAGCCGAGCCGGCCCCGCCGGCCGGCACCGGGGAGGTATCCCCGTAGCCCGGGGCGCGCCTCCGCGGCGATCTCCGACCAGGTCCTGCGTCGTCTGTCGGACGGCGCGGCAGAAGCGCGACCTGCAGCGGGTGGTGCGAACGCCGGACGGCCGGGTCGTCCTGGATCCGACCGGGAAGATGGACGGCCGGGGCGCCTACGTGTGCAACAGTGAAGAGTGCCGAAGAGTGGCATTTGAGAGAGGATCGCTCCAGCGTGCGCTGGGGGTGGCAATTCCGGCCGAGCTCCGGGCCGCACTGACAGGGGAGGCGAGCAGGATCGAAGGAGGAGAGAGTCGTGGCCAAGAGTAGGAGCGGCACGCGGGGCCGACGTGGACCGCGCAAGCCACCGCGCCGCGACCTCGGAGTCCAGGCAGCGGTATCGACCGGGGATCCGCGCGAGCGCGGGGCGATCGAGCTGCCCTCGAGCATCACCGTCAAAGACCTCGCGGACGTGCTCGGCGTCAACCCCGCCGACGTCATTCGCGAGCTGATCAAGAGCGGAATCTTCGCCAACATCAACCAGGGGATAGATCGGGAGACCGCTTCCCTGGTTGCGGAGGAGCTCGGCTACGAAGTGGCCGAGACGGCCGCAGCAGGCGTCGCCGTCGGCGCCGACGGAACGACGGCTGAAACTCCTCCTGCCAGCGCCGCCACGAAGGAGCAGCTGTTCGAGGAGGACGATCCGTCCCTCCTCCAGCCGCGCGCGCCGATCGTGACCGTCATGGGGCACGTCGACCACGGCAAGACCTCGCTTCTCGACGCCATCCGAACCACGAAGGTCGCGGCCGGCGAGCGCGGTGGCATCACCCAGCACATCGGCGCCAGCGAAGTGGTCAAGGACGGACGCCACATCGTCTTCCTGGATACGCCGGGACATGAGGCGTTCACGGCGATGCGCGCCCGCGGAGCCAAGGTCACCGACATCGCGGTGGTGGTCGTCGCTGCGGACGACGGCGTCATGCCGCAGACCCTCGAGGCGATCGACCACGCGCGCGCCGCCAAAGTGCCCATCGTCATCGCCCTGAACAAGATCGACAAACCGGACGCCAACCCGGACCGCGTCAAGAACAGCCTGGCCGAGGCCGGCGTCGTGGTCGAGGAGTACGGCGGGGACGTCCCGATGGTGGCCGTTTCCGCGAAGGCGCGCCTGGGCCTGGACGAGCTGCTCGAGATGATCAATCTCGTGGCCGACCTGCAGGAGCTCAAGGCCAACCCCAAACGGCCCGCTGTCGGAACGATCGTCGAGGCGGAGCTGGACAAAGGACGCGGCCCGGTGGCGACGGCCCTGGTTTCCACGGGAACCCTGCGCGTCGGGGACGTCATCGTCGTGGGCGAGACCTACGGCAAGGTACGCGCCCTGGAGAATGCCCTGGGCAAGCGCATTACCAAGGCCGGCCCATCGAGCCCGGCCGTGGTCCTGGGGCTGGCGGACGTGCCGCAGGCCGGCGACATCCTGCGCGTCGTTCCGGACGAGAAGACCGCCCGCACCATGGTCGAGGAGCGCAAGACTGCCTCGGCATCGCGATCCGAGGGCACAGGCCGGGCCACTCTCGAGGACCTGTACGCACAGATCCAGGCCGGTCAGACCAAGGAGCTGCGGATCATCCTGAAGGCCGACGTGTCGGGTTCGCTCGGCGCCATCAGCCACGCGCTGCAGCAGCTCTCCGCTGACGAGGTTCGCATCAACATCCTCCACGAGGCCGCCGGCGATATCACCGACAACGACATCATGCTGGCCGCGGCCTCCAACGCGATCGTGGTGGGATTCAGCACCAAGGTGACCGAGACGGCTCGTCGAGCCGCCGAGTCCGAGAAGGTGGATGTCCGCCTGTACGACATCATCTACAAGCTGACCGACGACATCTCGGCGGCTCTGCGGGGCATGCTCGAGCCGGAGCAGGTCGAGACAGTCGAGGGCCGGGCCGAGGTTCGGCAGATCTTCAAGGTCGGCAAGGTCGCCGTCATCGCCGGCTGCTACGTCACCGACGGGCGCATCGTCCGCGGCGGCGGGGCTCGCGTCTGGCGAGGCGGCAAGGTCATCATCACGGACAAGATCGAGTCTCTGCGGCGCTTCCGCGACGACGTCCGCGAGGTCGCGACCAACTTCGAATGCGGCATCGGCCTGGCCGGCTCGAACGATCTGGCCGAAGGTGACATCATCGAGTGCTTCACCCAGCAGATGGTGAGCCGGGCGGCCGGTTGAGCCTGAGAGGCCAGCCTCGATGACACAGCGAACGGAGAGAATCGACGAGCTCCTGCGCCAGGAGATCGGTCAGGCGCTCGAGCGCGAGGTGACCGACCCGGGCGTCGGTTTCGTCACCGTCACGAAGGTCGAGACCACGCCGGACCTGGCCCATGCCCGCGTATGGGTCAGCGTCATCGGCTCGGACGAGCGGCACAGAGAGGCTCTCGCGGCGCTGCGACGGGCCATGCCGTACATCCGCCACGGCCTCGGTTCGAAGATACGGCTGCGTCGGATCCCCGAGCTGGAGGTCCGGCTGGACGATACGGTGCAGCGCGGCACGCGCGTCCTGCAGATCATCAACGAGCTGGAGGCAGGCCGGGTGCCCGAGGATGTCGCCGCGGCCGGGGAGTCCCTCCCGACGCCGGTTCCCAGGCTGCCGCACGAAGGCGACGTCGAGCCCCAGGAGGCGGCGCCGGAGGCGGCGCCAGCCCCCAGGAAGAAGCGCGTCTGGCGGCCGGATCGCGGATCGGATCGCGTCAGAAGCGGTCCCAGAGCTCGATCGGATAAGACGCCGTCAACGCGGAGGCCTCGGTGAGCGAGGGCGAGCCCAGGGTGGACCTGTCCGCATATGCCGCAGCCGTTCCCGACGCGGTGGTCGAGCGGCTGCGGTCCGCTCGACGCGTGCTGACCATCTGCCACGAGCACCCGGAGGCCGACGCCCTCGGCTCGGCCCTGGCGATCAGCCTGCTCGTGGAAGCGGGTGGGGGAGTGGCTACGGCCGTCTGCGCGGATCCCGTCCCGGCCATGTACGACTTCCTGCCGGGCATGGACAGGATCCGCCGGCAGCCGGACCCGGCGGTCGACTACGACCTCATCGTCGTCGCCGATTGCGGCAGCCTGGAGCGCGTTGGACCGGTGCTGGAAACGCACGCCGAGCTGTTCGGACGCGTCCCGATCGTCGACATCGACCACCACATCTCCAACCCGCTCTTCGGAGAGGCCGACTGGGTCGATACGACGAGCTCCGCCACCTGTGAGATGGTCACGTTGCTGGCCTGGCGCCTGGGCGTTCCGCTCACGGCGCGGGACGGCATGCTGGCCGCGGCTCTCGCCGCAGGCGTGGTCATGGACACGGGCAACTTCCAGCACCCCAACGCGACCCCGCGGACGCTGGTCGTGGCCGCGGCGCTGCGCGAGGCCGGCGCCCCGTTGAGCGAGATCGCCCGGCGCCTGTACCGCAGCAAGCCGAACTCGCAGCTGTGCCTCTTCGGGCGGGTGCTGGCCCGGATGGAGACCGACCTGGACGGCAAGCTCGTGTGGTCCACGCTGGAAGAGGCGGACCTCGCGGCGAGCGGCGCAGACGCGGCCGAGTCCGAGGGCCTCATAGACCTGCTGGCCCAATCGGAGACCTCCGAGGCCTCGATCCTCTTCAAGGAAGGCGACGGCGCCACGCGCGTGAGCGTCCGCACCCGAGACGGCGGCGTGGATGCGACCGTTCTGACGGGTTCGTTCGGGGGCGGCGGGCATGCCAGGGCCGCCGGGGCCACTGTGCAGATGCCGCTCGAAGAGGCAAGGCGGGCGGTTCTGGCGCGAGCGGCAGCGCTCGTCGCCGCGGTTGAGCGCTAGCCGGTGTCCGATCGCCCGCGCGGCATGGACGGGATCCTCATCGTCGCGAAGGATCCAGGCTTCACCTCGCACGACGTCGTGGCCCTGGTTCGGCGGTTGACGGGGACTCGCCGCGTGGGCCACGGAGGGACGCTCGATCCGTTCGCCTCGGGCGTCCTGCCGGTCTTCCTGGGCCTGGCGACGCGGCTCGTGGAGTACCGCATGGGCGACGCCAAGGCATACCGGGCCACGGTCTGTTTCGGAGCCAGCTCCGAGACGGACGACCGAGATGGCGAGCTCGTGCGGGGCTCGGGACCGGCGCCCGCACGCGAGGCCGTCGAGTCGGCGCTCGGCGACTTCCGGGGCCCCATACAGCAGCGGCCGCCATCCTTCAGCGCCCTCAAGGTGGGGGGCAGACGGGCCTATCAGCTCGCCAGGCAGGGCACGCCGCCCGAGCTTCCGCCGCGCGCGGTAACGATCCACCGGCTGGAGCTCGTGGAGTGGGACGCCACCGACCCGGACCGTCCCACGGCCGTTCTGGAGGTCGAGTGCGGCGCCGGCACCTACATCCGTTCACTCGCCCGCGACCTGGGGGAGCGGCTGGGCTGTGGCGCCTACCTGGGCGCCCTGGTCCGAACCGCCAGCGGGCCGTTCCGCCTGGCGGCCGCGCGCTCGCTCGACGAGATTCGGGGGGCGGCCGCCGAGGGGCCCGCAGCGCTGGCCCGGCTGCTCCTGCCCATCGACGCGGGCCTGGACGGCATCCCGGCCGCGGCCTTGACAGCGGCCGAGGTCACGGCCGCGTCGCGCGGGCAGCAGGTCAAGCCGGAGCGCCGGCCGCAGCTGGAGCAGGGGGCCAGGGTTCGGTTGCTGGCCGAGGATGGCTCGCTGGTCGGCATCGGGAGCTGGAAGGCCGGCCGGCTCGTGCCCGAGAAGATCCTGGTGGCGGCCCCACCGCCGCGGGGTGGAGATGGCGCGGCACCCGGCGAGAGTGCCCCAAGGCCAGTCGCGGAGCCGAGGCTGCGCGCGATCACGCCGGTCAATCGCATGGAGTTCGTCGCCGGCGTGGACGCTCTCCGCGCCGATCTCGGCCGGCTCTATCTAGCCGTCGGCGTCTTCGACGGCCTTCACCGCGGCCACCTTTATCTGCTCCGCGAGCTGCGCCGCGCCGCTCAACGCGCTGGGGCGCGGGCGGCGGTGATCACCTTCGATGCCCATCCCGAGGAGTTGATAGAGGGTCTGGCGCCGCCGCTGCTGTGCGACCCGGACGAGCGGCTTGTCCGCCTGGCGGCAGCCGGCGTCGAAGTCGCCGTAGTGCAGCACTTCGACCACGCCCTGCGGACGACCACGTACGACGCTTTCGTGGCGCGGATTCGGGATCGAGTCGATGTCGCGGGCTTCGTCATGACCCCCGACGCAGCCTTCGGGTACGAACGCGGCGGAACGCCCGCGGCACTGACGGCACTGGGCGAGCGCGTTGGTTTCGCCGTGACGATGGTCTCGTCCTTCATGTCCAACGGGGAGCAGGTTCGCAGCTCCGAGATCCGCGCTCGAGTCGCGGCGGGCGATCTCGTTCGAGCGCGGCAGCTCCTCGGCCGGCCCCTCAGCCTCACGGGGCGGCTGACCGACGGCCGGGGACCTGACGGCGGGCGTCTGGCCTTCGAGCTGCCCGTCTGCTTGCCGCCGGCCGGACGCTACCCGGTCCTGCTCGGGCCGGCCTGGTCTTTGGCAAGCAGGCCGGAGCCGGCGGCGACGGCAGCCATCGCGTCGCTCTTCGACGCGGGCCTGTCCATCGAGCCGGCCGTGGGCCCTCCCGGAGACCTGATCCGGGTCGTTTTCGTCGACTCGCCGGATCCGGTCGAGCCCGTCGGTTGAGGTCCGCTGCCTGGCGCGCCAGGTCGAAGCCTGCTACCATCCGCCAGGCATTTAGAGAGTTTAGGAAACCACAGTCACAGAGAGCTATTCGGAGGATCGTGTGCCGCTCGCGCGGGAGACGAAGGAACAGGTGATCTCGGAGTACGCCGTCAAGGATGGCGACACCGGCTCAGCAGAGGTTCAGATCGCGCTCTTGACCGAGAGGATCAAGGAGCTCACGGAACACCTGCGAAGCTTCCCGAAGGACAACCAGTCCCGCCGCGGCCTCCTCAAGCTCGTCGGACAGCGACGCCGCCTTCTTGCGTACCTGATCAAGAAGGACAACGCTCGCTATCGAGCCGTCATCGCGCGGCTCGGTCTGCGCCGCTAGCGCACCCGCCTTAGAGTCGAGGCGAGACCTCGTCAAGGCATTTCCTGCGCGCGGCTCGCCCAGGCGAGATGAGGACACATCCCTTCTCCTAGCTCAGGAGGAAACACACTCGTGTCTCAGACATTCGAGACGCAGTTCGCCGGCCGCACGCTCACCATCGAGACCGGCAAGATGGCACTGCTCGCAGGCGGTGCCGTGACGGTTCGCTTCGGCGACACCATGGTCCTGGGAACAGCCAACCGGTCCGATCCGCGGCCTGGTCTCGACTTCTTCCCGCTCACCGTCGAATTCGAGGAACGCATGTACGCCGCCGGGAAGATCCCGGGCGGCTTCATCAAGCGCGAGTCGCGTCCGTCGGAGGCGGCCATCCTGGCCTGCCGCCTGACAGACCGGCCGATCCGTCCGCTGTTCCCCGAGGGCTACAAGGACGACGTTCAGATCGTGATCACGGTCCTCTCGACCGACCAGCAGAACCAGGTCGACGTCCTCGGCACATTCGCCGCATCTTGCGCGCTGACGATCAGCGAGATTCCGTTCCTGGGACCCATCGGGGCCGTGCGGATCGGCCGCATCGACGGCGAGTTCGTAGTCAATCCGACGATTGACGACCTCGAGCGCTCCGACATAGACCTCGTCGTATCCGGAACTCGCGACGCCATCATGATGGTCGAGGCCGGCGCGCAGATCGTCCCGGAAGATGTCATGGCCGAGGCCATCCTGTTCGCCCATCGCGCTCTCCAGCCGCTCGTGGACATCCAGGAGCAGCTCCGCGCCGCGGTCGGCAAGCCGAAGGTCGTCGGCTACCTCGAGCCCGGCACGGGCTCAGTCCTGGATTTCATCAAAAAGATCCGCGAGCCCGGCAGCGAGCTCGTCGTCGTAGACGTGGAAACCACCGGCCGCGACCCAAAGGTTGCCGACCTGATCGAGATCGGCGCCGCGCGGGTGCTCGACGGCCACGTCGTCGATCGCTTCTCGACCTTCGTCAACCCCGGGCGCACGATCTTCGGCGCGCAGATGCACGGCATCACCGATGCCGACGTCGCGGGCGCTCCCGTCGCGCACGAGGCCGCCGAGAAGCTGCTGGCGTTCATCGCCGGCGCGCCCGTTGTCGGGCACAACATCGGCTTCGACGTCGGCTTCCTCGATGCGGCGCTGGGTGAGTCCGGCAAGTTCATCGCCGGCGGCTACTTCGATACGCTCGTCATCGCCCGCGAGGGCTACCCGGACCTCGAGTCCTACAAGCTCGGCGACATCGCCCGGTTCTTCGGCATCGACATGGCGACGGCACATCGCGGCCTGGCCGATGCCGAGACGACCGCCGGAATCCTGGCCCGGTTCGCCGAGGACCTGGCGCCTCGCATCGACAATCTGCAGGACGGAATCGCCATCTCCATCCGAGCCAATCGCGAGGAAGGCAAGGATGCGGCCGGCCTGCTCGAGGCTGCCCGCCGGCAGGCTCGCGTGAGCAGGGCCCTCTTTGGACTGGTGCAGAAGAACACCGTCCGCAAGGTCATCCTCGACGAGGGGATCCGGATGGACGGCCGCGGCGTCGACGAGATCCGGCCGATCTCCGTCGAGGTCGGCGTGCTGCCGCGCGCTCACGGATCCGGCCTCTTCACTCGCGGCCAGACTCAGGCCCTCACCGTGGCCACGCTCGGGCCGTCCTCCGACGTGCAGCGGATCGACACGATCAGCCCCGAGACCGAGAAGCGGTTCCTCCATCACTACAACATGCCTCCGTACAGCACCGGCGAGAACAAGCCGATGCGCGGCCCGGGCCGTCGTGAGATCGGCCACGGCCACCTCGCCGAGCGCGCCCTGCTGCCGGTTCTGCCCTCCGACGAGGAGTTCCCGTACGTCATCCGCCTCGTCAGCGAGTGCGTGACGTCGAACGGCTCCACGTCCATGGCGTCCACCTGCGGATCCAGCCTGGCCCTCATGGACGCCGGCGTGCCGATCAAGGCGGCCGTCGGCGGTGCCGCGATGGGTCTCATCAGCGAGCCGGACGGCCGGTTCGTCGTCCTGACCGACATCCTCGGCAAGGAAGACGCTTTCGGTGACATGGACTTCAAGGTCACCGGCACCCGCGAGGGCGTGACCGCCCTGCAGATGGACATCAAGGTCAAGGGCATCAACGAGGCGATCATCCGCGAGGGTCTCCAGAAGGCCCACGCCGCTCGAATGGCCATCCTGGACAAGATGGATGCGGTCATCCCGAGCAGCCGCACGGAGATGAGCAGCTTCGCGCCGCGCATCATCACCATCAAGATCAACCCCGAAAAGATCCGCGACATCATCGGCAAGGGCGGCTCCGTGATCCGCAAGATCCAGGAGGAAACCGGGACCGAGATCAACGTCGAGGACGACGGCACGGTCCAGATCGCCGCGGTGTCGGGCGACAGCTCGCGCAAGGCAGTCCAGTGGATCGAGTCGCTCACTCGCGAGGTCGAGGTCGGCGGGCTCTATCTGGGCAAGGTGACCCGGATCATGGGCTTCGGCTGCTTCGTCGAGATCCTGCCGGGCAAGGAAGGCCTGGTCCGGATCGGCGAGCTGGCCGACTACCACGTGCCCACCGTTGAGGACGTCGTCTCGGTCGGTGACGAGGTCATGGTCGTCGTGACGGAGATCGACCGCCAGGGGCGGATCAACCTGTCGCGCAAGGCCGCCATGCAGCGCCATCTGGCCAAGATCGACGCCTAGCACACAAGATCGCGAGGACCGGCCCAGTCGGTCGGCCCTCGCGCAAATATGCATATAGCGTCCGCGTATGCGGGCGTCTATGCACCTGGGGGGCAGCCAGGCGGGGCGCTGGTATACTCGCCGGGTGCCCGGCAACCGAACCAGCCTGAGTGGAGCCATGTCCCGAGAGCCCCAATCGCTGACCGTGGCGGTCGTCGGTGCCACTGGCGTCGTCGGACGAACGATGATCCAGGTCCTCTCCGAACGGCACTTTCCGGTCGCCGAGCTTCGGCTGCTGGCCTCCGACCGTTCGGCCGGATCGACCGTCAGCGCCGACGGGCGGACTCTCACGGTGGGGGAGGCGACCCGGGAAGCCTTCGAAGGCGTCGACATCGCCCTGTTCTCGGCGGGAACTGACGTCTCGCGCCAGCTGGCCCCGGAAGCGGCCGCTCGCGGCGCCACGGTGATCGACAACTCGAACGCCTGGCGGATGGAGAGCAACGTCCCACTCATCGTCAGCCAGGTGAACCCCCAGGACGGGGAGTGGCACGAAGGGATCATCGCCAACCCGAACTGCTCCACGATGCAGCTCGTTCCGGTCTTGATGGCCCTGCGCGACACCGTCGGGATCGAGCGCGTGGTGGTGGACACGTACCAGTCGGTGTCCGGCACCGGCGCAGAGGCGCTGGCCGAGCTGGAGACGCAGGTCCGGGCCCACGTGGCCGGCGAGCCCAAGGTGGCAAACGTCTACCCGCACCCGATCGCCTTCAACGCCCTGCCGGAGATCAACGAGTTCCTGGACAACGGCTATACGCGCGAGGAATGGAAGGTCGTGACGGAGTGCCGCAAGATCCTGCACCTGCCCGATCTTCGGCTGTCGTGCACGGCGGTGAGAGTGCCCGTATTCGTGAGCCACTCGGAGGCTGTCCACGTCGAGACGAGCCGTCCGATTACCCCCGACGAGGCCCGGCGAGCCTTCGCCGCGGTTCCCGGCGTGGTCGTCATGGACGATCCGAAGGCTCACGTCTATCCGATAGCGTCACAGGCCGCCGGCAAGGACGAAATATACGTCGGCCGCGTCCGCACTGACCCGTCCGTGGACCGAGGCCTGGCCTTCTGGGTCGTCAGCGACAACCTTCGCAAGGGCGCGGCGACGAACGCAGTGGAGATTGCCGAGGTGCTCGTGGAACGGGACTGGGTGAAGGCCCGATCTCGACGGCCGGCGCCGAGCGGGGCGGGGGGCCAATCGTGACCGAGGCCGAGCGCAAGGCGGCGCTCGATGCCATCGGGGCGGAGGTCGCGGTTTGCGTGCGTTGCCGGCTACATCGGACGCGAAGCCGGGCCGTCCCGGGAGAAGGCACGGCAGCCACGGAAGTTCTGTTCGTGGGCGAGGGCCCCGGTTTCAACGAAGACCGCCAGGGGCGCCCCTTCGTGGGCCAGGCGGGAGCGCTCCTCACCGAGCTCCTGGCCTCGGTCGGCTGGTCGCGCCAGGAGGTCTTCATCACGAATGTCGTGAAGTGCCGGCCCCCGGAGAACCGCGATCCTGAGCCCGACGAGATCACCGCGTGCGCCCCGTTCCTGACGCGCCAGCTGGAGGCCCTGGATCCGGCCCTGGTCGTGACTCTGGGACGCTTCTCGATGGCGCGTTTCAGTCCGGGCGCTCGCATCGGCCAGGTCCACGGCACGTTCAGGCCCGCGGGCGCGACCTCTGGGGCTCCCGGCGCGCTTACGTTCGCCATGTATCACCCGGCGGCGGCCCTTCACCAGGGATCGCTGAAGGAGACTCTGTTCCGCGACATGCAGGCCGTGCCCGCGGCGCTCATCGAGGCGCGAGCCAGACGTGCGGCGATGCCGGCGCCCTCTGCGATCCTGGACGCCGGCGCGCCGGAGCGGCCGGCACCAGCGTCCGACGAAGCCCCGGGGCTCGAGGACCCCGCCCCGGTCCTGTCGTCTGCCAGCCCAGACCAGCACGATCAGGAGGTCGGAGAACCCTCGAATGCCACCTCCAACCCCGTCGAATCCGATCCCACAGCACAGCTCTCCCTCTTCTAGGATGAGCGACAGCCGACGTTCCCGTCACGTGAGCAGCGATGCCTGACAATCAGATCCCGCTCCGCATCATCCCCCTCGGAGGGGTGGGGGAGATCGGCAAGAACATGTACGTCTTCGAGTACGGCGACGACATCGTCGTAGTCGATTGCGGTCTCATGTTCCCCGACGAGGAGATGTTCGGGATAGACCTGGTGATCCCCGACGTCACCTACCTGCGCGAGAACCGAGAGAAGGTCCGGGCCTTCCTGATCACCCACGCCCACGAAGACCATGTCGGCGGCCTGCCCTACGTCCTGCCGTACTTCCCGGGAGTGCCCGTCTACGCCTCTACCCTGGCTCGGGGACTGCTCGGCATCAAGATCAAGGAGCACAAGCTCCACCACAACCCGCTGCTGCCGCTCGATCCGGGAGACAACCTGGAGATCGGCCCATTCCGCGTGGAGCCGTTCCGGATCAGCCACTCCATCCCGGACGCGATGGGCCTGGCCATCCACACACCGCTCGGGACGGTCGTCACGACGGGCGACTTCAAGTTCGACCACACCCCGGTCGACGGCCGTAGGTCGGATTTCGCGATGCTGTCACGACTGGGCGAGGACGGCGTCATCTGCCTGCTGTCCGACTCGACCCGCGCCGAGAGCCCCGGCTACACGTTGTCCGAGCGAACGGTCGGCGAGACGTTCCGCGAGATCATGGAGCCGCTGGACGGCCGCGTGATCGTGGCCACGTTCGCCAGCAACATCGCCCGCATTCAGCAGGTCCTGGACGCGGCCAACACCTTCGACCGTAGGGTGGCCGTCGTGGGGCGGTCGATGGAGCAGAACTTCCGCATCGCGACGGATCTGGGCTACCTGACCTTCCCGCCGGGGCAGGTCGTCGGCAAGGACCAGATCGGCTCGACGCCGGCGCATCAGATGGTCATCGCCACGACCGGCGCCCAGGGCGAGCCGATGGCCGGCCTGGCGCGCATGGCAAATCGCGACCACCGCTTCGTGGAGATCCAGCCCGGTGACACCGTCATCGTCAGCGCCAGCCCCATCCCGGGCAACGAGGAATACGTGGCGCGCACGATCGACAACCTGTTCAAGGCCGGCGCAAACGTCTACTACCACACCGTCAAGCACGCCCACGTCTCCGGCCACGCCAGCCAGGAAGAGCTCAAGCTGATGCTCGGCCTGACGCGGCCCAAGTACTTCATACCCATCCACGGCGAGTTTCGAATGCTGGTGCAGCACGGCCGCCTGGCGGTCGAGACGGGCGTGGCGCCGGAGAACGTCTTCATCATCGAGAACGGCCAGGCCATAGAGTTCTTCGCGGACGGGACTGCCCGCCGTGCGGGCCCCGTGACCTCGGGCTACGTGCTAGTGGATGGCCTCTCCGTAGGCGATGTCGGCGAGGTGGTGCTGCGAGACAGGCGGGCCCTCGCCAGCGACGGCATGTTCATCGTCGTGGTCACCGTGGACAAGCAGACCGGCAAGGTCGTGGCCCGGCCGGAGATCGTGACTCGCGGCTTCGTTCACGGCAACGAGAGCGACCCGCTCACGGAAGGGGCCGTCGAGCGCATCATGGCGGCGGTCGAGAGCCCGGGCGACCGAACCAGCGAGGTCGGGTTGCTGAAGAGCCAGATCAAGGACGAGATCTCGCGCTACCTGTACGAGCAGACCCGCCGGCGGCCACTCGTATTCCCGGTCGTGGTGGAGGTGTAGATGGCGAGTCGAACGACACCTGCCTCCAGCCGCTCTTCGTCCAGCAGGAGCACTCGGCCGCCAGCCGCACGGCGGCGCCCGCGCAGGCCGCAGGTGGCCCCGGACCTCGGCCGCCAGCTTCTCGGAGCGCTCTTCCTGATCCTCGGGGTGACGATCCTGATCGGGCTCACTCTGAAGGGCGGCCAGCTGACCGACCTGGAGCTGAAGCAGATCGCCCCGTGGTTCGGCTCGATGCGATGGCTTCTGCCGTTCCTGCTGATCCCGTTGGGCTACTACCTGGAACGGGCCAACGGGGAACACTGGGACTGGCAACTTGCCGTCCTCGGTACGACCGTCGCGTATCTCGCGGCGGTCGGTATCGCAGCCCTTGTGAACCATAAGCAGCCGTGGGGCGGTACGGTCGGTCGAGCGATCGCCGATTTCCTGGCCCCCCTGGTTACGACTCCGGGTGCCGGGTTGATCCTCTCGTTGCTCGTGGTGGCGGGAGTGCTGCTCGCGATCGACATGTCGCTGCCTGCGGTCGTGGCGCCACTGGCGCGTCTGGCTGGGCGGGCCTTCGAGGCTCTGTTCCGGCCCGCTGCCCCGTCGGGCGTGGGGTCGGTGCCCGCCAGAGCGGATCGCACGGATAAGACCGGGCGCGACGCGGCCGTTGCCGACGCGCGTGGCAGGTTGGCGGACGAGCGGGGGCCATCGATCCCGGCGGCCATTCCGAATCCCGGCCCGACCTCGCTGACATTCGCTCCACCGGCAGCGCCCGCCTCGACCCTGCGAGATGGCGGCCCGCTCCACGTGAGTCCGACGGCCGCGGAAGCCGGGCCGTCTGAAGGGCGCCTGCGAGAGGGGTTCTCGATACGTGACGGCGTCCCGGTGAGAGGGCCCCGGCCGGCTCCTGGAGACGCGTCCGCCGCGGCCGGGCTGGCAGGCGGGGCCGTGGAGACGGCCATGGCGCTGCATCGGGAGTACCACCTGCCTCCGCTTGCCCTGCTCGAGGACATCGCCCCGCGCAGCGGCGACAGCACGATGGATCACGCCCGCAACGCCGCCATCATCGAGGGCAAGCTGGCCAGCTTCGGCATCCCGGCCCGCGTGGCGACCTGGAACGCGGGCCCGGTCGTGACTCAGTACGAAGTCGAACCCTCGCCGGATGTCAAGGTCAGCCGCATCGAGGCTCTCGCCGACGACCTGGCCATGGCCCTGGCCGCTCGCACGATACGGATCGAGGCGCCCATTCCCGGCAAGAGCGTCGTCGGGCTCGAGATCCCCAACAAGGACTTCAACATCGTCGCCCTGCGCCGGATCCTCGAGGAAGTAGACCTCAGAACTGCCTCCAAGCTCACCTTCGCCCTTGGTCGAGACGTGGCCGGCCATGCCCGAGCCGCGGATCTGGCTAAGATGCCGCACCTGCTCATTGCGGGCGCCACCGGCTCGGGCAAGAGCGTGATGGTCAACGCCCTGATCACGAGCCTGCTCTGCAACGCCACTCCGGATGAGGTCCGGCTGATCCTGATCGACCTCAAGCGCGTGGAGCTCTCGGCCTACAACGGCCTGCCTCATCTGATGGTCCCGGTCATCACGGAGCCGGAACGAGCCAAGGCGGCCCTCAAGTGGGTCGTGTCCGAGATGGAGAACCGCTACAGGCGATTTGCTGGGGCGAACTCGCGCAACATCACCGGTTTCAACGAGACGCGCGCCGATCCCGTGGATCGCATGTCGTACCTGGTCATCATCGTCGACGAGCTGGCGGACCTGATGATGCGCGAGGGCAGGGACGTCGAGGATCCGATCGTCCGCCTGGCCCAGAAGGCGCGCGCCACGGGCATCCACCTCGTCCTGGCCACTCAGCGGCCCTCGGTCAACGTCGTCACGGGCCTGATCAAGGCCAACTTCCCCAGCCGGATCGCATTCGCGATGGCATCCCAGATCGACTCGCGGACGATCCTGGATATGCCCGGCGCCGAAGACCTCATCGGTCGGGGCGACATGCTCTTCCAGCCGGCCGACCTGCCGCGGCCGATCAGACTCCAGGGCGTCTTCGTCTCCGACAAGGAGATCGGGAACATCGGCGAGCACTGGCGCGCGGAGGCCGAGCCGCACTACGACATGGGGATAGTCGAAACGGGGGACGAGTCCGAGAGCACCGACCAGCTATTCGACGAGGAGGCCGACCGATTGCTCCTCGATGCCGTAGACGTCATCCGGGAGTACGATCGTGCATCCGCGTCGCTTCTGCAGCGACGCCTCAAGATCGGCTATGCGCGAGCGGCTCGGATCATCGACCAGCTCGAGGCTCGCGGATACATCGGCCCGTTCGACGGGTCCAATGCGCGGCAGGTGCTGCGACGAAATGGCACGCCGTCCAATCCGACCTTCGGAAGCGGCGAGGATGAGGCATGACGGGCATCGATCCACCGCGTCGAGCCGCCAACCGACGCCCCACAGGCTACCGGGGGGGTCGTGGCGACTCGGGAGCGGGCGGCAACGGCCGATCGCCGGTGGGGGAGCAGCTTCGCGAAACCCGCGAGCTGAGAGGGTTCGATCTCTACCGCGTCGAACGTGACACGAAGATCCGCGCCAAGTACCTGGAAGCGCTCGAGAGCGGCGATTTCGGCGATCTGCCCGGCGAGGTCTACACCCGCGGATTCCTGCGCAACTACGCCGCGTATCTCGGCCTCGACGCCGACGAGATCATCGACGAGTGGCGTCGTGAGACCGGTGAGCCGGCGCCGGCGATGACGAGGCCGGTGTTCACGAGCCCGCAGCCGATGAGGATCAGGCGGGGAATCGCCTTTCAGCGCAGCCACATCATCATCCTCGTGGTGGTGCTCATCGTGGCCGCGGTCGGCTCCTACTTCGGGCTCCAGGTCACGCGTTTCCTCCAGTACCCGACGGTGGCAGTCTCGGATCCCTCGGGACAGCAGACGCTGGTCGTACCCGTAGGGACCACGAGCTACGTCTTGAAGGGCACGGCCACGCCGGGGACCACGGTCCTGGTCTCCTGGGATGGTCAGGATGCCTCAACCGTACCGGTCGACCCCTCCGGAGGCTGGACGTACACCGCATTGCTCCATTTTGGGAGCAACCAGTTCGACATCACGGCCAAGAACCTGGACACGAGCCACGCCAGCAAGACCTGGCGGGTCATCATCCAGGTGCCGGTGATCACGCCCAGTCCGCCCGAGCCGGAGATCGCCTTCGTCACGCCGGTCGATGGGGTCGTGTTCAAGACCGGCACGGTCCAGGTGAGCGGCACGAGCTCGCTTGTCAAGAGCGTGACTCTGACTCCGACCTACCTGGGGCCGCCGCCGGCTCCCGGCTCGACGATTCCTCCGGCCGCGTCGACGCCGGAGCCTACGGCGTCGCCGGCCCCTGGCGCCTCCCCCGGACCGAGCCCGTCGCAGGGCCCTTTGCCGACCACGGTCCAGCCGGCCGCCGACGGCACGTTCGTATTCCAGCTGAAGCTCGACCCGGGTCGCTGGCAGCTGACGATCGTTGGCACGGACTCCAACGGGCGCTCCACGGCCCCGGTCTCACGCACGGTCGTCGTGCCGTACACGGGCTTGAACGTCACGATCCAGGTCAAAGGCGGCAACGCATGGCTGAAGTACTTCCGCGACGGCGTGGCCGTCGATTCGAGCACCTACCAGGATGGCTGGCAGGTGACCCTCACGGCCGCGAAGTCAGTCTGCGTGTACTCCTCCGGGCGCCCGAACCTGGTCTTCGTTACGGTCAACGGCGTCTCCATCGGCTCGGTCAGCCAGTTTGGCGGCGTTCGGGTGTACATCGACCTGGCTAATCCACCCAGGAACGTGAGCTCCTGCTGAAGGGCGATGGAGAGCGAGCCGCTGGCGCAGCTGGTTGCCCAACTCCAGGCGGAGTGCCTTGAGCGGGGGCTCACCCTGGCCACCGCCGAATCGTGCACGGGCGGCCTGGTCGCCAAACTGATCACGGACGTGCCAGGTTCCAGCGGGTACTTCAGGGGTGGGATCGTGGCCTACGCCGACGAGACCAAGGAGCTGCTCCTGGGGGTGCCTTCGGACCTCATCGGCGGTCATGGCGCCGTCAGCGCCCAGGTGGCGCGGGCCATGGCCCTGGCTGCCGGTGCCCGGACCGGCGCGACCCTGGCCGTGGCGGTCACCGGCGTTTCCGGACCGGCGGGCGGGACGGAGGCGAAGCCCGTTGGTCTGACCTACGTGGCCGTGGCCCATGCCGGTGGCGTGGAAGTGCGGCGCTATGCCTGGGCCGGCGATCGCGCCGCGAACCGCGAAGCGAGTGCGCGCGCGGCGCTGGAGCTGCTGCTCGAGTGCACGACGGCGATGCCGGCAGCGGGCGGACCTGCTTGAGCACCGTGCGCGGGTCGGCGTCGGTCGGCAGCGGCCTCGATCCTGGCCGGGAAGCCCACCCGATCCGTCGGGGTGAGCGAATCCACGTCGTAGGTGCGGCCGGTGCCGGCGCGAGTGCGGCCGCTTTGCTGGCCCATCACAGCGGGGCCGCGGTCAGCGGCTGCGATTCGGGCGGTCCCTCCCCGTACACCCCGGCGCTGGATGCCGCCGGTATCGCGCTGGCCTGGAGCCACGACCCGCGTCATATCACCGCCGGGGCGAGGCCCGAACGTCTCGCCGTCACGAAGGCTCTCACGGCCGTCGATCCGCACAACCCAGAGCTGGAGGCCGCCCGGGCGGCGTTCGTGCCCCTGGAGCCGTGGCAGCAGGTCGTTGCCGACGCCGCGGCCGGGAAGATGCTGGTGGGGGTGGCTGGAACCCACGGCAAGAGCACCTCGGCCGGGTGGCTGGTCCATCTCCTGGCCTCGGCCGGTCTCGATCCGTCCGCCTTCGTTGGCGCCCTGATGCCGGGCGCCCTTACCGGCGGCCTGCCCTCGACGGCCCGATGGGGGCGGGGCGAGGCTTTCGTGGTCGAGGCCGACGAGTATGCCGGCAACTTCGATCCATACCGGCCGGCGGTCGCGGTCTTGACCTCGGCCGAGTGGGATCACCCCGATGTCTTCGCCGACCAGGAGGCGGTCGTCGGCTGTTTCGTGGCCTGGCTGGAGCGTGCCACGCTCTCCGTGCCCGAGCCGCTGCTGGTCGCCAACGTGGCGGACCCCGGGGTGGCGGCCGTAGTTGAGCGCCTGCGCGGCTGGCCCGGGCGGGTTCTGGCGACGGCTCTGGTCGGCGATTCCGGCGGTCCGCTCGACGCCAGGGCGCGGAGCGATCTGCGAGAGCGCTTCGCCACGGGCGGAGGAGCCGCCGATCTCCTGGTGGGGCGGATCCTCGAGGCCGGCCCCTCGGGCACGACACTCGAGATTCGGGGCGCCGGCATCTCGGACGAGCCGCTGGCGGCGCGTCTTCGGCTCGCCGGCCGGCACAACGCCGCCAACGCCCTGGGCGTGGCCGGAGCCGCAGTCGGGATGGGCGTCCACGGTGAGGCCATCGCCGCCGGGCTGGCCGGCTTCGGAGGCGTGGGCAGGCGTCTGCAGAGGAAAGGGGAGGGGAGCGGCGTCGTCGTCTACGACGACTACGGGCACCATCCGACCGCGATTCGGGAGACCCTGGCGGCCCTCCGCCAGATCGAGCCGGGAAGGCGTATCTGGGCGGTCTACGAGCCGCTGACCTACCACCGGACGGCGGCCATGCTGGAGCAGTTCGCCCAGGTTCTGGCGACCGCCGACTGCGTCGCCATCGCCGATATCTGGGCCAGCCGCGACCCGGACACGTCGATTACGTCCGCCGCGGCCCTGGCCGAGGCCGTGGCACGGCAGAGACCGGGCATCGTGGCAGTTGCGTCCGGTTCGGTGGAGGCCACGGCGGCCTGGCTCGCGGGGGAGGTGCAGCCCGGCGACGCCGTCCTGGTCATGGGCGGGGGCAGGAGCTACCGGATCGCCGAGCTGCTCTGCCGGGCGCTACAGTCCTGAGGACGTTCGGCACTCGAGAAGGACGGACGTGGAAATGTCTCCGGGGATGAGCGGAAAGCGGCACAATCGAGGAAACGCACAGCCAGGGCGCACAATCGAGGCCCGGATCGCGGCGGCCGGGGTGCTGCGTCGGTGCGGTTGTGGCGACCGGCGGGGCTTGTGCTCAGGGCTGCGATGCAGGCAAGCAGGAGGCTGAATGGCCGGCGAGTCCTCATTCGACGTGGTCAGCGACTTCGACGATCAGGAGATGCGGAACGCGCTCGACCAGGTCCGGCGCGAGGTCCAGCAGCGGTACGACTTCAAGGGCGCGACGTTCGAGCTGACCCAAACCCGAACGGAGCTGGTCCTGATCACGGACGACGACTTCCGGGCGAAGGCGATTCGCGATCTGATCGAATCCAAGGCCGTCCGGCGCAGCCTCTCCCTCAAGATCTTCGACTGGGGCAAGGTGGAGCCGGCGGGCGGGAACAAGGTTCGCCAGCACATCACGCTGCGGCGCGGACTGAACGAGGACCTGGCGCGCAGACTGAGCAAGCTCGTGCGGGAGGAGTTCCCCAAGGTCAAGCCGCAGATCCAGGGCGACGCCCTCCGAATCTTCGGCAAGAACAAGGACGACCTTCAGCGGGTGATAGCCCGGCTGAAAGAGCTTGATGAACCGGTGCCACTGCAATTCACGAACTACCGGTGAGCGTTGCCCGGGCCAACCGGCGCGACGGTCCGAAGGAGTACGGCAATGTCGATGACTGAAGACCAGGGCGCGACCGGCACGGTCGGCTATGTCCTGGCCGAAGGGCTTGCTCGGGCTGGCGTGAGGATCGCCTTCACCGTGCCGGGCGAGAGTGTCCTGGGACTCCTCGAGGGTCTGGCGGCGAACCGCGTTCGTGTGGTGGCCGCCCGGCACGAAGGCGCCGCGGCATTCATGGCGGAGGCGGTTGCGCAGCTGACCGGGCGCCCGGCCCTGTGCGTCGCAGCGCGAGGACCCGGCGCCGCGAATTTGGCCATCGGCCTGCACGCCGCCCAGGCCGACTCCGCGCCCGTGATTGCCGTCGTCGGCCAGGTAAGCAGCGACGTGCGGGGCCGCGAGGCGTTTCAGGAGATGGACGTCGTGCGCGCGTTCGAGCCCATCGTCAAGTGGGCGGCCGAGCTGCGCGATCCGGCCGATGCCAGGCCCATGATCGAGCGGGCGATCGCCACCGCCACGAGGGGAAGGCCGGGGCCGGTCGTTTTGGCCGTGCCAGCGGACATGTTCGACGCCGGCGTCGCAGGCGAGCCCGGCCAGCGCGCGGGCAACCATGCCGAGCACCACGCCGAGCCGGACCCGACGCTCGTCCGCAAGGTCCTGCACCTCCTCGCCGACGCTCGCCGGCCGCTCATCCTAGCCGGCGCCGGAGTGCTCAGGGCCCGCTCCACGGACGCGCTTGTTCGCTTTGCCGAGACGATGCGCGTCCCGGTGGTGGCCTCGTGGCGCAGGGCCGACGTCTTCCCCAACGACAACCCGCTCTACCTTGGCATGACGGGCCTGGGGGCGCCCCCAACGGTCTTTCGGCGGCTCGAGGAAGCCGACGCGGTGCTGGTCATGGGGTCGCGCCTGGGAGAGATCACAACCTACGGCTACCGCATCCCCGGCCCCTCTGCGAAATGGGCCCACATCGACGTGGAGCCACGCAGTGGGGCATCGGCACATCGACCGGACATCGCGATGGCTGCCGATGCGGCGGCTTTCCTGCGGGTCGCACAGCGCGTGCTGGCTCGGGCCGCCTTCGACGCGGCGTCGCTGGACGAACGGACGGCCGCCAATGCCGCCGACCGGGAGGCTTACGAGCTGGCGCGCGTGGTGGATGCCGTGCCGTGGAGCGGCCCTGGGATCCATCCCGGCCGGATCGTGGCCACGCTGTCGCGCGTCCTTCCGCCGGACTCGATCATCACCACCGACGCGGGCGATTTCGGAACGTGGGCGGCGCGAGGCTACCGATTCCACCGGCCCGGCACGTTCATCGCCTCCACGGCCGGTCCCATGGGTTTCGGCCTGCCGGCGGCCATCGGAGCCACCCTGGCCCGGCCGGGGCGCCTGGGTGTCGCGCTGGCTGGAGACGGCAGCTTCGCCATGACCATGGCCGAACTGGAGACCGCGGTCCGGGAGCGGGCCCACGTCATCGTCCTGGTGTTCGACAACGGCCGCTACGGCACCACCTGGCGGCACCAGGAGGAGCGCGCCGCCGGTGCCGGCCTGGGGACGCGGCTCGGATCGATAGACTTCGCCGGCGTGGCCGCTGCCTGCGGGGTTGTGGGCCTGTATATAGCGACCGATGACGAGTTCGAGCCGGCTCTGCGACAGGCCATTGAGGGCGGCAGACCGGCCCTCCTGCACCTGGCGATGGACCCGGCCTGGACGACCCCGGACTTCCTTCCCGTCGTCGGCTCGGCTCAGTCCGAGGCTGCCGAGGCTGCCGAGGAGGTCGAGGTGGCCGAGGCGGCCGAGGTGGCGCTGGAGCTCGCGCTCAACTCCGCCACGGAAGAGCGCTTCCTCGACGCCCTGCAGGACATCATCACCGAAGCGGAAATCGGGGAGGAGGCTGCTGAGGTGGTCGAGGCGGATGCGGAGCTCGAGCTGGCGATCGAGGAAGGCGGGCCCGGCGCCGTCCCGGCCGACCCGAACGCGGCGGACCAGGAGGACCCGACCAGACCCGGTTAGGCTGCCCCGGATGCTCAGGGGGCGGACTGCGGCAGCCGTCTCTCGAGGACCTGCTGGACGCGGCGATCGTGGAGCCGGCGCTCGAGGCCGACGGGATAGGTGTGCGGGTTCAGGAGGCGGCGGATGGCCGGATGCAGACCGTCCAGCTGCGCCCGGGCCCGAGAGCGGATCGAATCCAGGTCCGGCGCCGGGGCAACCCTCTTTCCGCCACGAAGGACCGGCAGGACGAGCTCCTCGGCCCGCCACTCCGCTTCGAGGGCGCGCATGTGGAGCGCATCCGCCGGGTCGACGATGATGCCGGCTCCGGCTGAGGGGGGCATATCCTCGTCGTAGATCATGTCGGCCCGGAAGCGGCCGGCCCCGTCGACGAACCGCCGCACGCCCAGCACTCCCGGTATCGAGATCTTGGAGGTGTGCTCGGACAGCTTGACCGGGTACCGCCAACCGCCCGAGGGATCGCAGAAGGCGGTCAGCTTGTAGACGGCGCCCAACGCCGGCTGATCGAAGCAGGTGTCAAGCTTGGTGCCGACGCCCCAGATGTCGATGCGCGCGCCCTGCTCCCGAAGCGACTCGATGGTGTGCTCGTCGAGGTCGTTGGAGGCGACGATCTTGGTCTCGGTCAGGCCGGCCTCGTCCAGCATCCGCCGGGCCTCGATCGAGAGGTAGGCCAGGTCGCCCGAATCCAGCCTGATGGCGGCCAGCGAACCTCCCGCTGCCTTGAGACGGAGGCCTGTGGCGATGGCATGGCTGACGCCGGACAGCGTCCCGTACGTGTCCACCAGCAGAGTGACGTTGTCCGGCTGAGCGTCGGCGTATAGGTCGAAGGCTCGCTGCTCGTCGTCGAAGACCTGGACCCACGAATGGGCGTGCGTGCCGCGGACCGGGATGCCGAACAGCCGGCCCGCCAGCACGTTGGAGGTCGCGGCCACGCCGCCGATGTAGGCGGCCCGCGCGGCCGACAGCGCTCCGTCCGGGCCCTGGGCACGGCGGAGGCCGAACTCGAGGATCGGGGCGCCGGCCGCGGCCTCCACGACCCGCGCTGCCTTCGTCGCCACCAGCGTCTGGAAGCCGATGACAGTCAGCAGCAGGCTCTCGACCATCTGCGCCTGGAGAAGCGGCCCGCGCACGCGGATCAGCGGCTCGTTGGGGAAGACGACGGTTCCCTCCGGAATGCCGTCCACATCGCACGTAAACCTGAAGGAGCCGAGCCGGTCGAGGAAACTCGAGCGGAAGATCGGCCGGCCCGCGGTGCCGCGCAGACCGCGCAGGTAATCGAGGTCGGTTTCCTCGAAGCGCATGTGCTCGAGGATCTCGAGAGCGTCGTCCAGGCCGGCGGCCACGGCATACCCGCCGTCGAAGGGCAGGTCTCGGAAGCTGAGCGAGAAGACCGCCTCACGGTCCGCCACTCCGGCCGCGTCGTAGCCGGCCCCCATCGTCAGTTCGTAGAGGTCGGTCAGAAGGGCCAGGTTGGCCTTGTACAGCTCACGGACGGAGGACATCGCGCTCCCTTATGGCCGTGGTAGTCAACGGTCTACTCAGCGGCGCTTCGCTCATCGCACGCCTCACCCTTGGAGGTCGCCCGGCGACCCTGGTGCGCTCAGGATATCCATGCCGAGACGGATTCGTCTCCGCTCATGGAGCTGCTCTACGCCTGGGCGCCCGACACCTACGATCCTATCGCGGCCATCCCGCTCGCCAACAAGCTGTGGCGGTGATCGTCGTTCGGGCGCCGGGCCCGGGCCTCAGCGCGCGTGACCGGAAAAGAAGGCCCAGATCGCCCTCGTCGCGCTGAACGTCTGCGTGGTGCGCCCGAACAGGAATCGGGGCAGGAACAAGTTGCCGCCGGGCCAGGTGTGGCCGCCGCCCTCGACGCGATAGAAGACCACGTCGGACGCCGGTGACGGGCCGTGCCAGCTTCGGGCCGATGTGTCGGCCGCGATCGTCCGGGCGACCGGGTCGCCGCTCGCACCGTTGGCGACGACCCAGAAACGAGCCCAGGCGTCGACGCCGACGACCGCGTGGCGTCCCTGCCGCAGCACAACGCGACTGCGCAGCCTTTCCCCGACCCCGCCGTCATACGGCCAGTACGGGTCGTCGGTGCCGTGGATCTGGAGGATGGGCACCGGCCGGTCGGGCCGGCAACCGGCCGCGATGTCGACCTCCGCGGTGCCGGCGACCTGGGCGACCGCGGCGAACCGCTCGGCCAGCTCGCAGACAAGCCGGCTGGCCATCGATGCCCCGTTGGACATCCCGACGACGTATACGCGCCGCCGATCGATCGGCAGTCGGGCAGCCACGCCGTCGATGACGGCGGCGAGATAGCGAACGTCGTCCGGGGCGCCGTGCTCTGCGGCCTCGGGATCGCGACCGTCGTTCCACATCTCGTCGACCGCACTCGGGGCGACGAGCACGAAGCCGGCTTCGTTGGACAATGCGACGAAGCCCGTCATCTGGTCGAACCGGGCTGGATCGATGCCCCGGCCGTGGAGCTCGAGCACGAGCGGCCAGCCCTCAGCCGGCGCCGTCGGGGGCACGTGGAGGAGGTAGGGCCGGTCTCGTCCGTCCTGGCTCATCGGGACGGTGTGAGTGCCGGCGGGCCGATGGGTGGAGTTCACGCCGCCAGCTTAGCCCCATGCGAGCCGGCGCTTCGCGTCGGGTCGGCCCCATCAGGCCTGAGTAGAGCGGGCCGGTCGATTGCCCGACATGCGGGAGGCCGCCCCCCTTTCGCGCGATCGCCGTTCTCGCTACAGTGGGGGACCAAGCTCCTGTACCTGGTCACGGTTCTGCCGATCTTCACGGGGCGGCACCGTAGCCGACTCCGATCGGCCAACTGGGAGGAGTCATCCCCATGTTCGGAGCATCTCAACCCACATACGGCGGCGTGCTTGCCTCAGTGGTGGGGCCCGCTTCACTCCTGAGACCGTGCGGATTGACAACAGACGGGGCGGGGAACATCTACGTGGCTCAGGGTCCTGCTGGTCGCGTCACGAAACTCGATCCCCGAGGCGGGTTCCTCCTGAAGATCGGCGGGGGCGAGGGCGGTTTCTTCAGCAAGGTCGGCAAAGTGCGTGCGCCAACAGGCGTTGCCCTCGATTCGCTGGGGAACGTCTATGTAGCAGACGCGAAGCTCGACTGCGTTCACAAGTTCGACGCTGAAGGGCACTTCGTATGCAAGTTCGGGAAGAAGGGGAAGGGAGATGGTGAGTTCCAACGGTGTCGTAGCGTGCGTGTCGACGGATCGGGGTCGCTCTGGGTCATAGATGCATACAACCATCGCATCCAGAAGCTCAGTCAGGATGGAACGCCGGAAGCCAAGTTCGGCTCGCGCGGTTCCGACGCAGGAAACTTCAACAACCCCAGCGACCTGGCCTTTGACCAGCAAGGCTTCATCTACGTGACAGACAGCGGGAATCGGAGAGTCCAGAAGCTGGATCCCGAGGGTCGTTTCGTTCTTTCATTTGGCCGGGGTGGGGCAGGCGATGGCGAATTCGGAATGCCCCGCGGGATCGCGCTCGATCAAGCGCAGCGGATCTTCGTGGTCGATACTTGGACCAACCGCATTCAAACGTTCGACACCGATGGTCGATTCCTGTTCGCCTTTGGCGGGCCGCATGGCCTTGGCAAGCAACTGAACCAACCGTATGGAATCGCCGTCACCGGGGCGGGAAGTCTCCTCGTTGCCGACAACCACAACGACCGGATCATGTGGTTCTCCCTTAACTAGAAAGTCGTGAGTTCCGGCACCGCGCGGTTGCGACGTCTAAGCGGCCGCTACACAGCTGTCGCACGTGGCCGGTCGACGGCGTACGATGACCTGGAGCGCAGGCGAGTAGCGCCCGTGCGCGGGGAACGCCGCCGAGGCTTGGTCGGAGATCGTGGACGCGATGATCGGGGCTCCGTCGGCCCTGGTTGTTTCTCGCTCGCCGCTACTGCGAACCGCAGCGGTCGGCCTTGCCTTCTTCTTTGTGGCGGCGCTGTCAGGATGCAGCAGTTCGACGGCCTCGCCGCCGGTCCCCGCCTCGGTCACGGCACACCCGACGCCGACACCGACGCCGGCCGGCGGCCCGAGGTATCCAACCCCGGCCCCCGTGAACACGCGCAGCTCCGCGGCCGGCTGTCCGGACGGTACGAGCACGCTGCCCGGCGCTACATGCCCGCCCGCCCTGCCTCCGCAGATCGTGCCCTCGCCCAAGTCCGTGGACTACGGCGAGACAGTGGGCGTCGCCGAGCTCGTCTGCGTCGACTGTCCGACCGGTAACCTGCGCGACCTCGTGACCGAAGTCGCCCATGACGCGGGCCTCCCGATGGCGACGTCACCGACGGCAGGCAGGCCGCAAGCCCAGCTGACCCTGAAGCTCGATGCGGCCGACTTGCCGGCGCAGGGCTACCGGCTGGCGATCAAGGCGCGTAGCGAAGGCGGCGCCGACGTCACGATTCGGGCGAAGGACGAGGCCGGCGGCTACTACGGCCTGCTCTCGATGGCCCAGCTCATCGTCGCCGACAGCGGCACGGCCCATATCCGGCTCGCCACGGTCGAGGACAATCCCTCGTTCCTGCGCCGTGGCGTCATCCTCACCGCCGACCCGCTCGATCGGGTGCGCTTCGGCGTGAAGTACAAGCTCAACTTCCTCTACAAGAGAATCCAGCCCAATGAGCCCGGAGTGGCCGACGTCATCGCCTACTGCCGCAGCCACTACGTCACCTTCATGTCGCTCGTCGGGTACCGCGACTACCTGACCGCGACGCCCAGGGCGGACATCGAAGCCGTGCTCAAGAGCCAGTACGACCTCGGGATCCGCAGCTTCTCGCTCAACTTCGACGACATCTGGTCGAACGATCCCGCCGCGCTGGCCGCGAGCCAGGCCGAGGCGTTCAACGACTTCTATGCCTACCTGCGATCGCTCGACCCCGCGATCGAGGTCGCGATCACTACGGGGGCCTACACGGGGGTTCCGGACAGGCTGAGCGCCGGCGCGCGGACGTACCTGACGATCATGAAGTCGAAGCTGCCGGCCGACGTGATGGTCTTCTGGACGGGCGATGGAATCTTCTCTAACCGGATCGTGACCGCCGGCGCTCGAGCGTACTCCGAGTTCGTCGGCCACAAGATCGGCCTCTGGGACAACGACGGGATCCGATTCATGGGCAACAGGCTGCCGCTGTCGGGCCGAGACGCCGACCTGCCCACATTGATCTCGACCTACATGGCGAACCAGGCCGACGACGCGGCCTGGACGGGCTCGAACGGCCAGTTCGCCCTCCTCACCGAGCTGATGTATACGTGGCGGCCCGAGACGTACGACCCGTCCGCAGCGCGCGACCTCGCCGAAGGGCTCCTGCGCGCAGGCGGGTGGCCCGGACCCGGCCCCACGCGTCCGACGCTACCTCCGGCCTCTCCCTTGTCTCTACCCAGCCCGAGTTAGTGCCGCAGCGGGCAGCCGTAGCGCGGACGCGGATCCTACGGCTGGTAAAGCTCGGCCGAGTCGAAGACCGTGTCGCCGTCCCAGCCTCCGGCGATCAGGACGCGGCCGTCTGGGAGCAGCGTGGCGGTGTGGCGGTCGCGAGCGCTAGCCAACGAGCCGGCCGGACTGAACTTGCCGGTCGCCGGGTTATACAGCTCAGCTGAGGCGAGAGCCGTCGAGCCGGTGGAGCCTCCGGCCACGAGGACGCGGCCGCCTGGGAGCAGAGTGGCGGTGTGGGCTTCGCGACCACTGGCCATCGAGCCGGTGGCGCTGAACTTGCCGGTCTTCGGGTCATACAGCTCCGCTGAG
>JBGQBD010000018.1:0-28884 GCA_041494645.1 Candidatus Limnocylindria bacterium
GATCGGTGTCGTGACCGTGACCTCGCCCTGGCCGAGATAGGCGTAGACGGTCTGGAGCCTGGCGATCACCTGGTCGCGGCTCATGCCGGAGACGTCGACCGAACCGACGCGGACGCCCGGAACGACCCGGTTCGGGTAGGCGCCGGACACGCCCAGGGCCACCGCCGTGACGAGGAAGAAGGACGCCAGCGCGCCCACGGCGAATGCAATGGCAAAGCCGACGGCGCGGGGGTCGAGTTGTGTCTCGAAGCTGGCACGGGCAAACGGTTTGGCGGCCCTGGGCCCGCGCTTGGGTCCGGCCGGGGCGGAGGCGCTCACCGTCGAGGCCGACTCGTACCCGATGGACTCGGGCGTAGCCGATGACGGTGCGGACGCCTTAGGCACCGCGCCCTTCGACTGTTCCTTGGGCTCGAACGGGTCGAGCTCATCCGTTGTCATATCCATTCCTTACTGCCGCGCCGATCGACGAGTCGTCGCTCGAACGTTGGACGGCATGGGCAAGCAGGCCGGGTCTTTTGGCCCCGTCCGCGCGATAGACGCGCGGCCGCGATGCCCCGTTACGCCATTCTCCTTGAATCGTTGAGCACAATGGGCCACTTTGTCACCCCGGAGTGGCGGCTGAGACGACCTGCCCCTCCGGGAACCGGCACCGGGTCGACGCCGGCCGAACGTTTGGTCAGATGTCTCGCGGCAGGACCACCACCCGCCGGTTCGGTTCCTCGCCGATCGACTGCGTAGCGACGCGCTCGTGGTCACGCAGGGCGAGATGGATCCAGCGGCGCTCCAGGGCGGGCATCGGCTCCAGCTGAAGCATCTTGCCCGTCTCCACGACTCGCTCGGCGGCCCGGTTGGCCAGGTCGCGCAGCTGTCGCTCGCGGCGGCCGCGATAGTCCTCGACATCCACGAGGATACGCGTCCACTCCCCGACGCGCTTGGAAAGCAGCAGATTGACGAGGTGTTGCAGGGCGGAGAGGCGCTCGCCCTTGCGCCCGATCAGGGCGCCGAGGGACTCCTTCTCGTCGCCTTCGCCGACCACGTTGAGCCGATTCGTCTCACCCGCCTTGATCTCGACGCGGACGTCGAAATCGAGCTGAGACATGAGATGCTCGAGGATCTCCTTGGCAGCGGCCATCGCCTCGGGCGTGACCTCCGCCGACTCAGGGCGCTCGGTGTGCGGCGAAACACGGGCGGCTGCGACCTCGGCCAGCTCCGTGGCGGTCAGGGCGACCTGCGGAGCCGGACGCGGGGCGCCTGGTCGAGGGCCTCGGCCGCCTTCCCCGGGCCGGCGATCACGGTCACGATCGCGATCGAAACCGCCGCCGCCAGGCGCCCGCTCGGAACGGACGCCCGCGGGATGCGGCGCGCCGCCCACGCGCGCGCCCTCGGGCCGGCCGCCGCTCGGACGCGGCCCGTGGTCGCGATCGAGGCCCCGGTCCGGGCCTCGGTCGTCGCGCCAGGCTGGTCGAGGGCCGCGGTCACGGTCGCGGCCGAAGTCGCGGTCGTGGCGCGGCCGCTCCTCGCGGTCGTGACTCGGGGCCGGGAGCGGAACCTGGGCCGCCGCTTCACGCTTGGGGGCGGCCCCGCCCAGAAGCGAGCGAGGAGCCGCCAGGATCCTGGCTGGTTCGGCGCCCATGCCCAGCACGCCCCGGCTGCCGGGGGTCAGGATCTCGAAATCGAGTTCGTCGAGGCCAACGCCGAATTCCTCTCGGGCCCCGCGCAGGGCTTCCTCGACGGTCTTGCCAGTGAACTCGCGGTATGCGTCGCGGTAGGCAGTCATGTCAGCGTCGTCTCCCTCGTCGACCCGCTCGCCTGTGGGTGTTGGGTCGGACCGTTGAGGCCGCCGATGCCCAGCGCTCCTCCGGCTTGTGCCGGGTGGATGCCAGCGACTTGCCTGCGTTCACTGGCTCGGGCATGGTGACCGGAAACCGTGGGGTGTTGTCTCGGGCAAAGGCCGGGTTCCAGCCGAAGAGAGGGAACATCGAGCCCCAGCCGACGATCAGGAATTGCTGAACGATCGAGAAGGCCGAAGTGGTGATCCAGTAGACGAACAGCCCAGCCGGCAGGAAGCCGCCGTACAGGATCGAAATGAACGGGAACAGGACCATCATGCTGCGCTGGCTGCTCGCCGAAGGATCGTTCTCAGCCGCGGGCGGCATGAGCATCCGGCTCTGGACGAACTGGAGGAACGCCGAAGAGATGGCCATGGCGCTCACACCCAGGGTGAAGCCGAGGATCGGCAGGTTGAAGAGGACCTGCGGCTGACCGACGTTGATCCCGGCCACCACGGAGTTGATGCACGACGTGGCCGTGTCGACGACGCCGTTTACGGCATGCGGGCAGTTGATCGACGGGACCAGATTCACGCCGAAGACCTTGAGCATGGCGCTGGGGTCGTAGTTGGTCAGGCCGTCACGAATGACCCAGTACATCGGGAACAGGAGTCCCATCTGGAGCAGCGACGGCAGACAGCCCGCGGTGGGGCTGACGCCCCTCTCCTTGTAGAACGCCTGAGTGGCCGCGTAGACGGCCTGCCTGTCGCCCTTGTAGCGGTGCTGGAGCTCCTTCGTGAGGTCCTTGAGCTCGGGCGCCAGCATCTGCATCCGCTTCTGCGAGACGATCTGGCGGGCGGACAGACGGAGGGTCAGCAGTCGAATCAGCAGCGTCATCAGGACGATGGCGATGACGATGTTGCCGGTAAGCGCGTAGAGCTCGGCCAGGAGGATGAACAGCGCCTGGAAGATCGGTGTGAACGCAAAGGCCATAAGACTCAGTGGGTCCGCCCCGGCCTGAGCCGGTCGGAGTGGCTGGGGCGGGGCCGTTGGGCTGGGCAAGGCTGACGAACCCGGAGACGCCGCCGCGCCGGCCGGCGCAGAAGCCGCGGCCGTGACCTGCGCGCCGGCGGTTGGGTCGGCCGCCCGGGCAGTCCCGCACGCCACAACGGCCAGGGCCAGGAGGGCGAGCAAAAGGCCGATCGCAGCCCAGCGAGCGCGGGGCCCGATGCGAGGCGAGGGCGTTCCCCCGAGGGAGTTCATGCTAACGAACGGGGTCGTAGCCACCGCGACTCCACGGGTGGCAGCGAGCGATCCGACGCATTCCCATCCAGCTCCCTCGAAACAGACCGTATTTCCGTATCGCCTGCTCCGTGTAAACCGAGCAGGTCGGCTCGTAGCGACAGACCGACGGTCGCCAGGCGAACAGACGGCGGTAGAGCCTTATGAGCCCGATGCCGACCGCTTTCACGTGACGGTCCGCCCTCCGAGAACGCCTCCCCGGCGGAGAAGGCTCTGTAGTGCGCCCGCCAGCGTACGGTAGTCCGCCGCTACGACAGGCGGCCGGGCGATGATCAGGACGTCCCAGCCGGGCTGGAACGAGGGCGCCATCACCGTTAGCGACGCGCGGAGCCGCCTTCGCACTCGGTTCCGAACAACCGCTCCGCCGAGCTTGCGTCCGGTCGAAAGCCCAAAGCGCGTCACCTCGAGGTCGGTCCGTAGGACCCGAACCACGAGCAGGGAATGGGACCTGACGGTACCCCCAGCCTGCAACGCGGAAAAGTCCTCCGGCCTGGAGAGCATCACCAGCCGCGGCGAGTTGTGGCCGCGGTCCGCAGTCAGACCGTCAGCTTCTTGCGTCCGTGAGCGCGGCGGGCGGCCAGCACTCGGCGTCCTCCGGTGGTCTTCATCCGGGCGCGGAAGCCGTGTTCCTTGGCACGAT
This sequence comes from Candidatus Limnocylindria bacterium, assembly GCA_041494645.1. Lineage (GTDB taxonomy): Bacteria > Chloroflexota > Limnocylindria > Limnocylindrales > CSP1-4 > Fen-1039. The sequence goes on from JBGQBD010000018.1 coordinate 3,712, forward strand.
GGCGCTTCTTGGGCTGAAAAGTCTGCTTCATCGGATAGTGCGTTTCTCTCCATTCGGCCTCGGGGTTCAGGATACCCCGAAAGGCACGCGAACGCGCCTGGCGCCCGAAAGCGCTTCAGCGCGTCTGCCGGCGGATTATGGGACGCCCCACTCGGGGTGTCAAACGTGGCCGGCCCGGGTCACGCCGATAAGAACGCCTGAGCGGTCTTCTGAAGGATACTCCCTGGGAGTATGCGATTCGCTACCTTCCGGAGCCTTGCCCGCGTCACCGGGCCGGTGCTATTCTTCGTCGGCCCGAGGCGCCAGACAACCCAGGGCGTCGGCCCAGAGGGACCGTGAGGACCGCCAGACTGCTCCGGAGGAGAGCCTGAACGGTCGGAGGCTCACGGCGCCGGGAGGGCAATAGTGGACCAGGTGTCCGTCACGAATCTGGCTATCCATTTCGGTTTCGAACAGGACTGAGCCTGCCTCGATGGACGCAAAACAAGTCTGGCGCGCGGCACTGGGAGAACTTCAGGTCTCCCTGTCTCCGGCCAACTTCGAAACGTGGCTGCGCGACACGCTGCTGGTCGATGTCGACGACAACAAGTTCAAGATCGCGGTGCCCAACGGTTTCGCGAAGGATTGGCTCGAGACCCGCTACCGGTCGCTGATATCCCAGACGCTGGCTCGCATCGTCGGCTACAGCGTCCAGGTCGAGTTCATCGTCCGACCCGCCGGGGAAGCAGGCGGCAGCGGCCCCCCGCCCCCGGGGGCCCAACCTGCTTCCCAGGCCGTGCGGGTGGAATCGACGCGAGTCGGCGCGCCCGACGGCGCCTCGACCAACCTGAACCAGAGATACACCTTCGCCAACTTCATCGTCGGCTCGGCCAATCGCCTGGCCCATGCCGCCAGCCTGTCAGTGGCGGAGCGGCCCGGCCATGCCTACAACCCGCTCTTCCTGTACGGGGGCGTGGGCCTTGGCAAGACGCACCTGATGCATGCCGTGGGTAACGCGGTCATCGCCCGCTTCCCCCGCAAGCGCGTCGTCTATGCCACGAGCGAGAAGTTCACCAACGAGTTCATCACCAGCATCCAGCAGGGCAAGATCGACGAGTTCCGGGCTCGATACCGCCGGATCGACCTGCTCCTGATCGACGACATCCAATTCATCGCCGACAAGGAGCGGACCCAGGAGGAATTCTTCCACACGTTCAATGCCATTCACGAGGACGGCAAGCAGATCGTGCTGTCGTCGGATCGGCCGCCGAAGGCGATCCTGACGCTGGAAGAGCGGCTCCGCAGCCGGTTCGAGTGGGGCCTCATCGCGGACCTGACGGCGCCGGACCTGGAGACGCGCATCGCGATCCTCCGCGCCAAGGCTGAGGAGCAGGCCGTCCCGGTCAGCTCCGACGTGCTCGAATTCATCGCCCGCAAGGTCGTCAGCAACATCCGGGAGCTCGAGGGCGCCCTCAATCGAATCGTGGCCTACGCCAGCATGGGCGCCGTGCCGATCACGATCGAGCTGGCTCAGGCCGTGCTTTCGAACGTCCTGTACAACCCGAAGAAGCGTCAGGTCACGCCCGAACGCATCACCCGTGCCGTGGCCGACTACTACGGCGTCCAGATCGACGCCCTCAAGGGCCAGAAGCGTGACAAGGCGATCGTGGTGCCGCGCCAGATCGCGATGTTCCTGATGCGCGAGGAGACGGATGTCTCGTTGCTCCGGATCGGCGCCGAGCTGGGTGGCCGGGACCACTCCACGGTCCTGCACGCCTGCGACAAGATCAATCGCGAGATGGGGATCAACGACGAGCTGCGGCGAGAGCTGGCGGCGGTCCGCGAACTGATCTACTCAGAGTAGTCGCCGTTCGAGCGGCCCAGGCCTCAACACGAGCTGGCCGATGCATACGCGAGGGGAGGAGCAGGGACTCGGTCGTCTTGGCTGGCGCCTCGGCAGGACGGTGACTGGGTAGATCCGCGGGCGCTTTCGGGTGGATAACCCGCCTATTACCGTGGATAACCCATCCCCCGTGTGGAGAAGTTCATGCGCTCGGACCTGTCCTTTGCATCCCAGTTGGGCAGACTCCAGCTCCGTGACCAGGCAGCCAGGGCCTCACATGGATTCATCAACCGTGCCATCCTCCGAAAGGAGGACTACGGTCCACCTCGGTCGGGGACTACTCCACCACTCCGCCAAGCGCGACCATGCGGCAAGCGCACACTCTCCACACCATGATTACGGTGATGACGAGATGAGAAGATAGATAGACAATCCACCTGGAGTAAAGAGATCAGCGCCCGCCAACCCAGTGACCACCCTAACCTTTCCGCCCGTCGGACCCGACTCAGGGGAGTGAAGCCGAAGTGAAACTCTCGGTCATGCAGGAGAACCTGGCCCGCGGTCTCCAGGTCGTCAGCCGCGCCGTCTCGACGCGAAGCACTCTACCCGTGCTCAACAACGTTCTTCTTCGCACCGAAGACGGCGGCCTGAAGCTCACCGCCACCAACCTCGAGATCGGGATAACGTACTGGGTGGCGGGCAAGATTGATACCAGCGGCTCGATCACCGTTCCAGCCCGCCTCCTGGCGGACATAGTCACCGGTTTGCCGGCCAACGAGCGAGTCGACCTCGAGCTCCAGTCCCAGGAGATGCTTCGCATCCAGGCCGGCCGTTTCGAGACCCGAGTCAAGGGGATCGATGCCGAGGAGTTCCCCGCGATCCCGACGGCCGGCGAGCGACCAACTACCCGGGTGCCCCAGAACATCATGCGAGTGGCTCTGGGTGAGGTCACCTTCGCGGCAGCGACCGATGAGGCTCGACCCATCCTGACCGGCGTGCTGGCTCGTTTCGAGGGAGACAGGCTCACACTGGCAGCGGCAGACAACTATCGGATTGCCGTGAAGACGATCACGGTCCTCGATCCGGTGGAGGAGACGAGCGTGGTTGTTCCCGCCCGGTCGCTGCACGAGTTGTCGCGCGTCCTTTCCGATACGGACGAGCCGGTCGACATCGTCCTCTCGCCGAGCCGGAACCAGATCCTGTTCCACCTGGAAGGGATCGACGTTGTCAGCCGACTGATAGACGGCCAGTTCCCCAACTACCAGCAGGTTCTGCCGAAGGGCTACAGCACCAAGGCCACGGTCGACCGCGAACAGCTTCTCCAGGCCGTTCGTCTGGCCAGCCTGATCGCCAGCTCGTCGGCGAACATCGTGAAGCTCCAGGTCGGCAAGGACGCCGAGATCGGCCTGACGGTGAGCGCGGCCGCGGACGTCGGTGACAACCGCAGCGAGGTCGAGGCCACGGTAGAGGGCGATGGCACCACGATCGCTTTCAACGCCCGCTATCTCCTCGACGTCCTCACGAACGTGGATGCCGAGCAGTTCTCCGTGGAGCTGAACGGGCCCCTTTCGCCGGGCGTCTTCCGGCCGGTCGGCGACGGGCAGTACGTGCACGTCGTAATGCCGGTCAAGACGACCTCGTAGGAGCAGCAGATCCCCGACGCCCGTCCTGTCGCGGCTCGCAACAGACCGCCGACGCTCCTTCGTTCGCTGACCGTCCGGAACCTGCGGGGCTACGCCGCGCTGGATCTGGAGTTCGGCCCCGGCCCCCAGCTGGTGTGGGGCCCGAATGCCGCCGGAAAGACGACCCTGCTGGAGGCGATCGTTCTTCTCGGGCTGGGCCACTCGCACAGAACGACCGCTGACTCCGAGTTGATTCGCTGGGGTGCCGACTATCTCCGAGTCGAGGGAGTGGTGGCGACGGACTCCGATACGGCTCTCCGCGGAGTGGCGCTGGAATTCGCGCTCCAGGCCGGGGGCGGCCGGAAGAGGATCCAGGTCAACGGCGTTCCCCGCCGCCCGGCTGCTCTGGCGGAGCATCTTCGGACCGTGCTTTTCGCCCCAGAGGAGATGCTGCTCGTCATCGGGCCGCCGACCCTCCGTCGAGCGGCCCTGGACGGGCTGGCGGCGCCCCACGATCCGAGCTACACCTCCAACCTCGCCACCTATGCTCGAGCCCTGCAGCAACGGAACAGCCTCCTGCGGGCGATCCGGGAGGGCGAGGCGGATCGAGACCAGCTGCGCCTCTGGGACGAGCCGTTGCTGGGGGCCGGCGCGGCGATCGTGGCAGCGCGGCTGCGCCTCCTGGAGCTGCTGGCAGAGCCGCTGGCAGCGGCTCACCGCGAGATCGCGCCGGCCGAGGAGCGACTGATGGTCAGCTACTCCACCAACGCCCCGTCGCTCCCCGGAGAGGGGCCGCGCGACGCGCTGGCCAGGAGACTCACCGAGACGGCCGAGAAGGAGGCCTGGAACGGCAGCACTCTCATCGGGCCGCACCGCGACGACCTCGTCTTCAGCCTGGCCGGGCGCGACCTCGCGACGTTCGCCTCGCGCGGCCAGCAGCGGACCGCGATCCTTGCCCTCAAGCTGGCCGAGCTCGATCTGCTCACGGCCCTCGACGGCCGGCCGCCGCTGCTGCTGCTGGACGACGTGTTCAGCGAGCTCGATCCGGAGCGGCGCGGTCACCTGGTCCGCCGGATCACAGCGCTGCCCCAGGCCCTGATCACGACCACGGATCCGGACGACATCGACCCGGACCTGCGCCGCCGGGCTCGGCCGTGGCGAGTTGCGCCCGGGGAAGCCGGAGCGCAGGTTGTGGAAGGAGAAGCGTGAGCGGAGGACACGACGGGCCGAACGAGCCGGGCCGCCGCGGTCGGGGTCCCCTGCCTGGCAAGCAAGGAGCCCACGGGGAGGACGCCGCGGCGGACCATCGAGACGGCGGGGGCCCAGACGCAGACCATGGGCACGGCGCGCCTCACGACATGGAGCGCCTCGGCGATCTGCTACCCCGGGCTGCCCGCGAGTACGGCCTGGAAGACCAGCTGGACCAGGCGAACGCGGCCGCGGCCTGGGATCGGATCGTGGCCGATCGAGTACCGGCGGCGGTGGGGGCATGCCGGCTGATCGGCCTGGGCCAGGGCGTCGCGACCATCGAGATCGACATGCCGATCGTGGCTCAGGAGATCCGTCTCCGGTCGCCGGAATTGCTCGCCGCTCTCCGTGCGGTCGTCAGGACCCCCATCCGACAGCTCCACCTGACGACACGGCACGTATAATCCCCACCTGCGAACGCCGGTTCAGCCGCCTGGGATGAGGCTGGGTACCGGCGGACGCCACCAGACCCGCCGCTAGCAGCAGCAAATGGCAGTCCGCCTCCAAATGAACCTCGGCGTTGTCGCCGAGCCACAACGACTACCCGACTCGGCCGATTCGGTCATCGTGGTCGAGCCGAACATCGGCTCCACGTCTCGCACCAAGGGAAGTCTCTTCCTGCTCGTCACGGGGGCAGGCGGGCGGAAGCTCCGCGAGGCGACCCGGATCATCGCGGAGCGAATTCGGGACGACTACTACTACGACCTCTCGGCCGGCATCTCCGTGTGCCTGCGAAAGGCCGTCCGAAACGCCAACAACGTCCTCCTGCACTCGCCCGAACGCCCGACCCCCGTAGTCGGCGAGTCGCCCCCGATCGGGCTGGCAGTGGCCGTCGTCCGAGGCAACGAGCTCTACGTGGCGACTCTCGGTCCCGCCGAGGCCTATCTCATCCGGCAGGCCAGGCTGCTGACGCTCCCCGACGTCAGCCCGGAAAGCGGCCTTCCAGTGGAAGGCATCGACGGACCCGAGGTCTGGCACGGCGAGATCACGATGGGGGACTGCCTCATCCTCATCTCCCCGAACGTGACCAGCCGAATCGGACTCGGGCCGATCCAGGACACCGTGGGCCAGCTCCATCCGCAGGCTGCCGTAGACCAGATCCATCGCCAGTTCGGCTCGGGCAGTCTCGGCAGCACGGGCGGAGACGGCCTCATCGTCGCCGAGGCCGCCGAGGTGGCCTCGACTCACCGGGCCCAGCCTCTGAAGCCGGTCTGGCCGGGCGACTCGCTGGCAGGAGCGCCGGAGCGCTCGCCGATCCCGCTGGCCGATACGGTCGGCGGCGGCGTGGCCGCTGTCCAGAGCTCGGCCCGCCACGTTCAGGTCACCGCCGACAGCTGGTTGCGCCGAGGCGCATACAGCCTCTTCGACCGGATGCCGCAGAGGGCGATGTCGCGCGGTCGGGTGACGCCCATGACCGTGCGCCGCGAGCGGCAGCAAAGAGCCGCCCTCGCGATCAGCGGCCTTCTGACCGTGATCGCGATCGTAGGCACGAGCATGTGGTTCTTCGCGGGCGCCAGCAAGACGGACAACATCGACGTCGTTCAGCGAGCTCAGCGGGCGTACGGGCAGGCCCAGTCGGACCTGGACCAGGTGTACGGAAACGGCCGCGATCTCATGACCAGCGATCCGCAGAAGGCCGGCGGCCTTCTCAAGGACGCCTACACGCAGCTCCAGATCGCCGCGGACAAGTACACGCCCTCTCAGCTGGCCGACCTGCAGGCCCAGGTCGTGGCGGGCCTGAATCGCTACTTCCACGTCACCATGCTCGAGCCCACCGTGGTTGCCTCGTTCTCCACGGACGATCTGGAAGGGCTCGAGCTGGGCCCGGACGGCGCTGCCTACGTGATCGACGCGACTCCCAGTGTTGCGGCCGTGTACTGGGTCAACCTGCAGACGGGGACCAAGATCCGCGAGATGTACTCCGGCCAGGACGAAGGGAACGCGGGCATCGTGGGCAACCCTCGCGTGCTCGCGACGGGGGGTCCGGACGTCCTGATCCTGGATGAATTCAACTCGGTCTGGCGCTGGCGACCCGCGGCCGGGGACAAGACCGGCCGCGGCACGCCGATCAAGCTCAACATCCCGGACAACGCCAACTGGGGCCTGGGCGCCCGGGCCCTGGGCACCTTCATCATCAACCCCCAACTGGGCCAGTACAACATTTACGTCGTCGTTCCCAGCGCCGGTCAGATCTTGAAATACCCGCCGGCCCAGGACGGCAGCAGTTACCCGAGGGAGGGCCGGGCTAACTACCTGAGCGTGCCCCAGGACGTCTCGACCGTGGACGACATGTACGTCGACGGCAAGATCTACCTCGTCGACAAGGGCCAGATCACCCAGTGGGAGCTGGGCCAGAAGGTGACCAACTGGAAGCCGGACCCGCCGGGCGTCCGAGATGGCGAGCCGAAGGGCGACATCCTCTTGCGACCTAATGCCCCCATCTACACGCGCCTCACCGCCGACAACCCCAACGATGACCAGGGCACGTTCTACGCCTACGACAGCATGAACAGGAGGGTCGTCGCCTTCAGGAAGAGCGACGGCTCGTTCGTAGCTCAGTACATGGTTCCGCCCACGATGCCGTGGCTGTCGGCCCTGAAGGGCCTGTTCGTGACCACGGGGGCCGGCGGCACGAATCCCACTCTCTACTGGATCGAGAGTGGCAACCTGCTGAGCGCCTCTCTCAACCCGTCGGGGACACCGACGAGTCAGGCGTCATCGAGTCTGAGCCCCACCTCCTCAGGCTCGCGCGCACCATCGGCCAGCCCGAGCACCAAGCCCTGACCGCACTCGGCGCCGACCGGTGAGCAATTCCTCACGTTCGGGGCGATAATCGGCCAATGGCAGAGTCGCTCGCCGAGGTCGTGGTCGAGAGCGTTCGAGTCCACATGCTCTCGAGCCAGCACGTGGTCCTGCTCAAGGAGACCGAGCGGGAGCGCTACCTGCCGATCTGGGTCGGCCCGTGGGAGGCGAATGCGATCGCCACGCGGCTCCAGGGCGTGACGCCGGAGCGGCCACTCACGCACGATCTGTTCGCCGGCGCCCTCTCCGAACTGGGCGTGAAGGTCAAGCGGGTCATCGTTTCGAGCCTGGCCGAGGAAACGTTCCACGCCACGCTGGAGCTGGAACTGAACGGGCGCGTCTTTGCCATCGACGCCCGGCCATCGGACGCGCTGGCGCTGGCGGTGCGGACAGGCGTCCGCATCTTCGCCTCGACGGACGTTCTGGACCGGGCCGGGGTTCAGCCCGAGACTCAGATGGACGAGAAGCTCGAGGTCTTCCGCGAGTTCGTCAACTCCCTCGACGTGGACCTCGAAGAGGGCCACCGCGAGGGTCCCGGCTCCCCGGAGCCTCCGCGCGAGTAGCGCCGCAGATCGCTTTCGGCCCGGCAGCTCGGATCATCCGAGGATCGGCTCGCCTCGCCCCATCGCCCCGCTCCGCGTGAACCACAGGCGCAGTCGCAGCAACCAGAAGTCTCGCATGGCCCGGAAGACGACACTCGGCTTGGCCCCGGTGGGCGAGCCTGCGGTGCGCGGGTAGTGCGGAACTCCGACCTCGGCCAGCCTGCGGCCCTCGAAGCGGAGCTTGACCAGGAGCTCGGCGGTGAAGAAGGCCCCGCCGGACGCGACGCGGATCGGCGCGAGGGCCTCCCGCCGGAAGAGCTTGCAGGCACAGTCGATGTCCTGGACGCGGACACCGAAGAAGATCCGGTTGGACAAGCGGTATATGCGCGCGTACCAGCGTCTTATGGCCGGGTCAGCGCGCTTGAGGCGATAGCCCACTACGACGTCGGGTGAATCGGGCGCGGCCAGCCTTTCGGTCAGGCGGCCGACATCCGCCACTTTGAACTGGCGGTCGCCGTCGGTGAAGGCGATCAGGCCGAAACGGGCCGCTCGGAACCCGGAGCGCAACGCCGCCCCGTAACCCAGGTTGGTGGGGTGGTGCACCACGCGAAAGACGTCCGGATGGCGCTTCGCCAGGTCATCGGCAATGGCCGGCGTGCGGTCGCGTGAACCGTCGTCCACGGCGATGATCTCGAAGCGCTCGGCCAGGGCGGGCAGTGCGCCGAGGGCCTCCTCCACCAGGGCCTCGAGGTTGGCCTCCTCGTTGTGGGCCGGGAAGAAGAACGACAATTCGGCGACCTTCGCCGGCGTGCCTGCGGTACCCGCCGCCTTCGCTTGCCCTCTCCCGCTGGCGTTCACTAGGCCCCCTTCTTGCTGATGACCTGTTTGATCATTCGCCCGTCGGGCGCGCTCATGTAGTCCTTCATGTCGTAGATCCGACTCAGCGCGGCCATGCCGTCGGCGTTGAAGGAGAGCCGGTCGAGGAAGACGGGTCGATTCCCCAGGTAGCGGTTGATGACATCCCAGACCTCGCCCAGGTTGTCGTCCAGGCGCGTCCGATCGTCGACGACGTAGACATCCGGGCGGAGACCTTCGACCCTCTGGCCGTACCAGAGCGTAGTCGAGTCGCTCCACCAGCTCACGATTACGGCGTTGGCAGGCAGGCCGCCCCGATCGGCCGAGGCCAGAATCGCGTGGACCCATTTGGCGTAGCCGGTCGAAGTCGCCTCGCTGACGCCGTTCGGGTGGAGGGCATCCGCGGGTTTCTGCCGCGCCGACATGACGCTCAGTGGGCCCACCAGCAGGGCCGCGGCCACGACTGCCTCGACAACCACCGCGGCCGTTCCGGTCCAGGGCGCGCTCCGGGCAGAGCCGGCCGAGGACGGTTCGGCGGCTTGCGGCCGGGCGAGCGCGAGCCAGACTCTCGCCCCAACCCACGTAGCGAGGCTGACCAGATCGGCTGCCGCCAATCCGATCCACGTGTAGGCCACGAACAGCGGCACGAGGTAGTAGCGCTCGATGTCGGCGTTGACGTACGAAACCGCGAAGAAGGAGGTAACCAGCGCCGAGAGACCGCTCAGGATGACGTAGCGAGGTCGCCGGATGAGGCTCGTGCCGAAGCCGATCGCCGCCAGCACGCCGACCGGCCCAAGCCAGCCGGAGATGAGGTGTACGACGGTGCCGGCCTTCGTGCCCAGATTGCCCAACGGATCGACCAGGCTGCCGCGGAACTGCTCAGCCAGGACGACGTAGGTGAATCCTCCCCAGGTGTCGGGATGGCCGTACACGAGCGGGGCGTGCATGGCGGCCCGAATCGGCAGCTCCAGGAAGAACACGGTCACCGTCGCGAGCAGCACGCCGACGCAGGTCAGGACGGTCCGCCAGCGCAGAACGACGCGCCAGTCGGCCGCCAGCACGAAGAGGCCAATGGCCGGCGGCAGGAGCAACGCCAGCGAGTGATTGGCCACGGCAACGCCGTATATCAGTGCCGCCGCCACGAGCCACCGGTCGGCGTGCCGGACGATCTCCGGGTCTTCGCTGCGCCGCCGCCCTGCCCAGGTCAGGAGCAGCAGGAACAGGACTGCGACCAGGGCCAGGTGGAGCATGTGCGGGTCGGCATGGGTGGCCAGCCGCCAGAACAGCTGGCTGCAGCCGAGAATCAAGCCCGTGGCCAACGCAACAAAGCGCCTGCCCGTGAGCAGCTGGACGATGCCGACGGTCCCGGCGACGGCCACCGCGGCAGTGATCGCCTGCAGCAAGTTCATTCGGTAGGCCGGATCGCCGAAGGGCTGGAGGACGATCGACGCGACCCAGCCGAGGATCACGTAGCTTGGGTAGCCGGTCGGATGGGCGGTGCCCAGAAGTGGGCCGACTGTCTGGAACTCGGCCGTATCCCAGCTCGAGACGCCCGGCATGAGCGTCGGGATGACCAGATAGAGCGTCACCACGGCCGCGGCCAGCGGCGCCACGACGGCGAGCACGAGGCGGGGGTCCGTCAGACGGAAGAGGAGAGTGCCGACGCGATCCCGTCGCGACCGGGCCGGAACGCCGGCCGGTGCGGCTGCCGTGGAGCTCGTCGCGCTGGACTCTGCAAGGTCGTCTCGGGCGCCGGAGGAATCACCATCCAAGGGCCACCCCCCACGTCGTTCCCCAGAAGTTCACGACCACGGATGCGACCACGAGCAGGAGCAGGGGCCAGAGGCGGCCGATCCGGCTCGCGGCCAGGGCCACGAGGATCAGGGCGAATGGGACGAAGTCGTTGCTGAAACGGTAACCGAACTGGACCCAGCCCTGGCTGAAATGCATCAGGTTCACGACGGCGATCCCGAGCACGGCGATCGTGGCCCCTACGGTCGCGCGATCGAGACTCCGCAGCCTTGCCGGCAGCCAGGAGAGCGGCGCCAGCAGGTAGGCCGGGCTCGTCAGGATGATGCTCATGCCGATCGCGTTCGGCAGCGCGAGCGGGCAGCCGGTATCGAAGAGGCCGCGGGTCGTGCCGACCATGCAGGCCGCGCTGCCCTGGCCGGGGTAGATGCCGGTCGTGTCGGGCATTATCCGGGGCGCCTCGAACAGCATGATCATCAGGTTCTGTGGGATGTAGCGGATGTCGGTGATCGACCACTGCGGGTTGTAGTTGAGGACCGCCCCGTACAGCTGCAGTTCGTTGTGATAGAGATAGTCGTACGCGGGATTGAAGAGGCGGCCGCTCGTGGCGTAGGTGACAACCAGCAGGGCGAGGATCGGCACCGCGGCTCCCGTCCCGGCCAGGATGCCGCGCCGCAGCCACGTCCCGCCGCCTCCAACCAGGATCAGGAACGGGAAACCGAACAGGATCGTGAGGCGCGCCGTGACGGCCAGGCCGAAGAAGATGCCCGCCGCCACCTGGACCGACTCGGGAGAGGAGAGGGCGGCCCGGCAGGATCCGAGAGCCCGACCCACTCTCCCGCCCTCGCGCCGCGACAGCCACCACAGCGAGACGGCCGCCACCGCCAGGACCGCACCGGCTGCCTCGATGAGGATGGTGGACGGCTGACCGGCAATCAGGAGAGCCGGCAATCCGGCGACGACCACCACCAGGACGGCGAACGGCGCCAGGACACCGGCCCGGCCGGCCACGACGGCGGCCAGCGCCGCCAGGATGGCACCGGCTGCCACTCCCAGGGCGGCCAGCCACGCGACCGGCGTGCCCACGCCCGCAAGGAGGAAGAGAAGCGCGCCGCACATCCCGACGGCGCCTATCAGAGCCGCCGACGACCGGCCGCCCGGCCATCCAGGATGCCGCACCGCGGGGATGGCGCTGGCCAGCGGCCGGGGCTCCGTCGCATCGCCGTCCACCGAAAGGGCCAGCCCAACGGCCAGGAGCAAACAGCCGACGGCCACGACGTGGGCCCAGAACCAGGTCGTCCCGATCGCGGCGGCATACCAGAGGACGGATCCGAAGCCCAGGAACAACGACATCAGCCCCCGCAGCGGGAGTTTCACGGGCAGATAGCCAAGCATCCAGTAGGCGATTCCTACGTCGATCGCGGCGAAGATGGCCGCCAGCAGCTGTTCGTTGGTGGCGAAGTGCCAGATGGCCACGAACGGCAAGAGGACCCAGGCAGGCAACGGCGGGAACGGAATGATGCCCCGTCCGGTGCTCTCGCCGGCCGGATCCAGGATCGGCATCACGTCCTGGTAGCCGGGCATAGGAATCGAGGTCTGGCCGTCCAGCCATGACTGGGCCTGCAATACGAAATGCAGATATGGGTTCGTGCGGTTCGGCTGGCTGATGATGTAGACGGCCAGGCAGACGAGCACCAGGCCGACCCCCAACCAGATCCGACCCCAATCCGCGGCCTCGGCCGTCATAGTCTCCGGGGCCTGTGACTTCAGGTTCGGCGACCCGTCCGTGGGACCGACCTGGGTTATACTCCGCACCACTTCAGCGCTCGCTCAGGAGGCCGGACAGGTTGGCAGGCATGAGCTTGCGAGGGGACAGCCCGCGAGGGGGCGCGGCGCCGACCACGAGTGCCGTCACAGCAATTCCCGCAATCGTCGTACTCCTGGCCCTTGGTCTTGCCCTCCGCCTCATCATCGCATACGTGCTCTTTCCGGGGTCGGGCTTCCCCAATGACCTGGACGCATTCCAGGCCTGGGGCAACGACATCGCCCAGCACGGCCCCATCGGCTTCTACGACCGCCAGAGCTTCATCGATTACCCACCGGTCTACCTGCTCCTCCTGAGTCTGGTCAGCCTGCTGACCGGAGGGAGCATCGGCGAGGGTGTCAAGATCCTGCCGATTCTGGCGGACCTCGCCCTGGCGGGAATCGTATGGCTGATGGCCCAGGAGTTCGGGGCCTCCCCCCGCCGTGCCGTGATCGCGGCCGCGATCGTCATCGTCAACCCGATCACCTGGTTCAACAGCGCCATCTGGGGTCAGGCCGATTCGGTCGGCTCCATCTTCCTGTTGCTCGGCCTGAGAGAGCTGCTCAGAGACCGGCGCGAGACCGCTTCGGCACTCGCCGTCGTGGCGGTCCTGACCAAGATGCAGCTCGGCATTCTGGGCTTCGTCGTCGGGTTCGTGGTCTTGCGCCGCTCGCTGGCACCGCGGACCGGCGACCCCGATCCGGGGCGAATCCTGACCTCGATCGGCGCGGGACTGGCCACCGGGGCGCTCGTCTGCCTGCCCTTCACCGGGCTCGACTTCCCGGGCCTGACCCATCGCCTCGCCTCGGCCCCAGGCCTCCTCACGGTCGCGGCGGGGCTGTTGGCTGCGATCTGCGTCTTCTCCCTGGCGCGACGGTATCTGCCGCCTGTGGGGGCGGCGCGGCGGATGTGGGTTCCGACTCTGCTGGCCGCGGGAACGGCCGTGACTTTCGCCGGGATGGTGTTCGACTCGATCGCCAGCCACCTGCTCAACACCTTCGGCGAATACCCGTACCTCACGCTCAACGCCTACAACCCGTGGGCGCTGGTCACGACCGGTCGGGGCGAGGCCATGGACCGAAGCCTGAGCTGGATCCGCGACGCGCCGTTCACCGACCCCAAGAGCGGCGTCACCGACCCGGGCTTCGTCATCGGCCCGTTCTCGGCCACGGTCGTGACCGCGGCTCTCGGACTGGTCATCCTGCTCGCGATCGGAGCGGCCGTGGCCTGGAGCCGGTCGCGCGCCGCGGGCGTCGAGATGGCGGAAGGCGACTCGAGCCTGGCTCCGGATGACTCCGGGGAAGCGGCGCTGCCGCCGGGGTCTCGTGATCGGGCCTCCGAACTGCGGGGCCTGGCGGGCGTCTGCGCCGTGGCCGCCGCATCGATCGCCTTCGTCATCTGCGGCCAGCTCATCCAGCCGCTACCCGCCCTCGTGGTCGGCGACGTCCTCCTCGGCGCCATCCTGGCCGGGGTCGCCGCCTGGGCGGCCTGGCGCGACGACAAGCTGTCGCTGCTGGTGGGCCTGACGATCCTGTCGATCGCCTTCTTCGTCGTCCCCACCCGCGCCCACGAGCGTTACCTGTTCCCCTTCTTTGGCCTCGGCCTGATTCTGCTGACCCTCTCATGGCGCTGGAGTGTCGCCTACATCCTCCTTGCCGTCGTGAACTCCGCCAACTTGCTGGCGGTCCTGGTCCAGTACAAAGGCATCCCCGTCGACGACGGGGCGCTGGCGGGAACGCTGATCGACTGGGGGACCGGGCTCACGACCGCGACTTGGTTCGACGGGATCATCTGGCCGATCGCGCTGTCGGCCGTTGTCACGGGCCTTGCCATGCTCTGGGCGCTTCTGCAGCTCCGCGGCGTTTGCGTCGCCCGGCTGGCGCGCGAGGCTTCCGGCGCCGGCGAGGCCCCAGAGGACCTGGGCATAGCTCCTGCAGGTGGCGTGGCTCCTGCCGGTGGCGTGGCTCCTGCCGGTGGCGTGGCTGCGGCGACCGCTATGACGGCCGTTGACGTGGCCGCGCCCGGCGGCCCGAGTCACGCGCCTGGCGGTGCCTGCGACTTCGAGGGCGAGGCTGAGGCGGACGACTGGGCGGAGGAAGACCACCTCGACGACGACGGCCGGCCGTCGCTGGTGCCTGCCTGGGTCATGTCCGTCTGGCGGCGCCTGTATCGACCCTCGAACCTTCCCGACAGGTCGGCCGCGCTGGACGTCGAGCCTCGCGGTCGGCTGGACAAGCTGGACCTGTGGGTGGTGGTGGCGCTCGCGGTGGCCGTTCTCTCGTTGCGCGTCTACCGCCTGGACGAGCCGACGCAGATGCACTTCGACGAGGTGTACCACGCCCGGACCGCGACGGAGTTCCTGCAGGACTGGCGCTACAACATCCCTCACGACATCTACGAGTGGACCCACCCCCCCGTCGCCAAGTACGCCATAGCGGGCGGGATCGCGCTCTTCTCCGACGACAAGGTCATCTCGACCGGTCAGTTGAACGTTCCGGTCAAGGACGTCCTTGTCCAGCCCCGCCTGCCGGTGTCGCCGCTTGCGGATGCGTCCAATCCGAACGACCCTCGGTCGAATACGGACGCTCGGTTTGGCGATCGAATCTTCGTCGCGACGGGCGCCGAGGTCAGGGTCTACGACCTCGAAAGCCGAGCCCCGGTCCAGACCTACCCGATTCCCGGCGCCTCGTCCCTGTCGACGGCGGGCACAACCGGGGTCATCTACGTGGGCACGACCCAGGGACGGATCTACCGCATCGATGCCAACTCCCTCGACGATGTCCGGCTGGGACTGGCCAAGGCGGCGGTGCCGGCCACCGAGCTGGACGTCCAAACCGGGCTCGACATCACGCACCTCTACGCCGGGACGCCGCCGCTCATCCTCGCGGTCGATGGCGGCGGGCACGTCGTCTCGGTCGACCTGACCAAGAACGGAGGCGCGGTCGTCGCCAGCGCGGTAGTCCCCGGCGCGGCCGATTTCGCCGACATGGGAACGGGGCCGGCGATTCTGGTCAAGACTTCGACTCCTCCCTCGACATCGTCGACGTCGTCGAGCCCCAGTCAGACACCCAGTCCGACTTCCGGCGGTACGTCGGCCGAGGCCGAACAGCTGGCATCGGCTTTAGGCTTGGACCTTGACGTTGTCGAACAAGCCCTGAACTCCACGGCGGCGCCCGGCCTGGATCAGCCGCTGAACCTGGGACCGCTCAGTTCCGCCCAGGTGACGGCGGTCCAGAATCTCCTGGCGCAGGGCGGGCTTCCTGAAATCTCGCTTGTCAATTCCAACCCGCAGGTCCTGGTGGCGTACTCGGCGGGAATCGGGCTGATGGACGCCCGGCACCTTGTGGTGACCTCAACCGTTCCGACCGATCAGCCGGCCACCTCGATCGCCATCAATCCGAACTCGGACCAGGATTCGTACGTCACCGCAGGCAATTCGGTCGTCCTGATCCGGATCGACAAGACGGGCGGCACGGGCTCGGTCTCCAAGGACGGCAATCAGCCGCTGCGAAAGATGCCCGGTTCGGTCAGCAAGGTCGTCTTCGACAGCGCGACCAAGGTCGTCCAGGCCCTGGGGCGAACGCCGGACGGCAAGGGCTGGACGGTCTACGCGATCGAATCGAACGGCAACGCCGTCTTCTCGGACGCCAGCCTGCCGTTCCAGCCGGTGGCAATCGGGCTCGACTCGACCCCACAGCTGCCCGACTCCAACCGCGAGCAGCTGCTCGCCTTCTCCCCCGACGGATCTATGGCGACCGTCGACGTCGGCCAGTTCGCCTTCTCCTGGCGCATCGTGGGAGTCCTCTTCGGCGCCCTGATGGCGGTCTGTCTGTATCTGCTGGCCCGGATACTCTTCCGTCGTCGAAGCATCGGTCTTCTGGTCGCTCTTTTCTCGGTGATCGACGGGATGTTCTTCGTCCAATCCCGCATCGCCATGAACGACACGTACGTCGGCGGATTCCTGTTACTGGCGTACCTGCTCTTCGCCCTGCTCTGGCTGAACGTCTGGAAGAGCCGCATCGCCTTCTGGCTGGGGATGCCGGTGCTCGGCGTGATCCTGGGCCTGGCCCTGGCCTCGAAGTGGGTGGCCCTGTACGCCATCGCCAGCATCGGCGTCCTGATCCTGATCCGGTCCGCCCTGGGCCGAGTGATCGTGATCCTGGGATTGGCGGTCGGCACCGGCGTCCTGGGCTGGCAGGCCATCGCCGAGATGACCACGGCGCCCAACACGGGCAACCCAGCCGCTGAGATCCTGGTGCTGCTCCTGGCGGCGGCCGTCGCCGCGGGCGGCACGATCTGGGCGCTATCGGCGCGCACCACTCCGGACAAGGTCCTCATCGGCCTTGGCACCGCATTGGTCGCGGCCCTGGCGATCGGCGGGGCTCTGGCTCTGTCGCCCATGTCGATCCAGAACGGGGCGCCCAACTACACGTTCTTCATCATCATGCTCGTGGTCACGACGCTGGCCGCCGCCGCGAACGCCTACCACCCGATCGCCTGGACGCGTGAAGAGCTGGTCTTCGCCATCGCCGCGCCGATAGCCGTCGGGATCCTGGCCGGCATCCTGGGACTGGCCAGATCCAGTGGTCTCCTGGTCGACGTCGGCGTCGCCGGCCTGGCCGTCGCCGCGGGAGGCGCGGGTGCGTTCTGGGTGGGCGGCCGGATGGGCTTCGGGCCGCTCGCGATTCCTCCTGGTCCGGACGATCCTGCGTCCTTTGCCGATGCGCCGGTCCCGGCCCCCACGGGCTGGCTGAGGCTGGGTTCGGGCTGGGGCATCCCCGCCGCCTGGATGGGGCTCTGCCTGCTCGTCCTGCCGATCCTCATCTACATCGTCATGTACATCCCCTGGGCCATGCCGTGGCAACCCCAGACCGCGGACACCGGCCAGCTGCCCGTCATAGCCTGCCTGCACAGCAACGCCCAGACCGGGGTCTGCGACCAGGCCCTGCCGACCGGTCACACGGGCCAGACGCTCTGGGATCTGACCATCCAGATGTACAACTACCACAACGACCTGCGGGCCTCGCACGCCGCTTCGTCGCCGTGGTGGGCCTGGCCGATGGACCTCAAGCCGGTCTGGTTCGAGAGCATCGGCTACGCCAACGACAACGGCTCGATGATCTACGACGGAGGCAATCCGGCGCTGTGGTGGCTGGCCATCTTCGCCATGGCCTTCATCAGCTGGCAGGCATTCAAGCGACGGAGCCTGGGCCTGGCCCTGGTCGCGGGGGCCTTCTTCTGGCAGTGGCTGTCGTGGTCCCGCATAGACAGGGCCTCGTTCCAGTACCACTTCTACACCGCCCTGCCGTTCTTCCTGTTAGGGCTGGCCTACTTCCTATCGGAGCTCTGGCACGGCCCATCGCGCAGGACGTGGCTGCTGGCCCGGTTCGCCGCGGCGGTGGCGCTGCTCTTCCCGAGCGTGGTTTGGGCGCTGAGGTCTCCCCTGTGCGGTCTGGCCCGCGTGGGGACGTCGGACTACTTTGCCAACTCGGCCTGTGGAACGAGCACCGGAGACGTCCGTCTTGACGTCAGGACGTTCCTGATCGGCGTCGTCCTCATCGCCGCTCTGGCCGTTCTCGCGCTCGTGCTGCTGCGCCTGGAGCGACGGCAGGCACGCGGCCAGGAAGACCGGGCCTGGATCCTGCAGCTCTTCGCGCCGGTAGCGATCGCCGGAGTGCTGCTGCTGTGGCTGGGCCAGAACGCTTCCCAGGACCTCCTCTTCCACGCGGCCCTTCCGTCCGACCTGATAGTGGTGGTCCTTCTGCCCATCCTGGCAGTGCTCGCGGCGATCGCCCTGAGCGCCCGGAACCCGCGGCGGTTCGTGCTGGCGGTCTGCGCAGCCGCGATCGTGGTCTTCCTGGCCCTCTACCCGAACCTGTCGGCCCTGCCGATGCCGAACAAGATCATCGGCGTCTACAACGGGCTGCTGCCGACGTGGCTGTACGGCTTCCAGTTCTCGGTGAACCTGCAGCAGGCGGCCGGAAATCCGCTGTTCAGCCTGACCAGCCTGGAGTGCGCCGTGCTGGCCTTGGTTGTGGCCGTCATCGCCGGCTGGGCGGCCTGGGAGCGCCGGGTGGTGCAGGGCTACCGGCGGGCCGGACGGGCGATCGCTGGCGTTGCCGATGCGGCCGACGCCCCTGCCGAGGCCGGCGGCGACGCTCCCGGCGATGGCTCGGGGCTGCCGCCCGCCGTCTGAGCCTGGGTCAGGGCCGACCGGTCTCCGGCCGGTGCTCCGGAACGGGCGCGTGGATCGCGGCCGGAACCTCCGCAGCGAAGCCGGGCGGAAGCTGACCCTGGGCTGCGAGCCGCCTGATTACGAAACCGTAGTACTCCTCGACCTTGGCGGTGACGCGCTCCCAGCTGAACTGCTCGGCGCGCTGCTGACCGCTGGCGCCCATTCGGGCGCGGAGCTCCGGGCTGGCGAGGAGCTCGGATATGCCGTCGCACAGGGCCTTGGCGTCGCGAGGAGGCGTCAGTATCGCCTGCCGGCCCCGCTGGACCACGCCCTTGTAACCGTGGATGTCGCTGCACACGATCGGCGCGCCGGCGGCCATGGCCTCGAGGAGGACGATCCCGAAGGATTCGCGTCCCGTGGCCGGCGACACGAAGACATCGGCCGTCCGGAAGAGCTGAGCCTTCTCGGCGTCGCTTACCCGGCCTAGGAACTCGACGTTCTGCAGCCTGCGGGTCATCACGTAGCGGCGGGCTTCTCGCTCCTGCGGCCCGGAGCCGACGACCAGGAGCCGGCACTCGACGCCGTTCTTGCGGATCAGCCGGAAAGCCTTGAGCAAGTGGGGCAGGCCCTTCCGATCCTCGAGACGCCCCACGAAGAGGACATTGGGAGTGCCGTCCTGCCAGCGCGCGATCGGTACCGCGCGCTGGAATCGGCCCACGTCCACGCCGTTCGGGATCACCTTGTAGTCGCCGGGGAAGAACCGGTCCACGAAATGGCTGGCCGCGGCGCTCACCGCGATCCGGCCGTGGAGACGGCGGGCGTAGGCGGGCAGCATCTTGCTCCCGAGCTCGTAGGCCGGTGAGAAGCCGGCGTAGGCGTGGAAGGTCGCCACGTTCACGCTCGTGGACTGGCGCAGCACGACCAACGACAGGAACGGCACGAACGGCTCGTGGAAGTGGAGGAGGTCGAATCGTTCCCGCCGCAGGACCGCGTTCACCTGGGACACGTACCGTGGCGACAGCGTGATCGTGCCCACCGAGCCGTTGCTCGGAACGCTGAAGCCCTTGCCGATGCGGATGATGTCGCCCTCGGACGAGCGCTGCAGGCCGTGGCTGCTGGTCAGGATGCGGACGTCGTGGCCGCGCAGACGGAGATTCTCGTAGAGGAAACGGACGTGCTCGTTGACGCCCCCCGGAAGCGGGTAGACGTAGGGCGTGACGAGGCCGATCTTCACGCCGGCGGCTCCTCGGCCTCGCGCCACTCCGCGGCCGCGGCCATCCTCCGGGCTCGCTGGCGTCCGGCAGGGTCGTCCGCCTCGCTCTCCAGCTGCCGGCGAAGCTGGTCGGTCGGGACGCCCAGGTCTCGCGGAGTGCCATCTCGCAGCAGGTTGCGCCGCCCCCACCGAGCGACGTCGCGGGCCTGCTTGCGGACCTGCCGGGAGTAGATGAGGGCCTCCCGCACGAAGCCCCAGTCGACGCAGGTGCCGGTCGTGGTGCCGTCCAGGATCGCTTGCCTGTAGTCCTCCGCCGTTGAGCCGGGGAAGTGGGTCCGGCCGTCGCCGATGGTTTCCAGGGTGTGCCCGTCGCTGTTGCCGACCAGGGGCAGCCCCAGCTCGGCCGCCAGCCGGGCCGTCGCGGCCCTCCCGTATCGCCCCGCCGTTGACGGGTTGAAGCCCTCGAGCGCGTCCCAGTAGACGAGCGGGTCTGTGGAGAGGTGGACGCGCAGGATGGCCTGCTTGCGGATGCCCAGGGTGAAGGCCGAGAGGGGATGCGGCACGATTGCCAACCCGCCCTGCTCGTGGATCTCGGCCACCGTCATCTCGAGGCGCTGGTTGCGCTTGAGCCGGTCCTTCAGGAAGAGGCCAAGCAGGTGCCCGCTTCGGGTCGTGACCTCCTCGCCCACGACCACCTCGACCCGGCTGCCGCGCTCTCCTGCCAGGCGCCGGCACTCCACCGCTGCCTCGATGCGTTCGTGATCCGCGATGGCGATGACGTCGAGGTCGGTGTGGCGCTCCACGTGCTCCAGGATCTGGGCCGCCGAGGCGGTGCCGTCCGAAGCCATCGAATGGATATGCATGTCGGCCTTGCCCACCCGGGACGGATCGCCTCGAGTCACGCCGTCTCTCCGCTTTGGGGCATCTGTGGCTTCTCCAGATCGGGCCAGATCGGATGGAAGATGGCCAGCCATTGCTCCGGCGCCTGCATGATGAACTGCTCGAAAAGCCGCGCCTCCTGGCGTGCCATGGCGCGGATTCTCTCGCGCCGGTTGGCTCCCTCCGGGACGGGAACCTGCCGCAGAACGCCACGATAGCGGCCCGGACCGACCCGTCGCACGGCGGACATGTACACGGGGGCGCCGGTCTCGACGGCGAGGAACGCCGGTCCGGCCGGGATCTTGGTCCGGGCGCCGAAGAGGTCGACCTCCAGGCCGGCCCCGGTGATGTCCCGATCGGCCACCAGGCCGACGGGCTCGTTCCGTTGAATGGCTGCCACCAGCTCGCGCCCGGCTTCCTCGAGCGTGACGATGTGGACGCCGATGGTGGCCCGGGTCGAGAAGAGGTAGCGCTGGATGCGGGCGTTCTTGACGGTCTCCATCGGCGTCACGATCGAGCCCAACCGGTGCACGGCGTAGAAGCCCGGCAGCTCGATCGCTCCGAAATGCAGCCCGATCATGATCAGGGCGCGTCGCTCGGTCATCCACGCCTCGACCTCGCGCGGCGTATCGATGAAGAGTCGCTCGGTCACGAAGGGGGCATTGAATCGCGGCGCCCAGAGCAGCTCCACGGTGTAGAGGGCGTGGTTGCGAAAGGCCGAACGGACGAACGCCTCCAGCGCCTTGGGGTCGGAGGCGGCCCGGCGGTATTCATCCGCACCCAGGCCGTTGGACGCCATCCATTCCACGACGCGACGCAGGTTGCGGCGGGCGTGGTCGCGGCGCGACCGTGAGGCCCTGTATTCGAGCGCCCCGGCCAGGCTTGCCAGGCGCCAGAGCAGACCCTCCGGCAGGTGGCAGATCAGCTTCCCGGCGGCGATCACGAAGGTGGCCACGAGCCAGTCGGACAGGCGCCGCCTCAGGCCAGTCCGGCGAGCGGGTCGCTGGTCCAGTCCTGGGGACGCCCGACGGCTCACGATTCCGCGGGTTGAGGCGGATCGCCGTCGAGGCCGGCCGCGGGGAGCCGCCGGGCCGTTGCCGGAGTGGCCGAAGCCGCCGCCTTCGGAGCCGGGCTCGCCAACCCATGTGCAGCCCCGTCCGGAGCCGCGCCCCTGGCGTCGTTCGCCATCGCAGCGCGGTTCCGGGCCTCCAGGCGCGCCGCCTCCTCGGCCGATGCGGGCCAGATCGGCTTGAAGATGTACCACTGTTCCGGAGCCGGGGCGATGTAACTCTCGAGGGCGGTCGCGATCCGCTGAGTCGCTGTGGCCAGGTCGGCCGGGGAGTCCGACGCGACGCGGATCGGCTCGGCACCGACTGCCTTGAAGGTGCCGTCGGGCTGGCGGTTGATCGAGAAGGGCAGGATTGTGGATCCGTGCCTGGCCGCCAGCAGGGCGGGCCCTGCCGGCAGCGTGGTCCAGGCGCCGAACATCTTGACCGGAATGCCGTCGGCTCGGTAGCCCCAGTCGACCAGCAGCACCAGAGCCTCGTGGCGACGGAGGGCTCCGTACACGCCGCGAAGGTTTCGCCAGGAGATCATCCTGACGCCCCAGCTCGTCCGCTGGCGCTCGAAGAGTTCGTACAGCTCGCGGTAGGACGAATCGTCGCCGACGACGTTGATCTCGAGCCCGTGCTTCGTGAAGCCCGCGGCCGCGGCCTCGTTGTTGCCGAGATGCGCGGCCACCAGGATTACACCCTTGGATGCCCGGTAGATGTCGAGGAACCATTCGAGGCCGTCGACCTGGAGCAGCCGATCGACCTGCTCCTGCTTGAGCCAGGGGAGCCGCATCAGCTCCATGACATAGCGGGCATAGTTGCGGTAGGCCGCCCGAGCCATTCGGTGGGCCTCGCGAGATTCCGGCGAGACGCCCAGGACGTGTCCGAAGTTGGCCCGCAGCCAGCGGCGACGCAACGGGCTGGCGGCGTATCCGATCATGGCCAGCGAGCCGCCGATCCGATACGAGAGGCCGGCCGGGAGGTGGCCCAGCAACCACGACGAAGTCCGCCAGAAGCTGGCCAGCGTCAAACCGGCGAGATGGGTTAGGAAGGTCTCCTTCTCGCGCCGATGCGGAGCCTCGAGGGTCCGGGCGGCGCCGTTGCCATCCGCCTTGCCGGACCGTGGCTTTTTCGGTCTCCTGGGGCGGCCTCTACCGGAGGCCGCCCCAATGCTATCCACGCCTCTCGGCGTCATTTGGCCTCGACGGCAGCCTTGCCGCCGCGCATCGGGGCCACTTTCTTGACCTTCTTGGGCAGCGTCTCCGTGCCGTTGAGGGCTTCGTTGTCCTCGCCGCGGATGAACGCCTGGACTCGGTTGTACGCGATGTCGTCGGGCATTTGGATCGGCGGGGACTTCTTGAAGTAGGCAGAAGGAGCGACGAGCGTGCCGGCCAGGCCGCGGTCGAGTCCGAGGCGCAAGCAGCGGAGCGCGTCGATGACGACGCCGGCGCTGTTCGGACTGTCCCAGACCTCGAGCTTGAGCTCGGCCTTGAGCGGCACGTCGCCGAACGTCGTGCCCTCCATGACGATGTAGCAGTACTTGCGGTCGAGCAGCCACGGCACGTGGTCCGACGGGCCGACGTGGACGTTGTCGGGGTCGATGTCGTAGTCGAGCATCGAGGTAACCGCGTTCGTCTTCGAGATCTTCTTCGACTCGAGCCGCTCACGCTCGAGCATGTTGAGGAAGTCCGTGTTGCCGCCGAAGTTCAGCTGGTACGTGCGGTCGAGGCGAACGCCGCGGTCCATGAAGAGGCGGGTGAGGACGCGGTGGGTGATAGTGGCGCCGACCTGGCTCTTGATGTCGTCGCCGATGATCGGCAGACCCTTCTCGGCGAAGCGGCGCTGCCAGTAGGGCTCGCGGGCGATGAAGACCGGGATGCAGTTCACCACGCCGACGCCGGCGGAGAGCGCCTGCTCCACGTACCACTTCGTCGCCTCTTCGGAGCCGACGGGGAGGTAGTTGATCATGACGTCGACCTTGCGCTCGCGCATGATCCCGGCTACGTCGGCCGTGGGTCCGGGTGCCTTCTCGATGATCTGGCTCAGGTACTTGCCCAGACCGTCATGGGTCATTCCGCGCTCGACCTTGACGCCGAGATTGGGAACCTGGTGGAAGACCAGCGTGTTGTTCGGCTTCTGGTAGATGGCCTCGGATAGGTCCTTGCCGACCTTGTTCTTGTCGATGTCGAATGCGGCCACGAACTCGATGTCGCGGATGTGGTAGCCGCCCAGGTTGACGTGCATGAGACCGGGGACGAAATCAGTCTCGGACGCGTTCTCGTAGTAATAACGGCCCTGGACCAGGCTGCTGGCGCAGTTGCCGACGCCGATGATGGCGACGCGGATCTTCTTGCCCCGCGCGGGCGTGCGGCCGTTGCCGCTGACCGGCGCCGTGGCGTTCGCGGCGTCGCTGCTGATCTTCTCGCTCACTGTGATCCTTGCTCCTCTTTGCGAATCTGCCTGCGAACGTGCCAGGTCCGCTGGACTGCGGTGATGCTGGCGGTAACGAAGAGGGCCCCGAGGGCGAGCGCCAGCCAGAGCTGGCCCCTCACCCCGGCGGCGACTCCGCCGTCCAGGCCGGCGGCGACGAGACCGATGGTCAAGAGCACGAGCCGCTCGGCGCGGGGGGCGATGCCCACCTCGCCATGCAGCCCGAGACTCTCGGCCTTGGCCCGGGTGTAGCTGACCTGGAAGCTTGAGACTGCCGCGGCGGCGGCCAGAACCGCCCCCGCAACGAAGCCGGCAGCCGAGGCGCCGGCGACGATCCCGATGTAGACGAGCCCCTCGCCCCAGCGGTCGAGCGTTGAGTCGAGGAAGGCCCCGAAACGGGTCACGCGGTTCTGGGCGCGGGCGAGGCCCCCGTCCAGCAGGTCGAACGAGCCGCCCAGGATGACGAGAGCGGCCGCGACGAGCCAGAGCTGGGCGGCGGCGGCGGCCGCGGCGACGGCGGAGATGCCGAAGCCGACGACGGTCAGGGCGTTTGGCGTGAAGCCGAGCTTGCCGGCGCCCAGCGCGATCGGAGTGACCGCGCCACGGATCCGAGACCGAGCCCGCTGGGAGACGAACGACTGGTCGCCCATGGCTCAGTGCGCCTCGACCTGACCGCGCGCGATCCGGGTCATTCCCAATAGGGTGCGCTGGCGGTCGGCGACCTCGTCGAACACGTTCGGTCGAAGCTGGCAGAACACCTCTCTACCGGTCCGCCAGGTCTCGACCAGCCCGGCGGCCTTGAGCCGGGCCACGTGCCATGACATGAGCGGCTGCGAGAGCCCGACCGTGTCTATCAGATCGCCGACGGTGGCGGGCCCTTCCGCGAGCCGGCGGACGATCCGGAGGCGGTTCACGTCCGCCAGGGCCCTGTGGAAGACGCGCAGCTCCCGCAGGTCGTCGGGCTGGTCGACGATCGCGGC
>JBGQBD010000019.1:0-28427 GCA_041494645.1 Candidatus Limnocylindria bacterium
CACGCCAAGGTGGCCGAGCACGGCGTAACCTTCATCGACGCCGGCGTCTCCGGCGGCGTCTGGGGCCTCAAGATCGGCTACTGCCTGATGGTCGGTGGCGAGCCCGAGCCGGTGAAGCGCCTCGAACCGATCTTTCGCTCGCTGGCCCCTGAAGGCGGCTACCTCCACGCCGGCGGCCCGGGCGCCGGGCACTACGTGAAGATGATCCACAACGGCATCGAGTACGGAATGATGCAGGCCTACGCCGAAGGCTTCGAGATCCTGCACGCGTCGGACTACAAGCTGGACCTGGCCGCCATCGCCGACCTGTGGATGCACGGCTCCGTCGTTCGATCGTGGCTGCTCGAGCTGGCCGTCTCCGCCTTCTCGCAGGATCAGGATTTCGTCCACCTGCGGGGCTGGGTGGCGGACAGCGGGGAGGGTCGCTGGACCGTCCAGGAGGCGATCGACAAAGACGTCCCCGCGCCGGTTATCACCCTCAGCCTGCTCAACCGGTTCCGCTCCCGCCAGGACGACAGCTACCAGGCCAAGGTCCTGGCGGCGTTGCGCAACGAGTTCGGCGGCCACGCCGTGAAGACCGAGTGAGATGAGCGCACCGCATCGCGGCCGTCGCTCGACCGCCGGCCGATGAGCCCCGCCCGGACTCCAGCTCCGCCCCCGCCGGCCCGGACGGCCCGGCAGCTGCGCGAAGCGGCGACCGTCGCGCGGCGCCGCGGCCGTTACGAGGGGGACCTCAATCCACTTCGCCAGGGGCTCCGCCTGGAGCGCGTGCCGGACCCGTGCGCCTTCGTCCTGTTCGGCGCCACAGGTGACCTGGCCCATCGCAAGGTCATTCCCGCGATCTACCAGCTGTGGCGAACGAATCTGCTGCCGGCCGAGTTCGGCCTGGTGGCCGTGGCCCGACGGCCTTACTCGGACGAGGCATTCGCGGCCGAGGTTCGGGCTTCGGTCGAGAAGTACGCGCGGGTTCTGCCGATCGACGAGGCCGCCTGGGCCGAGCTTGCCAAACGGATCACCTACCAGCAGCTCGACTTCGGCGACGACGGCGGCTTCGACCGGCTGGTGGAGCGGCTCGACGCCCTGGACGCCGAGCGCGGCACGGCCGGCAATCGCGTCTTCTATCTCGCGACCCAGCCATCTCAGGTGACCGAGATCGTCCGCCAGATGGGCCGCGTCGGCCTGGACCATGAGATGCGGGGCGCCGGGTGGCGGCGCGTGGTGATCGAGAAGCCCTTCGGGCGCGACTTCGAATCGGCCCGCCTCCTCAATCACGAGGTCAACAAGGTCTTCCGCGAATCGCAGGTCTACCGGATCGACCACTACCTGGGCAAGGAGACGGTCCGCAACCTGCTGGTCTTCCGCTTCGGCAACGGCATCTTCGAGCCGGTCTGGAACCGCAGCTACGTGGACCACGTGCAGATAACCGTGGCCGAGTCGATCGGCGTGGAGAGCCGCGGCTCCTTCTACGAGGAGACCGGCGCCAGCCGCGACATTCTTCAGAACCACCTCCTCCAGCTCATGACCCTGATGGCGATGGAGCCGCCATCGTCGTTCCAGGCCGATGCGCTGCGCGACCAGAAGCTCCAGGTCCTGCGAGCCATCGCGGCCCCTAATCCGGAAGGCGTTCGCCGGGATGTGATCCGCGGACAGTACGGACCCGGCTGGGTCGCGGGCGAGGCCGCGGCCGGCTACCGCCAGGAGCCGAAGGTCGATCCCGAGTCCGAGACCGAGACCTACGTGGCCGGCCGCTTCGAGATCGACGACTGGCGCTGGAGCGGCGTCCCGTTCTACCTGCGCGCCGGCAAGCGCCTGCCGAAGCGCGCCACCGAGATCGCGGTCCAGTTCAAGGAGGTGCCGCTGCGGCTCTTCCGCGAATCGTCCGGCGACCCGGCGCCGAACGTCCTGGCGATGCGAATCCAGCCCGACGAAGGAATCATGCTGCGCTTCGCGGCCAAGGTGCCGGGCCTGGGCCTGGACGTGCGGACCGTCAACATGGACTTCGCCTACGACACGTCGTTCGTGGTCGATTCCCCCGACGCATACGAGACGCTGATCCTGGACGCGCTCCTGGGCGACGCCTCCCTCTTCACCCGGGCCGACGAAGTGGAGGCGGCCTGGTCGATCGTGACGCCCATCATCACGGCCTGGGCGGAGATGCCGGCGCCGCACTTCCCCGACTACGCCGCGGGAACGTGGGGTCCGGACGCGGCGGACGAGCTTATGGAACGGGACGGCAGACGGTGGCGCAGGATCTGAAGCCGGGGGCCGGGGCGGGTGCTCGGGCGGCTGGGGCGGGCGTTCCTGCGGGCGCGCTGCCGGTCGCCCATTCGGTGCCCGAGATAGAGAGCCAGCTCGGGTCGTTGTGGGCGCGCGCCGAAGCTGCCCGGGCCAGGGCGGCGCGTCACGAGGTGGCCGTGGCCGAGGCTCAGGCCCAGGCGGCGGCGCAGGCGGCGGCGGCTCTGGCCGCCCGCGAGCCGAGTGGCGCCGGCGAGAGCCACGTCGCAGCCCGCTCCAGCGTGCTGAACCTGATCGTGGTTGCGGGCCGCAGCGAGACCGCGGAGCGCTGCGCCGCCACGATCGCCGGTACCGTGGGGCGCCGCCCATCGCGGTCGCTGATCCTCTCGGCTGTGGATCCGGACGGCCCCCCCGGCCTGGAGGCCCGAATCGAGGCCCTGGCCCTGACCGCCGCCGCGGGCCGCACCGAGACGGGCACCGAGACGATCCATGTGACCGCGCGCGGCGAGACCGGCCAGCATCTCGCCTCGATCATCGTGCCGCTGCTGGTCCACGACCTGCCGGTGGCGCTGTGGTGGCCGGACGACCCGGATTTCTCATCGCATCGCGCGGATCGGCTCCTGCCGCTGGCAGACCGGCTCATCGTCGACGGCTCAGCCTGGTCCGGTGACGGCATGGATCGGCTGGCTGCCATGGCGCGAGCGGCAGAGAGCCAGCGCCTGGTCGTAGCCGACTTCGCGCTCCTGCGGCAGGCGCGCTGGCGCGAAGCCCTCGCCTCGGTCTACGACCTGCCGGACCTCCGGCCGCATCTGCGGGCAGTTCGGTCGATCGCCGTCGAGTTCGCCGCCGCGGAGGAGGACCCGGCCGGGTCGACCAACATCGTGCGACCCGTCTACCACGTGGCCTGGCTCGCGTCCCGGCTGGGGATGAGCGTGGTTTCGCCCCTGCGACGAGTGGCCGGGGGCCAGCGCGTGGCCGTACTCAGGCAGCTCGAGCACAAGGTGGAGGTGGAACTTCGGCCGGCGCATTCGGACCTGGGCCAGGGATCGACCGTGCGCGTGGAGATCGCCTCCCGCCTGCGCGGCGCCGAGCTGATTGGCGACGTCACGGCCGGCGATCGGACGGTGGAAGTGGCGGTCCGCGACAAGGGCCGCGAGCGAGTCCGGCGCACCTACCTGGCGCCCCGGCTCAACGACGAGGATCTGCTGGAGCGGGCGGTGGAAGATAGCGCGGCCGATCCCGTCGCCGTCGCGGCCCTGGCCCTGGCGGGCCGCCTGATCGGGTCGGAGCCGACGCCCCGGGGAACGGCCGCCAGGCGCAGGAGCCCGGACCATGATTGAGCACGAGCCAGGCTTATCCCTGGCGCCGGACCGATTCGTCGGCACCGGGGTGGCGGGTCTGGCCGCCCCCAATCGAGGCGAGCCGGAACTGGTGATCCTGGCGGACCCGGACGCCGTAGCCCGCGAGGCCGCGGGCCGGATCGCGGATGCGCTGATCGCCGCCGTCGAGCGCCGCAGCCGAGCCGACTTCAACACCACGGGCGGCTCCACGCCGATCCCGATCTACCGGCTCCTGGCCCGCTCACCGTTGTGCGAACGCATCCCGTGGCAGCAGGTCCACATCTGGTTTGGCGACGATCGCTTCGTCCCGCGCGGCCACCCGCAGTCGAACGTGTCCCCGGTCGACGACGTGCTGCTCGGGGGCGGCGCGGATGACGAGGGCGGGGCGCCGCTGCCGCCGGCGAACATCCATCCCTTCCAGGTCGACCGGGCCATCGCCGAGGGGCGCGACACCGCCTGGTGCGCCGCCCGCTACGCCGAGGAGATGGCGGCGCAGCTGCCGCTGGCCGAGGGCAACTGGCCGGTCTTCGATCTCATCCTTTCCGGTGTCGGTTCCGACGGGCACCTCCTCTCCTGCTTCCCCAACAGCGCGTCCCTCGACAGCTTCGCCTGGACCATGGGCGCGCCCGCACCATCGCACATCGGACCGCACCTGCCGCGCGTCACGATGAACCCACGGCTCATGGAAGCGGCGCCGGCACTGGTCGTCACGTGGGGCAAGGACAAGGCCAAGGCCATCGGCCACGTCTTCGGCGATGTCCGCGACGGCCGCCGCTGGCCGGTCCAGCGCACGCGGCGCCCGGGCGCGGTCTGGCTAATCGACGAGGCCGCGGCGGCGCAGATCCCTGCGGAGCGGCGGCGGTAGGGCGCAGATCTCGCGCAACCAGCAGCCCGGGGGCTCCATAATCGCCGCGGAGGTTGATGCCTCAAATACCCCCAGTTTGGAGGCTGCACGATGACCGACAGACGTGTCATCTCGCTTGTCGCCCTGGCCGCCATCGTCCTGGGCGCTTGCAGTCAGCAGAGCGCAGCGTCCACTGGAGGGGCGACGACTTCTCCGGCTCCTTCGACCGCAACGCCAAGCGAAGCCACCGCAACGACATCGGCCACGTCCAGAACGAACCCGGACGGCACCATCACGGACGGCGACGGGTTCGTCAGATCCCCGGGTGAACCGACCCGCCCAGACCAAGAGCACTACTACGTGGTCGAGGATATCTGCGGCCAGTTCACCCAACCATTCATGGAAAGGCTCACGGGCAAGACGTTCAAGAAGGTCGAGCCTCCTACCTCCTCCAGCACCACCACCTATGCGTGCAACTACTTCACGGCGACCCAGGCCGCCGACGGGAAGGACGCCTACATCCTGCTGGTGCTCGACTATCTGAACGTCGCCAATCAGAAGATCGGCCAGGTGGCTCTCGGCCGCACCGTGTCGACTAACGCGAGCATCCCGATGGACAACTTCGTCGCGACCCAGGCGAACGGCGTCGTCAACGCCATCTACTTCGTGCTTGGCCCCGACAAGTTCCTGCGCCTGGACCGCACCTCCACGTCCGCCCTCACGGACACCGACATGCTCGCACTGGCCGTGAAGCTCGGTAACAAGATGAAGGACTTCAGGTAGCGGGCCGGCGCTTCAGGGGCAGCGGTCCGCCCGCGCTCGGATTAGCCGGAGATAAGCGTCCACGCGAAGGTGCATGCCGCCACGATCGCCAGCCCCGCCGTCCAGTAAAGGCGCTCATCCCGCCCTCTCTCGTGCACGAGGCCAGTGGGCGAGGCCATCTCAGGTGGCGGGGCGGCGTCAGGCGGGCTCGGCGTCGCGGTGGCCTCCTTCCGGATGCGGCGAGCGACGAGCGCGTCCAGCACCGCCTGGCGAACCGCGCCCAGGCACAGAAGGACCGCTAGGGGGCGACGGTCCTTCTGGTGACGGTAGCGAGGGGCGGCCCGCGGATGAGCGCGCCCGAGGCTCGGTCTAGGCGATGTCGGCCGGCTCGAACTTCGTCTTCTTCATGAACCAGACGAAGATCACGGCGCCAGTTGCCGCGAAGCCGAGCAGGCTCAGATTCAGGATCGGGTAGGAGACGTCCGGGTTGCTGCCGCTGACGAGCGCGGCCGGGATGCCGCCCAGGTTGGCGATCGAGTTCCACGCATCCACCTGGTCGCCGGCCTCGACGCCGTAGATCTGGGGAATGATGTACAGCATCGAAGCGAGGACGAGCAGAACCGAGACGATTCGGAAGGTTCTCGGCTCGTCGTCCGAGTCGCCGGTGAGCTTGGCCAGGAGGGCCCAGAAGAGCACGAGCGCCGCGAGCGGGGCCGTGATCGGAACACCCAGGTCGGGGCTCATGTACACGTTGGGGAACAGGAAGAGGACGCTAAGGGCGAACGTCACGACGAGCAGCCCGTCGCGGATGAGGACGTAGCTGAGCCACCACACGTCCCCGCCGAACCGAAGGGTCAACCCTTGCAGGTAGCGGAGGATGTACGGCCTGGCGAAATGGAGGGCCAGGGTGAAGGACCACAGGATGGGCAGAATGGCTGCAACGGATAGGATCATCCAGTACTGCGAGCCCTGAACTAGAGCTTGCTGGTCGTTCATGGTTGGGCTCTCCTAGCTCTGCGCCGCGGGCTGGCTGGCCACGCTCACGCTGGCCTTCGCCGGGGCGGGCGAAGCGATCCTGAGGTTGTACAAGACAGCCACGAGACCCATCACGCCGACCAGGGCCTGCGAGACGTAGACCAGGGCCAGCGCGACCGTCGGGTTCTGGGAGCTGACCAGGACGGAGGCGAACTGGTTGGAGATGCTGCTGCCGACCGTCGTCATCTGGACGCCCAGGAGATAGGGCACCAGGTAGAGGGTTGCCCCAAGGCCGATCAGGAACGTCTGCAGCTGGAAGCTTCGAGCGTCCGCATCGGCCCGAGTCATCAGCTTGAGCAGCAGGACAGCGAAGGCGCAGGCCGCGGCCAGGCCGCCCGTGATCGGCAGGTCGTTCCCGCCGACCACGTCCGGGTAGAAGAAGATGAAGCTGCCCAGGAATACCTGGAGCAGGAAGACGTCCCTCATCCCGACGTAGATCGTCCACCACAGGTCGGCGCCCAGGCGCAGGGTGAACTTGCGGGTCAGGGCCAGCATGTATGGCCGGGCCAGGTGCAGGGCGGCCGCCAGCAGCCACAGGACTACGAGCGCGGCGGCGATCGTCCCCTCTACGAATTGCTCGGCAGCGCCGAACGTTGCAGAGTCCATCAGTCACGACCTCCTGAGGTGGAGCCGGAGCTGCCCGCCGGGGCGGCGAGCGTCGGCGAAACGCGGGGCGATGGTGACGTATCGATCGGCGGCCAATCGCCTGGGCGGTCCCTCGGACCGCGCCCCGATTGGACGTGGACCTGCGCGCAGCGGTAGACCGCGTCGCAGCGGAAGCAGCGCGTCGCCTCGGCCGTGGCCGCGGCCGGCTCGAGGCCGGGCTGCGTGGCCGCGAACGACCCGGGCTTGTAGTCCGGCAGTGCCATGCCGACGCGAGGTCGCGTGGCGAGGTCGACGGTGAGCACCGGCTCCGGCCCCTTGGGCACGCGGACGGTGGCCATGATCTCGGCCTCGCCGTCCCGGCTGCCCGACAGGTACTCGTGGATCGAGCCGGCGGCGCGCCGGCCGGCGCCTACGGCATGGATGATCGTCTTGGCTCCCGAAACCACGTCGCCGCCGGCGAAGACGCCCTTGCGGCCGGTCGCCTGGCCCGAGTCCGCGACGATGCCGGAGAAGCCGCTCGTTTCGATGCCGGCGCCGGCCGGCAGGATCGAGGGATCCGGCTCCTCGCCGACGGCCACGAGCACCGTGGCGGCGTCGATCTCGCGGTCGCTGCCGGGGATCGGCTCGTACACGGCCCGTCCGCCCTCGAACCGACCGCTCGGCCGCTGGCTGACGAACTTCACGCAGGCGATGCCCTTCTCGGAGCCTTCCACCTTCGTGACGGCGGCCTCGAACTGGACGTGGACGCCCTCGTGTTCGGCGGCCTCGACCTCCTCGACCTGGGCGGGCATCTCGGCCCGACCACGCCTGTACAGGACCGTGACGGAAGAGGCGCCGGAGCGGAGAGCGGACCGGGCCGCGTCCATCGCCGTGCTGCCTCCGCCGACCACAACGACCGCTCCGCGCAGGACTGGCTTCTCGCCCAGGTTGACCTGCTTGAGGAAGAGAGTGGCCGGAACCACGCCCGGCAGGTCGTCGCCCGGAACGCCGAGCTTGCGGCTGCGCGAGGCGCCCGTGGCCAGGAAGACGGCCTGGTACTTGGCCTCCAGGTCGGCCAGAGTGAAGTCGCGGCCCATGGCCGAGTCGAGCTTGAGCTCGACGCCCAGGCCGACGATCCGGTCGATCTCCTCGCGCAGGACGGTACGCGGCAGGCGGTACTCGGGGATACCGATGGCCATCATGCCGCCGGGAACGGGCATTGCCTCGAAGACGGTCACGTTGTAGCCCAGGCGGGCCAGGTAGTAGGCGGCCGACATTCCAGCCGGTCCGCCGCCGACGATGGCGACCTTCTCCGAGCGTTTGCTGCTGGGAGGCGCGACCGGCGGCAGCTTTCCCCGCTCGACGGCGAAGCGCTTGAGGCGCCGGATCGCGATCGGCTCGTCCAGAGTTCCGCGACGGCAGGCCGTCTCGCACGGAGCGGTGCAGATCCAGCCGCACACCGACGGGAAGGGGTTGACCTCGGCGGCAACGGCGTAGGCGTCGTCGTACTTGCCCTGGCCGATGAGCCCGACGTACCGCCCGGCGTCCGTTCCGGCGGGGCAGGCCTCCTGGCAGGGTGCGATCGGATCCCGGGGAGAGTCAGTCACCATGGACCGCCAGACCTGCCAGTCGTTCGGGC
This sequence comes from Candidatus Limnocylindria bacterium, assembly GCA_041494645.1. Taxonomy (GTDB): domain Bacteria; phylum Chloroflexota; class Limnocylindria; order Limnocylindrales; family CSP1-4; genus Fen-1039. The sequence goes on from JBGQBD010000019.1 coordinate 8,441, forward strand.
GCTCGCTGGTCCGCCATCGGAACAGGTTTCCCCAGGGCGAGACGCGGACCGGCTTGAGCGATTCGCGGGTCACTTCGCTGAGGGCCTGCCAGGCCGGGGCCGGCTCCGAGGGGCGAGTGATGGGGCCCTGCCGGGCGGCCAGCGGCGTGGGGCCGGTGACGCTGTCCAGGTTCACCACGTGGGTGGGGCACTCACGAACGCAGATGCCGCAGCCGATGCATTCCGCGACCTGGACCGGATACTCCATCATCCAGTCGAACGGCTTGCCGAAGATGCCGGCGCTCTCGACGCCTGGCCGCTGCGGCCGGCTCATGTCCAGCGCCTGAACCGGGCAGACGTCCATGCAGACGCCGCAGTTCAGGCAGTTGCCGTTCTCGATCTGTATCCGATAGCCCATGGGTTTCCTCGGCCGTGCGGTTTGCTCGGCCAGACGATGGCCTCCGCGCGTCGCGAACGCATCTGCCGGAGGACCAAACTTGGCCTACCCGCACGGGTGGGAGGACGTGGCTACCCCATCAGAGGACTGCCGGCGGGCATTACCTCAGCGCGACTGGGCGGCGGGACGGGGCCGCTCAGACAGCGCCCTAGCGGCTCGCGGCTCGCGGCGTAGCCGCTCGGACAGCGCCGGGTCCCGCGGCCGATCGGGCACCAGGCCTTCCCTCACGGCTCTGGCGGCCAGCTCGGCGCGGTTCTGGGCGTGCAGCTTCTCGACGATGTTCTTCAGGTGGAACTTGACCGTGTTCTCGCTGATTCCGAGCTCCGCGGCGATCTCGCGGTTGCGCTGCCCGGCGGTGACCAGCTGGAGCACTTCGACTTCGCGATCGGTCAGTTTCTGGGCGGCCTGCTGACCACCACCCGGCGTGCGCAGGAACTCGTCGATGATGCGGGCGGCCGTCGCCGGAGTGATGGCGGGCTCGCCCCGGGCCACCCCTTCGAGCATTGTGCGCAGCTGCGGAGCCTCGAGGTTCTTGAGCAGATAACCCTGGGCCCCCGCCTTGATGGCGCGGAATAGGTCGGCCTCGTCCTCGCTCACGGTCAGCATCACGATCGCGACCTCGGGGTGGCGGGCCTTGATCTGGGCCGTCGCCTCCAGACCGGAGACGTTGGGCATTCGAACGTCCATGAGGACGACATCAGGCGACGTCGCGTCAACGAGATCGACGGCCTCGCTGCCGTCGGAGGCCTGCCCGACGACCTCATGCCCCCAGGCCAGCAGAAGCGAAGCCACGCCATCGCGGAACAGGGTGTGATCGTCGACGAGCACGGTTCTCATAGTCTCAGTCTGCCTCCGAAACGATTCCGGCGGGGGATCGGACCGCCTGGTGCTGCGCTGCGGGACGCCCCGTCCCGTCGGATGATGCAAGTCCGTCAGGCGGGTTCCCGGATGCGGCCGTGCCTACCGGAACGCGTAGCTCGACAGCGGCCCCGGCACCCGGCCTGCTGTGCCAGACGACGCTGCCGCCCACCGACTCGGCGCGTTCCCGCATGCCGGCCAGACCAAAATGCGGCCAGCGCTCCGGGCCCTGGGCCAGAAGCTCCGCCTCGAAACCGACGCCGTCGTCTTCTATTCGAAGGACGACCTCTCGGCCCTGGCGCGCCAGCGACAACGCAACCCGCTGGGCCCGGGCGTGCTTTCGGACGTTGGTTAGCGCTTCGCGCGCAATCCGGAAGACCTCCGCCTGGACCACGGCCGAAATGGGCGAGCTCGCCGCCTCGGGAGAGGCCTCGAAGCGGACGGCGAGCTTCGACGATTCTGCGTACAGCGCCGCGTACTCCTCCAGGGCCGCCGCCAGGCCGCGATCGGGCGGCACCGGCGACGACAGGGTCAGGATTGCCTCACGGACATCGACATACAGGGACCGCGCGGCCGCGGCCAGCTGTTCCAGCTGCTGGCGGGCCTCCACGACGCGACCTTCGGCAAGCATCTCCTCGACGGCCTGGGATTTGGTGTTCACATAGCCGAGCACCTGGGCCAGACCATCGTGCATCTCGCGGGCGATGCGCTCTCGTTCAGCCTGAACTGCCAGCGCCTGCAACTCTTCCTGCAGTCGCGCGGCCTCGAGGGCCAGGCCGACCTGCGTGGCCAGCGCGGTAACGGTCCCAACCTCGTTGCCGGAGAAGCGGCGGGCGTCTCGCGACGCCAGGCCGAGCGTCCCGACCCTCTTGTCGCCGAGCACTACCGGAGCCGAAAACCGTATTCGATAACCAGGCTGCAGGTAGCCGCCGAGATCGCCGGCCTCAGATCTCGCGGCGTCCGGTCCACCCGGCTGGTCGCCCAGAAGGACCCCCGCACCCGCGCTCGAAGCAACCAGGCGCGGCTCGCCGGCCGGGCCGTCCACGGCCAGGAGTGCGGCGTCCATGTTCAGCAGGTCGCGGGCGTGGTCGAGGATGGCGGCGATCGTCTGCTGCGGATCGGCCTGCCCGGAGACGGCCAGGCTCACGTCGTACACCGCTCGCAGAGCGGCATTGCGCGACTCGAGCTCCGCGTTCCGCTCCACGAGGTCGCCGGCCAGCCGATCGATCTGGCCGAAGGCGCGCCGGGCAGCCGTCACCGCGACGACCGACACCACGGCCACGACCAGCATGGTGTCGAGGGGGAACTGGAGCGCGGCGTCGAGGACCGTGTCGCTGAGCAGCTCCACGACGGCGATGAACAGCAGCGCCGCAAACACGACGAGCCAGCGGTGGCGGTACATCCGCGTCTCCGAGCACGACAGGCCATCCCCGGCTCATCCGGGGCCATTCGAGCCCACTCGTTCGGGGAGCACTATGCTCCGATCGGAGCCGGGCTGCGAGGGGGTGCGGTCAGTGTCGCGATAGACGGCACGGCACCGAGATGAGCCCGGAGCGTGAGGAGGGCGGCGGCCGCCAACCGCCATCGGTATCATCGAGCGGACCGTCGGATGCGACATCCGTCGCCCGATGCCATCATGGCTGGAGGAGTGGGCCGTGCCGCACATGGAATTGCTCGGTTGGATCGTCGTCGGTTTCATTGCCGGCGCCCTTTCGAGCGCGGTGGTCGACCGAGGCGGCCCCCAGGGATGCATCGGCAACACCGTGGTCGGCATCCTGGGCGGAATCCTGGGCGGCTGGTTCGCCACCCAGGAGCTTCACATGGACTCGACGAGCGGCTTTCTGGGGGCTCTTCTGGTCGCCTTCCTGGGCGCCGTCGTGATCCGCCTGATCCTGAACGCCATGGAGGGCGGCGATCGTCGAAGCGGGCATGGTGATCAGCACTAGCCGCAGAGCCGGCCCCACCCCGAGCCTACCCGTTTCGCCGGGCTAGCCATTTTCGACGCCACCAGCGCCACTTTCCTGCGATCGCGGTAGGATGCGCGCGCCATGGGTCCGGCCGCCGGGACCAGCCGCCGCTCCGGCGACAGGAGAGCCGTTCGCGCACCCAGCCCCGAAGGAGGGCGACGATGACGACCAGCAACATCGACCAAACCGCGAAGTCGCGTTCGGCAGCGCCCGCGCCGGCTCCATCGGCAGAGGCAGCGGTTCCTGCCCCTGCGGCAGCGCCCAAGGCTCCTGCGGCCGAGCGTGTGTACTCGCCCGGCCTTGCCGGCGTCATCGCGGCCGAGACCGCCATCGGGTACGTGGACGGCGAGAACGGCCGCCTGCTCTACCGCGGCTACCCGATCGGCCAGCTCGTCGAGAAGGGCACTTACGGTCGCGTCGCCGAGCTCCTGTGGACCGGCGAATGGCGCAAGACGGCCAAACTGGTCCCCGCGGAGATTCCAGAGCCGGTCATGTGCGCTCTCCGAGAGCTGCCCAGCCACGCCCATCCGATGGATGCGCTCCGAACCGCCGTCTCGGTCTGGGGCGCGTGGCGACGTCCGCACTGGCCGCCGACGGTCGATCAGGCCCGCGAGATGACCGCCTTCGCCCCGTCGGCCCTGGCCGCTTTTCACAGGCTTCGCCAGGGCCTGGAACCGGTCACGCCGAACGCGAAGCTGTCGCTGGCGGGCGGCTTCCTGCAGCAGCTGACCGGCAAGGATCCAGACCCTGCCGATGCCCGCGCCCTGGACGCCTACTTCATCGTGGGCGCGGAGCACGGCCTCAACGCGTCCACCTTCACGTGCCGGGTCATCATCTCTACCCGTTCCGATCTGGCAAGCGCCATCTGCGGCGCCATCGGCGCCCTCAAGGGCCCGCTCCACGGCGGAGCGCCCGCGGAGGTCGTGAGCCAGCTGCACGAGATCGGTTCGCCCGAGCGCGCCGAGAAGTGGGTCCGCGAGGCGATAGCCCGCGGCGACAAGATCATGGGCTTCGGCCACCGCGTATATCGCGCCTACGACCCGCGCGCCGCCGCCCTGCGCAAGGTGGCCGAGGGCATGGCCGATATGGCCGAGTGGCTGGACGTGGCGGTGAAGGTGGAGGACGTGACGCTGCGCGTCCTCGGCGAGCTCAAGCCGGATCACGTGCTCAAGACCAACGTCGAGTACTACGCGGCCGCGGTCCTGCAGGGCGTGGGGCTGCAGCCCGATCTCTTTCCACCGACGTTCGCCCTGGCCCGAATGGCCGGCTGGAGCGCCCACGCAATCGAGCAGGCCGGGGCCGACAAGCTGATCCGGCCCGACGCCCGCTATGTCGGCCCGGCCGAGATGGACGTGCCGGCGCTGAACGCGCGCTAGAGGGTCGGCTCGGGAGGTCGGGGCGGGCCGGCTCAAGCGCTCCGCTCGACCGGCTCGGGCTTTGGCATACCCGCGGCGACGTCGCGCGTCACCGGGCCCGTTCGTCGCGCGAAAGCCACGGCCAGCACTAGCGCGCCTGCCAGCACAGCGGCCGCCACGAAGAAGACCGCCCGCAAACCGGCGGTGACGACTCCGGCGCCAATCGCAGGACCGGTGATCCCGCCGATGTAGAGCGGCAGGTAGATCAGGTTCAGGGTCGCCGATCGCCGTTCGGCCGGTACCTCGTTCGCCAGGAGGCTCGAGACCATCGCCCCAACCACGGCCGTGAACGCGATTGCCAGGCTGTACGCAACGGCCAGGCCGGCCACGCTTGGGGCTAGCCCAAGGGCAGCGTAAGCCACGGCCAAACCCGCTATCGCCCCGACCAGGACACGCCGGAATCCGAGTTTGTCAGAGATCCAGCCGCCGACCGGCGACAGCGCCGCGCCGACGATCACGGCCACGCCCAGGACAAGTCCCACCGAACCGGCCACCTCGTACGACTTGTTCTCGACCTGGTGGACGAGCAGGGTCATGTACTGCCCCGACATCTGCCTGCCGACGAAGACCAGCCCGTACACGACGAAAAGCCAGCGCACGGTTGGGTCGGCTATCACTCCCCGAACCGCCCCGAAGGCGAGACGGAGCGTGCTTCCAGTGGGCACGACTTCGGGCCGGACCTCGCCCGAACCGATCGCGAGCATCAGCGCCACGCCGATGGACAGCAGCGCGGCGAAGGCGAAGACCGTCCCGCTGGAGAGATGAAGCTGGTCGATCATGATGGCGCCGATCGCCGGGCCGGCTCCGAAACCGAGCGGGCTGCTCGCGGCGAACAGGCCCATGGCCAGCCCCAATCGATGGCCGGGCGTCACGTCACGTATCGCGGCCATCATCACGCCGCTGTTGCCCAGCTGGAACCCGACCAGCATCATGCCCACGAACAGCTGCCAGGGGGCCTGGCTTGCCGCCACGACCCCAAAGACCACGGCCTCCACGAGGGCGCTGCGGATGATCACCGCCTTGCGGCTGTACTTATCGGCCCACACTCCCCACAGCGGGATGAACGGCAGGCCCGACAGGAAGAAGAGCGATCCCAGCAGGCCGACCAGGTAGCCGACGTCGGTGCCGGGCACACCAACCTCGGTCAGGCGGTTCGGCAGGAAGGCATATATCTGGGACACGCCAAGGCCTTCGACGAACGACGTGATCCAGTACAAGACCAGCAGAGAGCGCCATCCTTGCGACGGTCGGGTCTTCATGCGGCCAGACTAACCGACGCGCGCGGCACAGGGCCGCCGACCCTCAGCGGCGCCACGATTTCCTCCGACGGCCCGCAGGCGCTATCTTTCTCGGGTCCATCGCCACCGTCGATGGATCGGACAGGAGGAGCCGGGTGGACGATAGAATCTGGCGAAACGTATCGATCGTCCTGGGCGTGATCTGCGCGCTTCTGATCGGAGTCGCGGGCGCCCTGATGATCGTCGGACCTCGAGGCGCGCCGTCCGCTGCTGCGTCGGAGTCGCCGGCCGTCGAGAGCCCGACGCCGGCCGTCGAGACCACCGGCCCTTCGTCGCCCGGTCCCTCGACGACGGCCCAGGGCGAATCCCCGTCGCCGAGCGCCGGCCCCGCACAGAGCGCCACCATCACCTTCAACGGTCTGACGCTCGACTCCGAGAAAGACAAAACGGCGACGGCCCGCACGTTCACCTTCACCAGCTATGGCAGCGATCCGCTGACCATTGCCGTCACCAAGAACTCCCCCGGCGGCTCGACCAGAATGTGCGTCAGCGTAGACGGTGGTACGGCCAGGTGCACCGTGGGAGGCCTTCCCAGCAACACCAAGGCCCGTGGCGACGCCGGCGCCCAGAACAACTGGAAGGTCACCCTCGCCGGCTACGGCACCTCCAAGCCGACGATCGACGTGACGTTCACCTGGCCGACGGCCAACCCCATGATCAAGCTGACGCACGGCCGGCTTCAGGGAGTGGGTCCCAAGGTGATCGAGGGGCTCAACGGCTTCACGGCGACCTTCAAGCCGCGCGGTGCGGGCAGCCTCAACGTCCAGGCCTCCTGGACTGGGGTCACGGCGGACGTCGACCTGTCCCTGGCGGACGTGACGACGCCCCCCTCCGTCAAGCTCGACGACAGGCAGTACAAGGCCGCGACGTACGTCAATCCACCGTATGCGTACAACGTGGACTCGACCAAGACCTATCTGCTCAAGCTGCGCGACCTATCGCCCGACAGCGCGCGCCCGGACCTGACCGCCCAGATCTCCTTCCCGTAGCGGCGTGCGGGTGAAGGGCCCAACCTCGGCGCCGCCATAGCCTTCCGAGTAGCTCAGCCCGGCGGCAGCTCCGACCGGCGGACGAGGCGGCCGAACGACCGGACGCGGAAGCCGGTCCAGACGCCCGACCGGCGATAGACGTCCTGCTCGACCACATCCAGCGCCGCCGCCTCGCTCGGGGCGCGGATGAGGAGCAACGACCCGGACATGTCGGCGAATCCGCCCGCTTCGAGGATGGTGCCGGCATCGCGCAGCCGGGCAGCACGGGCAAGGTGCTCCGAGCGGACGGCCGGCCGACGCTCGGCTGCATCCGGCGCGTACGTGGCCTCAACTGCCCAGATCGATTCGATCGCGAGATCGTCAGGGATTTCTCCGGCCATTGCCGACTCCTAGTTCTCGGTGGGCTCGCCGGAAGTCCCGGCCTGTGGCCACGACAGCGCGCCCGGTCCAGAGTGGGCCTCAATCTCGTCGCCAGGCGGATCATGGTCCGCGTCGGGAGTTGTCTCGTCCGCAGCCGGGATCGCGGCCGGCAGCAGGACAGAGCCACCCTGGTGATCATCGGCGGCGGGCGGCTCCGCATCGGCGGCGGGCGGCTCCGCATCCGGGCCTTCGGCCCGAGCGGGCGGGCCCGGGAAGACCTCGTCCTTCGGCGCGGCGGAAACCGGCGCCGGCGCACCGGCCTCCGCCGGCACGGCAGCTTCGGCTTCGGCTGGGCCGGGCAGCTCAACGACTGCGTCGGCCAGGCCGTCGTAGCGGTTCGAGCTGGCCAGGTAGATCACCTGGAAGTCCGTCGAGAGTTCCCGCAGAAGCGCCGCGGCTCGGGCGGCCCGGGTGTCATCGAAGGTCACGAACGGATCGTCGAGGATGAGAGGCGGCCGCCGATCTTGAGTGACGAGCCGCACCAGCCCGATCCGCGCCGCCAGGAAGAGCTGGTCGATCGTGCCCTTGCTCAGCTGACTCGCCCCGACCCAATCGCCTCGCTCCGGGGCCCACACGCCAATATCGAGAGACTGGTCGTCGATGCTTACCCGCCGGTAACGACCCCCAGTCAGGCGGGCGATGTCGCGGCCAACCTGTTGCTCCAGGAAGCGCGTGGCCTTGCGCAAGGTCATGCTCTCGGCCGCCTGGATCGCCGCCAGGGTCAACTCGTAGATGCGGACTCGCCGCTTGAGGGCCGTGAGCTGGTCTCGCCAGGTGACCAGCCGCTCGGCTTCGCCGGCGACCTGCTCCGCGTCGACGGGATTAGCGTCGAGGCGAGCGACGGCCCCGGCCTCCGCGTCACGAGCCCGTTCGAGTGCCGCATGGCGCTCGCGCACCTCGGCCTCGAGCCGCTCCCTCGCCCGCGCGTCCGTAGCCAGCGGGCCCAGGGCTTCGAGGGCCGCGGTCTTCTGCTCGAGCTCGAGGGCGGCCTTGTCGCGGAGCTCCGTGACCCTGCCCGGGCTCTGGCCAGCGAGCAGCGCCGACACCTGGACCTGGAGCGTGGCCACCTCCTGCCGGCGAGCCTGCTCCGACGCGAGCATCTGCTCCGCCGCCGCGATGTCCTCAACGCCAAGCTCGCGCAGGAGATTCTGAACTCCGGACTGGGCCGCGAGCAGACCCTCTTCGGTCCCGACGCGGCCCTGGCGGCGGACCGCGCGATCGCGCTCGCGAACCGCGTTGACGCGTCGCACGTTCATGGCCACGGATCGGCGCTGCCACAAGCGCAGCCCGTCGAAGACGGTGAAGATCATGGCGCCGATGCCCAACAGAATCGCCAGCGGCAGCGACAGGGCAGCTCCGAAAGCGATCGCGAGGATCGCCATGACTCCGACTGCGCCGGCGACAATGCCATCCCTGACGAAGGGTGGTTCGGGCTCGTTGGGTTCAACCTCGGGGCCGGAAACGTCGCCCAGGGACTCGTTCAGCACCACGACTCGGCTCTGCAGCGTTCGCATCCGGTCCAGTTGTTCGCGCAGCGGCGCCATGGGGCGCTCGGGTGAAGCCTCGAGCTCCGTGAGGCGGTGCTGGGCCTCTGAGGCCTGCCGCAGACGCTCGAACCGCTCGGCCACGACGACCCTGTCGGTCCTCAGCCGCTCGGCCTGGTGAGCCCCCTCGAGCATGTTGCGGCTCTCGGTCAGGGCAGTCTCCGCCCGGATGCGATCATCCCGGGCCTGCGCCAGCGCGTCCCGATCGGCCTCCAGCTTCTGCAACGACGCCTCGCCGTTCTTGAGAGCTACCTCGGCCCTGGCTACCGCTTCTTCCGCGATCTTGAGCCGGCCCGGGTTCTTGTCACCGCGCGACCTGAGGGCGCGAATGGCGTCCCCGATCCGGGCCTTGGCCCGGGACGACCCCTTGTCGCCGCCGCCTACGCTGCCCTGCAGGCGATCCCGCAGCGCGCCTCCGTCACGATCGAGATCCTCGAGCTCCTGGTGGCGGATTGAGGCCGTGGAGCGGAAGAAGGCTTCGTTCGGGATGCCCGTCAGGTCGGCGATGACCTCCTCCGCCCGTGCCGGATCGGAGTAGGTCTGGCCGTCGTACTCCAGCAGGACCCGCCCCCGCTGGCCGCGGAACTCCTTCTCCAGCACGCCCTGTCGCGGGCCGCCGTCCGCGCCCGTTTCGCTCTCAGCGTTCACGACGAACTCGAGCCGGATGAACAAACGGTCGTCTTCGGGAGCGCCCCACGAGCGGAGCGCTTCGAGCTCGGCCGTGGCCGCCGTCGGCTTGCGGAAAAGGACCAGCTCCAAGCCTCGCTGGATGGTGGACTTGCCAGCCTCATTGGGGCCCCGAATCACCGTGAAGCCCGGCGCCAGCTCGATGTCGAGGTCGCGGTGCAGCCCAAAGTGGCGCAGCTGCAGACGGGTGATCCTCATCGCTCCGCGTCCTCGCTCACAGCGTCACCTCGCGCCCTTCGAGAAGGTGCCGACCGAGGCGGAGGACCTCGCGCAGATCGGCCAGCTCCTCGGCCGGTTCGAGTCCCGGGAACGCAATCGCTTTGCCGCGGCCGGCCTGGGCTGGAACTGCCGGCTCGGCGGCCTGCGGCGGACTCGCGATCAACGTTGGCGCGGTGCCGATGGCCTGCTCCAGCTCGGCGATCCGCACCTGGACCGTTGTCACGAACGCTCCCAGCACGGTGTCGGGAGGCGCCTGCAATCCTTCGGGGGCGGCTGGAATGGACATGTCTCGCAGCCGGAACTTCAGGAACGAAGGCGCGAGAGCGCGTTCCACCTCGTCCAGATCCAGATCCAGGTCATCCGGAAAGAGCCCGGTAAGGCTCACGTCGAGGACGAGGTCCGCGTCAGCGTGGCGGGCAAGTATGTCGATCAACTCCGGCTGGCTGTGCACGCCGCTGACGTCGAGGTCCAGCTTCTCGGCGCGCGTCTGGCCGACGCGTCTGTGCTCGATGGTGACGATATGGCGTCCGGCCCGATCCTCCAGGGTTACCAGGAGGGCCTGGCCGGCGCCATCCTGGTCGACCGCCACCGGCTCCGGTGCGCCGGAATACGCGTAGGACACATTGCCGGCCCGTCCCTCGATCGCAGAGTGCCAGTGGCCCAGGGCCAGGTAATCCAGGCCGGTCCGGGAGATCTCCTCCTCGGTGAAGACGACGGCGTCCGCGTCGGTTCGCCCCGGGATGGCCAGCGCGCCATGGACCATGCCTATCTTCCAGGTCGCCCGTGTATCGGCCGTTGCGTCGAGGCCGGCCAGCGGGCTGCGCGGCGAGCGCTTCGTGTCGAAGACGCGGCCATAGACGGCGGCGTCCAGCGAAGGGAACACGATCTCGGGCAGATACGGTGTCAGCACCGCTACCCAGTCGCCGGTCGCGCGGGCCATGTTCGTCAGGTCGTACGAGCGGTAGATCGACGCGCCGTCATAGACGTCGTGCGTGCCCGGGATGAGCACCGTCCGGATGCTCGCGCTCGCAAGCCGGCCCAGCTCGGCGGCCACCCGCTCGACCGAGCGACGGGGCTGCGTGTTCGAGTCGAAGAGGTCACCGGCGATCAGGAAGAGGTCGACCTTCTCATCGATGGCCAGGTCCACGGTCGCGCGAAACGCGGCGAACTGGCGCTCGCGCAAGTCCGCGGCGCGCTCGCCCAGGTCTGTGTGTCGGGCGCCGAGGTGCACGTCTGCGGTGTGGATCAAGCGAATCATCGGGCCAGTGATTCCTTATGAGAGCCCGGGCACCTCGAGGATCGGGCCCGACCCGCGGATGCGCGCGCGGCTCGCTGCAGGATCGCGACGCTCGGGCCGTCCGCGCGTCGCGGGAAGGCCCGGTCCGACCCGGCGATTGTGGCAGGTTCCGCGAGTCCCGACGCGACGGGGTTGAGAGCCGGCCCGACCCAAGTCCCGCCCTGCCCGACGATCCGCAACGGCCATTCTGCCGCGACCGGCTTGCGTGGTATCCTGCCGCCCTGCCGGTGCGTCCCAGACAGGCACCTTGAGAACCGCAGACTGCCGACCGGATCCGCCAAGCCTCCCAGCAGCGCCACCCGGCGGCCGGGCGCAGGTTCGGTTCGCCCGTCCCGGGGCCGTCGACGCTGAACCTGCGGCTCCGGGAGGAGAAACGTGACTTACGCCGATCGAACGCTCACCTGTGTCGACTGCGGCGCCGAGTTCGTCCACTCGGCCGAGGACCAGGAGTACTACGCGCAGAAGGGGTTCGTCTCGGACCCCAAACGATGCCCGAGTTGTAGAGCCGCCAGGCGAACGGCGCGCGATGCCGGCGAGGGCTCGGGCCGCGACCGCGGCGGCAACGGGGGCCCGCGCGAGTACTTCGCCGTCGTCTGCTCGCGCTGCGGCAACCAGGCTCAGGTGCCCTTCAAACCCCACATGGACCGGCCGGTGTACTGCTCCGACTGCTTCCGAATCGTCCACGACGAGCAGGCCGCGCAAGCGGCTCCCGGGAATCAATAAGCGGCGGCCACCTTTCGGCGGCCGCCGCTATTGCGTGCGAAGAGGTTACGCGGCTTTGATGCCCACGTACTCCTGATAGGCAAACCACGCCATCACGGCGCCGCCCGCCACGATCAGGACGTCGGCGATGTACATACCGACTGGCGGGCTGACGAGGCCGCTCGTGACGTTGAGCAGGGCTGTGATCGCCGCAAGGATGAGCGTCGCACCGCAGAGGCCGAGCAGGATCTGCGCGACCGGCATCGGCCAAGTGATGTTCATGTTCGGCGCGACCTTCAGGTAGACGACGACGAGAGTGGCGATCGCGGCGACCAGCGTGAGAATCCCGGTGGTGCCGGCGGTGCCCCAGCTGCAGTAGTTCACGCTAGGGCAGAGGACGGAAAGCCCGGCGCACGCGTTTACTGAGCCCATGATCAGGCCAACGAGCCAGCCCACGACGACCGCGGCCGCTCCGTACACAATGAAGCGCTCATGAGCGGATACCTTCGCCCAAAGCTCGTTCAGCACGAGTTGATCCTCCTTCTCCATATACGTCGAGCGGCACCCGAGGGGGTTCGCCAGTACCTCGCGCCCTTTCGACCTCATGACGGGTCCCAAGGCCGATCAGAACGAGCGCAGCCTACACCCGGGTCTGTAGCGTGACCAGATGAAATCGCACGAACGAAGGAATCGGGACTGTTTCGTGCGCTCGGCCTGGCAGTCGTCCGGACCGGATGCCTGCCCAAAGGGCCTGTGACGTTCCTATTCCCTCGCATTCCCGGCCGATCGGGCCGCGACGTGGGCCTCAACGGCCCTATCAGCGGAGCTCCACCGAGCCGACCTGCCCGTTTCGGCAGGCGGAACCTCGTCTTGGATCAGATCGAACCCGTAATCCGGGCCTCGGCCTGCGGTGCAATGGACGCCAGCACGGGCCGGAATGGCGTGCCGCGCCATTCCCCGCGGCGGGTCCGGCACGAGCCTCTGGTAGAATGCAAGCCGCTCCCCAATCGGCGTGGCCTTATCCGAGCGCCCACGGATCCGTCTGGCGGCGGTCGTCAAGCCTGATCGTCCGTGCCGGCGACGCCAGGGTTGGGAGATGGAGGAGGAACCATGGCTCGGCCTGTCCGCACGGCGGTCGCCCCGAACCCTCTCCGGCCGGTGAAGTCGCACCTGATCGAGGAGTACAACGCGCGGACGAACATCGTCCGTTGCGACTGCGGCTGGTCTGGCAATGCCGACGATTTCGCCGTCCACCGTCGGGCAGTCGGCGCCGCCAGCCCCTCCTGATCAGCCGGCCAGGCGGAGCCTCGGGCTCCGCACCCCACGAGTCGATGTCCGAGGATCGCGTTCGGCCGCTGGCCAGCTACGAAGATCTGGACTACCGCGACGTGTTCTGGGCCGCCCGAGCCTACGAGGACGCTTGCGACCGGATCGCCCTTCGGGCTCTCCTACCGCCCACCGGGGATCGGTTGATCGAGGTCGGGGCCGGCTTCGGCCGACTGGCCGGAGAGTACGAGGGCTACGGCGAGGTCGCGCTCCTGGACGCGTCCGAAGTCCACGTGGCCGCGGCTCGCGAAGGACTCGGCCACGACCCACGCTACGGAGTCACGCTCGGCGATGCCCTGGCGTTGCCCTATCCCGATGGTTACTTCGACACCGCGGTCTGCGTCCGGATGCTCCACCACTTCCGAGACCCGGGGCCCGTGCTGGCCGAGCTGGGGCGAGTCGTGCGCCCGGGCGGTGCGCTCGTCCTCGAGTTCGCCAACAAGCGCAACCTGAAGGCCATCGCCCGCCGCCTCCTGGGCCGCCAGAGCTGGTCGCCGTTCGACCTCGGGGCCGTGGAGTACAAGCGGTACCACTTCGATCACGCCCCGGTGAGCGTCCGCCGCTCGCTGCGCGCGGCCGGCTTCTCGATCCGGCGAGTCCGGGCCGCATCGCTTTTCAGGTTGCCCGGCCTGTGCCGCCGGCTGCCGGCCGGACTGCTGGCCGGCGCAGAGTCGGTGCTGCAGGAGCCGTTGGGCTCGATCACTCCGGGGCCGTCGGTCTTCGTGCTCGCGCGACGCGCCGGCCGGTCGTCGCGACCGTGACCTGACCCCTGGGGTCCGATCACTCCTGCTTGAGGGGTGCCCGCCGGAGCTCGACTCCCTACCCAAGGAATGAAACCGGCACGGCAGCCACCTGAGTCGAGACGGGTCGCGTAGGGTCGCGGTTTCCTGGCTTCTGAGCCGCCCGGGTACACTGCGCGAAGAAGGAGGCGGCGCCACCGAGACTCACGTCCACTCGACAGCGTCCGAACAGGTCGCCACAACGATGCCCGCGACACCATCCGATCAGCCGCCGGCAGGCCCCATCAGGACGCGCGAGAAGCGCCTTCTTCTGCTACGCCCGTTACTTCAGCAGCGGATTCTCGTGCTCGATGGAGCGACCGGAACCCTCGTCCAGCGATACGGTCTGTCCGAGAGCGACTTCCGCGGCGAGCGCTTCCGCGACCACCCGCAAGACGTTCGGGGCGACACCGACCTTCTGACCCTGACCCGACCGGATGTCGTCCGGGCCGTCCACGACGCCTACCTCGCCGCCGGCGCCGACATCATCTCGACCGACACGTTCGCGGCGACTCGCATCGCCCAGGCCGACTACGGCCTGGAGAGCGTCGCGTACGAGATGCACGTCGAGGCAGCTCGCATCGCCCGCGCCGCGGCAGACGCCGCCGAGGCTCTCGAGCCCGGACGACCGCGCTTCGTAGCCGGTTCGCTCGGACCTACCAACAAGACAACCTCGATCTCGCCGGACGTGGCCGACCCGGCCGCCCGCTCGGTCACCTTCGAGCAGCTGGCCGAGGCGTACGCCGAGGCCGCCCGAGGGCTGCTGCTCGGCGGCGCCGACCTGATCATGGTCGAGACAATCTTCGACGTGCTCAACGCCAAGGCGGCCATCTTCGCCGTCCAGGGCGTCTTCGACGAGCTGGACGTCCGCGTCCCGTTGTGGATCTCCGGCACGATCACCGACGCCAGCGGCCGCACCCTCTCGGGCCACACCGTCGAGGCGTTCTGGAACTCCGTCCGCCATGCCGAGCCGCTGATCGTAGGGCTCAACTGCGCGCTGGGAGCGCGGCAGCTGCGGGCCCACGTGGAGGAGCTGTCCGGCCTGGCCGACACGTTCGTCGCGGCTCATCCGAACGCCGGGTTGCCCAACGAGTTCGGCGGCTACGACGAGACGCCGGAGGCGATGGCGGCCGTCCTGCGCGAGCTTGCCGGCGCCGGGCTGGTCAACGTGATCGGCGGCTGCTGCGGCACCGGGCCGGCGCACGTGGCCGCATTCGCAGAAGCTGCCCGGGGACTGGCTCCAAGGCGCGTGCCGCGACGGCCCTCGGCCCTGCGCCTGGCCGGGCTCGAGCCGCTGAACGTCGGCGAGGGCAGCCTGTTCCTCAACATCGGCGAACGGACGAACGTTGCCGGCTCGAGGGCCTTCGCCCGCCGGATCGTGGAGGGCGACTTCGACAGCGCGCTGGAGATCGCCCGCCGCCAGGTGGACGGCGGCGCCCAGGCCATCGACGTCAACATGGATGAAGCTCTGCTGGACTCGGAGGCGGCCATGACCCGCTTCCTCAACCTGGTGGCTTCCGAGCCGGCGATCTCGCGCGTTCCGATCGTCGTCGACTCCTCGAAGTGGTCTGTCATCGAGGCCGGGCTGCGCTGCATCGGCGGCAAGCCGATCGTGAACTCGATCTCACTCAAGGAAGGCGAGGCGCAGTTCCTCCGCCAGGCCAGGCTGGCCCGTCGGTACGGCGCCGCGGTCATCGTCATGGCCTTCGACGAGCGGGGCCAGGCCGACACGGTCGAACGCAAGGTCGAGATCTGCCGGCGCGCTTACCGGCTCCTGACCGAGGAGGTCGGCTTTCCGGCGGATGAGATCGTCTTCGATCCTAACGTCTTCGCCATCGGCACCGGCATCGAAGAGCACGCCGGCTACGCGGTCGCGTATCTGGAGGCAACGCGCCGCATCAAGGCCGAGCTGCCCGGCGTCCGGGTCTCCGGCGGCGTCAGCAACGTGTCGTTCGCCTTCCGCGGCAACGACCCGGTGCGCGAGGCGATCCACGCCGTCTTCCTGTACCACGCCATCGCCGCCGGCATGGACATGGGCATCGTCAACCCGGGCCAGCTGGCGGTCTACTCGGAGATCCCTCCGGAGCTGCTGGAGCGCGTCGAGGACCTGGTCCTCGATCGCCGGCCGGATGCCACGGAACGGCTGCTGGAGGTCGCGGCCCGGTACGCCGGCGAGGGAACTGCCAGACCCGAGGCGAACCTGAGCTGGCGGGAGCTGCCGGTCGGGGAGCGGTTGCAGCACGCCCTGGTCGAGGGCATCGACACCTGGGTCGTGGAGGACACCGAAGAGGCGCGGCTGGCCGCCGGCCGCCCGATCGAGGTGATCGAAGGCCCGCTGATGGCCGGTATGAACGCCGTCGGCGACCTCTTCGGAGCGGGCAAGATGTTCCTGCCCCAGGTAGTCAAGAGCGCCCGGGTGATGAAGAAGGCGGTAGCGCACCTGGTGCCGTTCCTCGAGGCGGAGAAGGCGGCTCTCGGCGACGTCCGGCCGCGGGGCCGCATCCTGATGGCCACCGTCAAGGGCGACGTCCACGACATCGGCAAGAACATCGTCGGTGTCGTGCTGGCCTGCAACAACTACGAGGTGCTGGACCTGGGCGTCATGGTCCCGGCGGCGCGGATCCTGGAGACGGCCCGGACGGAGGGCGTCGACGTGGTCGGCCTGTCCGGACTGATCACGCCCTCTCTGGAGGAGATGGCCCACGTCGCCGGCGAGCTGGAGCGCGAGGGGTTCCGCGTGCCGCTGCTGATCGGCGGCGCCACCACCTCTCGGGCCCACACCGCGGTGAAGATCGCGCCGCGGTACGGCGCGCCGGTGGTCCACGTGGCCGACGCGTCGCGGGCGGTGGGAGTCGTCTCGGAGCTGCTGGGCGACGGCGCCGCGGCCTACGCGGCCGGCGTGCTCGCCGATCAGGAGCGGACCCGCGTCGAGCGGGCCGGGCGGCACGAGCGCGTCCCGAAGGTTTCGATCGAGACCGCCCGGTCAAATCGGACCCCCGTCGACTTCGGGCTGAAGGCGCCCCGGCCGACCTTCCTGGGCGTTCGTGCGTTCGACGACTACCCTCTGGCCGAGCTGGTCGAGCGCATCGACTGGTCGCCCTTCTTCAGGGCGTGGGAGCTGAAGGGCGCGTTCCCGGCGATCCTCGACGCCCCCGGCGTGGGCGAATCGGCACGGTCCCTGTATGACGATGGCCGCCGACTGCTCGACCGGATCGTCCGCGATCGATCGCTGCGGGCGCGGGCGGTGATCGGCTTCTGGCCCGCCAACTCGGTCGGCGACGACATCGAGCTCTATGCAGACGTCGAAGGCCACGCCGTGCTGGGGGTCGTCCATACGCTGCGTCAGCAGATGGAGAAGCCACCGGGCCGGCCCAACGTGGGCCTCGCCGATTTCGTCGCCCCTCGCTCGGCCGGGATCGTGGACTACCTGGGAGGGTTCGCCGTCACGTCGGGCGTCGGCTCGGCCGAGCTGGTGGCCGGCTTCGAGGCCGGCCACGACGACTACTCGGCGATCATGGTGAAGGCCCTGGCAGACCGACTGGCCGAAGCGTTCGCGGAGAGACTGCACGAACGGGTGCGCCGCGAGCTGTGGGGATACGTTCCCAGTGAAGCGCTGGATAACGCCGGGTTGATCGCCGAGGAGTATCAAGGCATCAGACCGGCGCCGGGATACCCGGCGTGCCCGGACCATACGGAGAAGACGATTCTGTTCGCGTTGCTCGACGCCGAGGCCCGCGCCGGGATCGTCCTGACCGAGTCGTTCGCAATGCTCCCGCCGGCGTCGGTCTCCGGCTTCTACTTCTGGCGTCCCGAGGCGCACTACTTTGGCGTGGGCCGCATCGGGCGCGACCAGCTCGAGGACTACGCCCGTCGCAAGGGCTGGTCCATCGACGAAGCCGTCCGCTGGCTGGCCCCGAACCTGGACGACGACTAGAGCGGCGACCCCGGCCGGCGACCTCTGGAACGGACCACTAGCCCGGGTCGCCGGTGCGCTCGCGGATCGGCCGAACCCGTAGGCCGGGCGGCGGCTTCCGCGTCGCGACCGTCGAATCGCCGAAGTGCGTGCAGCCCTGCACGGACTCCATCCGTGGTATTGACGTGAGTCGCTACTATTCCCCACACCGCGGCCACCCGAACGGAGAACCCGCCGATGCGCTCCGCGCCGGTCACTAAAGCCACCGCCTCCGCAACGCTCGTGGATCCACCCGAGCTGCACGTCGTGCCGTCGCCGGTTGTCGTGGAGACGCCGGCGGGCTCCGCCGGACGCGCCGTCTCGGCCCCGGTCGCACAGGTCACTACCCCGGCGGAACCCACGGCCCGCATTCACTGGATAGGGCGCTTGGCCGATTGCCGCCATCCGGAGGACCTCTACGCGGACATCGTCTCGGGCACTCCGGGCCTGGTCATCGTTGACGCCCGTTACCCGGAGACCTTCCGTCTCGAGCATCTGCCGGGCGCTGTCAACCTGCCCTGGCGTGAGATCGACGAGTACACCACGGCCCACCTGTCCCGCGACGTCGAATACGTCGTCTATTGCTGGAACGCCAGCTGTCACGCCTCCACCAGGACCGCTCAGCGCCTCGAGTCGCTCGGCTTCAGGGTCAAGGAGCTGCACGGCGGCCTGCAGGACTGGAAGAGCCAGGGCTACCCGACCGAACGCCCATAGGAGTCGGCCACCGACCAAGCCCGGGTAGACTTGACGCCGACAGCAGCGGAGGTCGGCGTTGAGCGAGGGTCGAGTGGCGGATCTGGCCGGTACCGTTGGCGGGCAGCCCGCCCTCACGGACGTGGACTCGATCGTGGTTCTGGACTTCGGGAGCCAGTACAGCCAGCTCATCGCCCGGCGCATCCGCGAGCTGAACGTGTACTCGGAGCTGCTTCCGTTCGACACTCCGTGGAGCGAGATCGCCGCCCGCAAGCCGAAGGGAGTGATCCTGTCCGGGGGACCCGCCAGCGTCTACGAAGAGGGCTCGCCGCACCCCGACCCGGCCATATGGACCGGCGGCATCCCGATCCTCGGCATCTGCTACGGCCTCCACCTGATGGCGGAAGCGCTGGGCGGCGAGGTCCGGCCATTCGCCCGAAAGGAGTTCGGGCCGGCCGTCGTCTCCCTCGTCGAATCGAGCGGCCTGTTTGCGGGCCTGGCGGCCGAGCAGTCGGTGTGGATGAGCCACGGCGACTCGATCGCCCGGCTGCCGGAGGGGTTCCGGGTCACGGCTCGAACCGAGTCGACGCCTTATGCCGCCCTGGCGAACCCGAAGCGCGGCATGTACGGCATCCAGTTCCACCCCGAGGTCGTCCACACCCCCAAGGGCCGCGAGATCCTGCGCAACTTCGCGGCCGGGATCGCGGGCGCCCGTCAGAACTGGACGCCGGCCAACTTCATCGCCTCCTCCGTGGAGGAGATCCGGCGCCGCGTCGACGAGCACGGCCGCGCCACCGACACGGACGGCAAGGTCCTGTGCGCGCTCTCCGGCGGAGTCGACTCGGCCGTGGCGGCGACGCTGGTTCATCGGGCCGTCGGCGACCGCCTGACCTGCGTTCATGTCGACCACGGCATGATGCGCAAGAACGAGACGGAGCTGCTACAGGCGGCGTTCGAACAGCTGGGCGTTCGATTCACCGTGGTCAACGCTCGCGAGCGGTTCCTGCACAAGCTCGAGGGCGTCATCGATCCCGAACAGAAGCGCCGCATCATCGGGGCCGAGTTCATCCGGGTCTTCGAGGAAGAGGCCGCCAAGCTCGGCCGGATCGACTTCCTGACCCAGGGCACGCTCTACCCCGACGTGATCGAGTCGGCCACGTCCGACCAGGAAAAGGCCGCGTCGAAGATCAAGACACACCACAACGTCGGCGGCCTGCCGGCCGACCTCACGTTCCAGCTCATCGAACCGCTGCGCTACCTCTTCAAGGACGAGGTCCGCGCGGTTGGAACGGAGCTCGGCCTGCCGGACTCGATGGTCCAGCGCCAGCCCTTCCCTGGTCCCGGCCTGGCGATCCGAATCATCGGCGAGGTCACGGCCGAGCGGCTTGACACTCTGCGCGAAGCA
>JBGQBD010000020.1:0-28253 GCA_041494645.1 Candidatus Limnocylindria bacterium
CCCGGCTCCGGCCGCGTACCCGCCGCAGGTTCCATATCAGCCCGCGCCCTACCAGCCCGCGCCCTACCAGCCCGCAGCCGGCGTGGTCTCGCCTCCACCCGCCCCGCTCGGCTACGCGGCTCCGGCTCAGACGCCGTACTACCCGACCCAGGCCCCAGATCCGGCGGCCGTCCCAGGACCGGCCCCCGCCGGCTACGAGCCCGTCGTCGGCGCCATCGTCGAACCCCCGTCCGCGCCGCGGGTAGGCTGAACGCTGCGACTGACAAGGCTACGTCCATCCCCCTCCTTGCCAGCTAGATCGGGTTGGGGCAGGCCGATTGGAATGCTGAAGCTGAGACATGTCCGCCATGAGTGAGGAGGCGATGAGGCGCGGCGCCGCTGCGGCGCGTGCCGACGACCTGAGGACGCGCCTGGCGGCCGGCGCCGGGGCGGGCGCCGCGGCGCCCGATGCCGTAGAGCCCCCGATACGCCTGGTTCGGGCGCCCGGGCGGGTGAACCTGATCGGCGAGTACACCGATGTCAACGAGGGCTGGGTACTGCCGGCCGCAATCGACCGCGAGGTCTGGATCGCGTTCCAGCCGTGGGATCGGGCCGAAGTGCAGCTGACCTCGGTCGAGCTGAACGAGACACGCTCGTTCAGCTTCGATGCCCTCCAGCCCGAGCACAGCGGTGCCAGGCCGTGGATCGACTACATCGCCGGCACGGCCTGGGCGATGCGCGAGGCCGGCCTGCCCATCCGCGGCTTCCGCGGCGTTCTCGACTCCACGGTCCCCGTCGGATCCGGCCTGAGCTCGTCCGCGGCGGTGGAGATGGCCGCCAGCTGGGCCCTGGCAGATCCGCGAGCGCCGCGACCGGCTCCGAGGGCCATGGCGTTGATCGCGCAGCGAGCGGAAAACGCATACATGGGCGTTCAGTGCGGGATCATGGACCAGTTCGCCAGCGCCGCGGGACACAGCGGACAGGCCCTCCTGATCGACTGCCGGCGCACCGAATCCAGTCCGGTGCCCCTGCCTGCCGAACTGTCCCTCGTGGTCTGCGACACGAAGGCGCCGCGCGATCGCCTGGACGCGTCCGCCTACAACACTCGGCGGGCCGAGTGCGAACTTGGGGCCCGCCTGATCGCCGAACAGGAGCCGGGCGTCCGCACGCTCCGAGACGTGGACGAGGCCATGTTCGAGCGCCACCGTCACCTGCTGCCGGAGAACGTCGCCAAGCGCTGTGAGCACATCGTTCGTGAGGATGGTCGAGTCCGGGCGACGGTCGCGGCCCTCGCGAGCGGCGACCTGGACGCACTGGGCCGCCTGTTCGCCGCTTCGCATGCTTCATTGCGCTATCTTTTCGAGGTCAGCTGCGTAGAACTCGACGTGATGGTCGAGATCGCCACGGCGGTGCCCGGGGTCATCGCCAGCCGCATGACCGGCGCCGGGTTCGGTGGCTGCACCGTCAGTCTCGTCAAGAAGGGCGCCGAAGGCGCACTGGTGGACAGAGTCTTTAGCGATTACCCGGTGCGGACCGGCCTCGCCCCCGAGGTGTATGTCGTCGCCGCGGCCGAAGGCGCCGGCGAGATCACCGACGAGATCGGGCAGGGTCGCTGATGCGGATCCTCGTCACCGGCGGGGCGGGCTACGTAGGCTCGGTGACCGTCGAGGCGCTGCATGAAGCGGGCCACGACGTCGTCGTCCTGGACGACCTATCGACCGGGCACCGTGCCGCAGTCGTCGACGAGGTCACGCTCCGCGTCGGCAGCTACGGCGACGCGGAGACGCTGGCGCGACTTTTCGACAGGCACAGGATCGAGGGCGTCCTTCACTGCGCCGCCAAATCCCAGGTCGCCGAATCGGTCGCCGATCCGGCGAAGTACTACCGAGAGAACGTCGCCGGAGGCGTAGTCCTCCTGGAAGGCATGCGCCTGGCCGGGATCCGACGGATCGTGTTCAGCTCGACGGCCGCCGTCTACGGCATGCCGGAGCGAATGCCGATCACCGAAGACCAGGCGCCGGCACCGATCAGCCCGTACGGCGAGACGAAGCGGACCTTCGAAGAGGGGCTGCGCTGGTACGGCTGGGCCTACGGGCTCCGGAGCGTGATCTTCCGCTACTTCAACGTCGCGGGGGCGTCCCAGCGGAACGGCGAAGCCCATTCCCCGGAGACACACCTGATCCCCAACGTTCTGGCGGCCGCGGAGAGGGGCGGTGAGCTGACCATCTTCGGCGACGACTTCCCGACTCCGGACGGCACATGCGTTCGCGACTACATCCACGTCCTGGACCTGGCGCAGGCACACGTGCTGGGCCTGGAGGCGACCGGCCCAAGCGACCAGCGTACCGGCCCGGCAGAAGGCCCGAGCACGCCGCTCCTGTGCAACCTCGGCAACGGGACCGGCTTCAGCAATCAGGAGGTCGTCAGCGTCGTGGAGCGCGTGACCGGGCGCGCCATCAGCCGCCGCGTTGGACCGCGCCGGCCGGGCGATCCGGCCGTTCTGATCGCGAGCGCGGCGCGGGCCCGGGATCTGCTCGGCTGGCGGCCGGCCCACGAGTCGTTGGAGGCGATGGTCGGGTCGGCCTGGGAGTGGCGGCGCTCTCATCCGCGAGGCTACCCTCAGGAAAGGCCGTGACGCGCGAGGGAAGCGCGGGCGCTGCAACGGACCTGGGTCGCTGATGCCGCGACGCCATGGAATCGCGCGACAACCCATACTCTGAGCTCGCCATACTTGGCGGTGCACCGGTGCGCCAGTTCGCCGGGCGGAGTTGACGTGGATCAGAGCCCTGAGATCCAGCCTGCCGTCGCGACCACAGGAGCGAGCCAGATGCCCGTTCGCCCGCGCCGTCCGCGGTGGCTGCGCATCCCGTTCCGCCGGCCTGGCAGTGGCGGAGCGAACGACCAGAAGGTGCTCACGCTCGTCGATCACCTGGTCGAGCTCCGCAACCGCGTCTTCATCTCCGTCCTGGCGCTCCTGCCCGGCACGGTCCTGGGATTCGTCTTCTCCGGCGAGATCATCCATATCCTGAAGGCGCCGCTTCCCATGGGAGGCCAGGCCTTCGTGACGTTTGGGCTGACCGACATTCTCATGATGAATCTTCAGATCGCCGTGATCTGCGGGGTCATCCTCGGGATGCCGGTGATTCTGTACCAGCTCTGGCGGTACATCTCCCCGGGCCTCACGCCGAAGGAGAGGTCTGCGGCGCGGCCCTGGGTGCCCCTCGCGCTGGTCTTCTTCGCCCTGGGCGTCGGCCTCGCCTACTTCATCTTGCCGTACGCCACGGGCTTCCTGTTCGGCTTCCAGACGGCGGACGTCAAGCTGCTGCTGTCGTTGAACTCCTACATGGGCTTCGTCACCGTGCTCTTCCTGGCCTTCGGTCTGGTGATGGAGTTCCCGATCATCCTCGTCCTTCTCTCGAAGGTGGGCCTGATCACCTCCAAGCAGCTTCGGAGCTCGCGCCGCATGGCCATTCTGGGAATCACGATCGTCTCAACGTTGATCACGCCAGGGGCGGACTTCGTGAGCCCGATCGTGATGGCCGTGACCATGTACGGGCTCTACGAGGTGTCGATCGTCTTGATCCGGCTGGGCGGCCGGTAGCGCGCTCGTGCCCGGGCTTCGGTGGCCCATAATCCACGGCAGGGCGAGGGCCCCGAAGGCACGCGGAGGATCAGCATGGCCGAGGTGACCGCGAAGGCGCGAGTCGGGATCGTCTGCGGCAGCCGGTCGGACTTCCCGGTCATGGAGAAGGCGGTCGAGCTGCTCGGCAAGTTCGACATCCCGTGCGAGTTGCGCGCCATCTCGGCGCACCGGGCCCCGGACCTCCTCTCTCGCTTCGTCGGCAAGGCCGAGGGACGAGGCATCCGCGTCTTCATCGCCGGCGCCGGTGGCGCGGCGCATCTCCCCGGCGTGGTGGCGTCCAGGACGATCCTGCCCGTGATCGGCGTCCCGATCCCGACGCCGGTGATGGGCGGACTCGATTCGCTGCTGTCGATCGCGCAGATGCCGAAGGGGATCCCCGTGGCCACCGTGGCGATCGGCGGCGCGGAGAACGCGGCCCTTCTTGCGGCCGAGATTCTGGCCCTCGCCGATCCGGAGTTGAGGGCGCGGCTGCAGGCCTTCCGCGAAGCCCAGACCAAGGCCATCGAGACGGACGACTCGAACGCCGATCTGGGCGGTGCGCAATAGCCCGCAGAGGGCAGCCGACCTGGGGCGGGCGGCCGATCCACCGCGGCCTGCCGATCCGGGGCGGGCGGCCGATCCACCGCCGCGGACCTGACCGCCGGTGAGCGATTTCCGGTCCAGCCACGAAGGTGTTCGATTCGGGCCCGGCGGCGTCCCCGACTGGCTCGAGCCGATGGTTCGCTTCTGCTCTCGATGCGGCGCCGAGCTGGCCTTCGGGCCGGTGGAGGGTGAGGAGCGCGATCGCCTGACCTGCCCAACGTGCCACTTCGTCTTCTACGTCAACCCGCGATTGGTCGTGACCACGCTGCCGATCACAGATCGCGGTCAGGTGATGCTGATCAAGCGCGGTATCGACCCGGGCCTGGGTCGGTGGGCTCAGCCGGGCGGCTTCCTCGAGATCGACGAGACGGTCCGAGAGGCGGCCATCCGCGAGACCCTCGAAGAGACCGGCCTGCTGGTGGAACCGGGCGCGATCGTGGGCCTGTATTCGCGCGTGCAGGCGGCCGTAGTCGTGGTGGCTTTCGAGGCTCGGATCGTCGGCGGCGAGCCGCTGGTGACGCGCGAGTCACTCGAGACGCGGCCCTTCGCCCCGGACGCCATTCCGTGGCCCGAGATCGCCTTCGAGACGAGCGTCCGCGCCCTGCGCGACTGGGTGTCCCGCGCCCGGCCGGACCTTCTCCTGCCGGACCAATCGACCATCCACCGGCCCTTCGGCGCGTAGGCGGCGAAGGCGGACGGGGCTCCGGGGGCCTGCAATCGCGGCGGCGCCATGACAAACTTCCGCCATGGATGCCCCGACGATCGCCCTGGTGGTCGTGCCCTTTCTCATTATTCAGATAGGCCTGATGCTGTACGCCCTCTACGACCTGTTCCAGGAGGACAGACGGGTCAAGGGGGACAAGATCATCTGGGCCCTGGTGATCGCCTTCGTCAACATCATCGGCCCCCTGATCTACTTCTTCGTCGGCCGCGAGGAATCCCGCGGCGCGGAGACGGGCGGCGTCCGTTCGGCGCCTTCGGCATCGATCGCCGCGATCCTCGCCACCTGGCCCACTCTGTCAGCCGCTCAAGAGGCGGGCGTCCTCACGACCAACCTGACTAAGCGGTACGGCGGCGGCATCGTGGCCCTGGATCATCTGAACCTGGCCGTCCCGAGCGGCAGCGTCTTCGGCTTCCTGGGCCCCAACGGCGCGGGCAAGACGACGACCCTTCGACTCCTGACCGGCCTCGCCACCGCGACCGAGGGCACGGGCACCGTGGCCGGCGTGGCGATCGGAGGCGCGGGCGGCCAGCTGGCCCGAAACATCGGATACCTGGACCAGGACCCGCGCTTCTACGGCTGGATGAAGGGTCGCGAGCTTCTGAACATGGTCGGCCAGCTGCACGGACTGCACGGCTCGGCACTGCGCCAGCGAGTCGGCGAGGTTCTCGAGATCGTTGGACTGCAGGACGCGGCGCAGCGGCGGATCGGCGGCTACTCGGGCGGGATGCGACAGCGCCTCGGCATCGGCCAGGCGATCATCAACCAGCCGCGGGTCCTCTTCCTCGACGAGCCGGTCAGCTCACTGGACCCGGAGGGCCGCCGCGACGTCCTGGAGATCATCTCCCGGCTGCGCGGGACGGCCACGGTCTTCATGAGCACCCACATCCTCAACGACGTGGAGCGGGTCTGCGACCGCGTGGCCATCCTGAACGTGGGCCACCTGGTGGTCGAAGGGCCGATCGACGAGCTGCTCGACAGCTACGCTCAACCGATCTACGAGCTCGAACCCGAGCCTCGGCAGGATGGGTCGGTCGACCGGCTGGCCAGCCTGATGCGCGGCCAGGCCTGGGCGCGCGAGGTCCAGGCGACGCCCGACACGGTCCGTGTGTTCGTGAGCGACCCCAAGGTGGCAGGCCCGGCGATCCTGCCGCTGGTCGCATCCAGCGGGGTCAACCTGGTTCGGTATGAACGGGCGCGGCCGAGCCTCGAGGACGTCTTCCTGCGCCTGGTAGCCGAAGGCGGCCCACGTGTCGCGCCTCAGGTAGAGATACCGGTCACCGGCCTGGACGGGAGGGGACGGCGATGATGGGCTTCAGTGTCCTGCTCGGAAAGGAGCTGCGAGAGCAGTTCCGCACCGGACGGTTGGTCGCTGTGGCCGCCGTCTTCGTCCTGTTCGGCATCCTCGGACCCCTGACCGACCGCTTCATGAAGCAGCTCTTCGACGCCATCGGCAGCGAGGGGGGCGGCATGACCTTCCAGGTCCCGCCGCCTTCGCTCGCCGGCGCCTCGACCCAGATCCTCAAGAACCTCTCGCAGTTCGGCATCATCTGCGCCCTGCTCCTGGCCATGGGCTCGGTGGCCTGGGAGAAGGACCGAGGCACCGCCGGGATGATCCTTACCAAGCCGGCGTCGCGGGCCGCGTTCCTGGCCGCCAAGCTGGCGGCAATCTCGCTCAACCTGGGCCTGGCCGTGGTTCTCGGCTGCGGTCTGGCGTACGTCTATACGACCCTGCTCTACCCGGAGACCTTCGCGATCGGCGGCTACGTGGCGATGACGGCGTTGCTGTGGTGGATGCTCGTCATCTTCGCCGCGATCACGATGCTGGGAAGCACGATCACCCGCTCGGCGATCGCGGCGGCGGGGATCGGCCTCGTGGCGCTTCTGGTACTCGGCATCGTCGGCGCCCTGCCGGTCATCGGGCCGTACATGCCATCCTCCCTCGGCGCCCCGGCCGCGGACCTGGTCCTGGGCAAGGATCCCGGCAACTTCCTGGGCCCGGCCCTCTTCAACGTGGCGCTCGTGCCGGCCCTGCTCGGGGCCACCTGGATCGCCTTCCGGCGCCAGGAGCTGTAGCGGGACGGGCGCGTTCGGGTTCGCCTCCGATCGACCTCTCTCCCGGCAGCGGGAGCGTCGTTGCGGCGGGCAGGTGGGCTCTGGTGCGGGCCCGGAAGCTCGCGAGCGGCAAGCCGCGGACAGCGCTGCTCGATCCTGGTTCGGCTCGGGGCGGCCACGCCCAGCCTTGCCCCCTTCGAAGTGCAGCTTCGTGCCGCTCCCGTACACGATCGATCCCGGCCGAAGCAGATTCGTTCGGTCTTCGCCGCGCCCCCGCCGCCAGGTCGCGCCGGCCGCGCCCCCGCTCTAGCCGACCTTCTGGCCGCGGACCAGCTTCGCCGGCTCCAGCGCCGTCCGGCTACCGCGGTTGGCCATGGCCCTGGCCAGTGCCGCGTCGTGGGCGCGGCGCTCCAGCTCGTCGTAGAGGGGGGCCAGGTGGACCCTGGCCGAAGGCACTCCCTCCGAGCGCCCCACGGCGATGCGGAGCAGATGATCGGTCAGCCTCGGGTTCTTGGGGAGGCACGGCCCGTGCAGGTAGGTGGCGAAGACATTCCGCCACCGCGCGCCCTCGAGCCCATCGCGGCCGTTGTTGCCCGCCCCGGCGATCACTCTGCCGAACGCCTCGCAGCCGGGCCCTAGCTGCGTCAGGCCGGAGTGGTTCTCGAAGCCCACGATCGTCTCGGCGATGCCGTCGATCATCACCTCGCAGGCGGCATGCTGCATGAAGCGCTGCGGCCCGCCGCGCGTCTCCAGGTCTAGGATCCCCGCGCCCGGCATCTCCTCGCCGGCGTTGGAGATGTAGCGATGGCCGAGCAGCTGCAGCCCCGCGCAGACGGCGAAGACGACCACGCCCTCCTCCGCCGCCTCGCGAAGTGACGGGGCCTTGTGGGCGAAGTCGGCCGCGGCGACGGCCATCTCGACATCCTGACCCCCATGGAAGAGGACGATGTCGAACTTGCGGAAGTCCGGCGTCTCGCCCTTCTCGACAGGCACGACCTCCACGGGGATCCCCCGCCATTGGGCCCGCCGCTGGATGGCGACGAGATTGCCGGTGTCGCCGGCCACGTTCAGAAGGGACGGGTAGAGATGGGCTACGCGCAGGGGCTCGTGGTCGCCCGAATGGTGGGCCTGGCCCGAACGATGAGCCGGAGCCGGAGGCGCCGGCAGGAGCGGATCGGCCGTGTCTGCCGCCCGAGCCGACCGGGCGGGCGGTGCCGACGTGACCGACCTGGCCAATCTGGCGGGCGGAGCCGGCCTGGCCGCCTCCGCCGCTTGAGCCGCCTTCGCCCCACTGGCGGGCGGAGCCGGCGAAGTCGAACCGGCCGGGACGTCGGGACGGATCGCCCGGACCGATGGACCCGGCTCGGCGGGGGCCGTCGTCCGGGTGGCGGCGGCCTGCTTCGGAGTCATCGCCGCCGGACTCTTACGCGTTGGCGGCGCCTTCGCGGGCTTCGCGCCCATCTGCTCGCTCATACGTCCCAGTATCTCCCCGCCCAGCCCCGCCGCCCCATCTCGTTGCGCAGCTCGATGAGCGGCGTGTAGCCGGACAGAACTACCAGCCGCCGGCTCGCGGGCAGATGGCCCAGCGCATCGTCCAGGGCAGCCGGCCGGTCCTCGATGACGGTCAGCTTTCCCGACGCCACTCCGGCGTAGTGCAGCCGATTGGCCAGCTCGTCGGCGCGGGTGCCGGAAACGACCACGCGCTCTACTTTGGGCGCCATCGACTCGAAGTCGACGTCCCACAGCCACCCGAAGTCCTCGCCGTCGACCAGCGTGTTGGAGGCGGCGATCAGAAGCTGGCGCGGCTCCTCCTCGGTCGCCAGCGCGCGAAGGGTCGTGTTGTAGGAAGTCGGGTTCTTGGCGAAGGCGAGGACGATCGTTCGACCGCCTGCGTCGATCTTCTCGAGCCGGCCGAATGCCGGACCGACCGAAGCCAGCGATTCGGCCGCATGCTCGAGCGGGACGCCCAGCCCGACGAGGATCGCGATCGCCGCGGCGGCGTCGTAGGCGATATGCACACCCGACTGCGGGATGTCGACGACCAGCTTGCCGGCCGGCGTCCTTATCTCGCACCGCGTCCGATCGAGTCCCAGCAGGTAGAGCGCCGTCACCGCGACATCCAGCGCGGGTCTGGCGAAGCTGCAATTCGAGCAGCTGTAGTCGCCCATGTGGCTCAGGTAGACGTAGCGGTATCTCAGGTCGGCCCGGCAGCGCGGGCAGCGAATCGTGTCGGCGGCTCTGGTTATCCGATCCGTGGAGCGCTTGATGGCCAGGCCGAAGGTCACGCGCCGGCCCTCTCGCTTCTCCGCCAGCGTGGCGACCATGGGGTCGTCCGCGTTCACGATCAGAGCCGAGTCCGCGGGGAGAGCGGAGGCAACGGATTCGATCGCGTCCGCGACAGCGTAGATCTCGCCGAACCGATCTAGCTGGTCGCGGAAGAGGTCCGTCACGAGGAGCGCTCGCGGCATCGTCTCCGGGGCAACCCTGGGCAGCGCCCCCTCGTCCACCTCGACCACCAGGACGCCGTCGGGGATACGGCCGCGCCAGTCGGCGGCGCTGACCGCGAGGCTGGTCACGCCCTGGACCAGGTTCGCTCCGGCGGAGTTGTGGCCGACGACGATCCCTTCGCCCCGCAGCAGCGCGGCAGTGAAGCGGGCGGTGGTCGTCTTGCCGTTGCTGCCGGTGATAGCCACGACCGGCACGCCGGCACGCCGCACCAGCTTGTCCAGGATGTGCGGGTCGACACGGCGGGCGACCATTCCGGTGATGGCGGTACCGCCGCCGCGGCCGACGAGGCGGGTGGCTCGGGCCGCCGCTTTGCCCGCTGCGAGGGCCAGGAAGGTGCGGAACGAGCGGGAGTTCGTGGCGCCAGCGGGACGCCGGCTGATCTGGCTGGACATCGCCGGGGCAGTGTAGCGGGTGGCGAGGTGCGTCGCGGGAGGACCCGAATCACCGCCGGAGGAGCGTATTGCATGGCCGGGGCGAAGTTGCCGGCAGGCCGGACCCACCCCGCGCCGGGCCCGTCCCAAAAGAGGCCCCGGCCGCGGAGAAGGATGCGGCCGGGGCTCGAGTGAGGCGGAGTGAGTTCAATCGCCGATATTGCGTGGGCCTTGGGCCCCGCTTCTGGGTTCGACCCTCCATCAGACATACGCGGGCAGACGCCGTCGCGGATCACTCGACGGCGATCCGAACACCCCGCGGCCGTGACCGCCTCCTGCCCCCTCGAGCCGCCGAAGCGAACGAGACCGGAGAATCACAAAAGCCCCTCGCGACCGAGGGGTTCGTGGAAGCGGCGAAGGGGCGGCTACTGCCAGGTGAACTGGATCGGGGTGGAGACCATGCCGGAGCAGGTGGCTGTGATGGCGTACGTTCCCGCCGGAGCGTATTGACCCCACGGTAGTGGCCCGCTGTTCCCGTTGGAGCCGATGGTGAATGATGTCGTGTTGATGGGAGGAGGGGCCGGCGACGTTGGCCCAGACTGGTAGGTTCGAGTCAGTCGGCACGACTGGCCCGGCAGAGAGTCGACCTCGAACGTCGCATTCGTGCCGACCGGGAGAGGCGAAGGCGTATCCTCGAACACGATCACAAACATGGTCGGCACGGGCGTCGGCGTTGAGACGGGCGTCGGCCGCGGCGAGGGCGAGAGCGTGGGTGTTGGCGTCGGCGTGGGCGTTGAGACGGGGGTGGGCGTTGAGACGGGCGTGGGCGCCGTCGTCGGCGTCGGCGTCGGCGTCGGCGTTGGAACGGGCGTCGGCCGCGGCGTCGGCGTTGGAACGGGCGTCGGCCGCGGCGTCGGCGTTGAGACGGGCGTCGGCGTCGGGGTCGGCGTCGGCGCGATTGTCGGAGCGGCGGTGACCACGACCCCCGCCGGAGCGGACTTTCCGGGCTGACCGCTGCCGCCAGGACTGACTTGAGCGACGGCCTCGGGCGTGGGCGTGGGCGTAGGCGCCGGAGTGGTGACATTCGCGTAGTTCATCGGGCCGCTGGAGGGCGGGGTCCCGGCGCTGAAGGCGACGTTGACGGCGATGACCACCGCCAGAATCACGCAGAAGCCGGCGGAGAGGGGCCAGAACGGCGAGAGGCGGCGCCTCTTGCGCTCGCTGCCGGACTCGTCGAACTCGGCCTCCACGGGCTTACCGCCCAGCCAGCCGGAGATGGCGGCAGCGGGCACGGAGACGATCCGCCCGATGCCAAGCACGACGGGTAGGGCCACGACCGCCATCGCGCCGCCAACCCAGACCAGGCTGGTGCGGAGGCCCAGGGCGAGGATGGCTAGCTCGGCGAAGACCCGGTTGTCGGAGAGGTGACCGAACGGATTGCCGATGCGCGATCGGAGGTTGCCCGCTCGGCCGGTCGCGAAGGCGCCGGGCACTCGAGCGGGGAAGGCGCCAACAACAGACGCTGCGGCCGCGAAACGGGGACCGGCGTTGTGTCCGAAGGCGGTTCCCGCCGCGATCAGCGCCACGACCGCACCGCCGACGTCCTGGCGGAGCCGAGCGTGCCAGCTCCTTCGATTGACCATGGACCAGCGGACGATCCCCTCGTTGGAGAAGAGGGGCTCGATGACCGGCCGGTATCGCTTCGGCTCTCCGGCCGGGGCGGCGGTTGGTTCCGCGGCCGTCTCACCGGAATGCGGCGTGATGGCGGGCAGCTCGGCCACGGTCGCATCCGTCTCAGGGACACGCGACGGTGAGACTCGACGGGCTTCGCTGTGCGTGGATGCTGCTGCGACCAGTTCGGTCTCGGCGGCTGCGGCGGCACCGGCTCCCGCCGCGGCGGTGGCGACGCCAGGCCCGGCCACGTCACGCATGGCGCCGCTCGGCGCGTTCGTCTTGGACCGGCGAGCGGACTTCTCTGCCGACTCGCTTACGGGCTCGCTACCGGACCCGCCGGGGTTCAATTCGGGCGCGGGCGCGCCCACCTCAGGGGTACCGGTAACCGGCTCGCCCGGGCGGCCGGAATGCCGCCGGCGGGGAGTCTGCCCATTGGACACTCAGCCGCACCTCTCCTGTGTGTGCGCCGACAAGTCTCAATCAAAGGTGACATCTCGCAAATGGGACGATGGTCATGCAACCAAGTCGTATTCGTTGGGTTCGGTGCGCTTGACTCAGATTTCGACCCGGGTTCGATCGAGCCGCGGGCTCGATCCGGCGATGCGTCGCCTAGCTCAAGTCGACGTAGACGTTCTTGATCTGCGTGTACTGCTCGAGGGCGTGCATGCCGTTCTCGCGCCCGATCCCCGACATCTTGTAGCCGCCGAACGGAGCCTCGGCGTGGACGCTCGAGTTGCAGTTGACCGAGATGACGCCCGACTGGATGCCGCGCGCCGTCCGGATCGCCCTGCCGATGTCGCGCGTCCAGATCGATCCCGAAAGGCCGTACGGAACGTCGTTCGCCAGCCGGATCGCCTCCTCCTCGGTATCGAAGGGGATTACGACGACGACGGGGCCGAAGACCTCCTCCTGGGCGATTCGCATCCGAGAGGTCACGCGGTCGAGGACGGTCGGTTGGATGTAGGCGCCGCCGGCGAGAGCCGGATCTGCGGGTGTGCCACCGCCGACCACGACGTTGGCTCCCTCCTCGCGGCCGATCCGGATGTAATCCAGGACGATCTCGCGCTGGCGATAGCTGACCATCGTCCCGACTTCCGTGGCGGGATCGTCGGGGTCGCCGACCTTTACCTTGAGAGTGGCCGCGGCGAACAGCTCCACTACGCGGTCGTGGACGGAGCGCTCGACGATGATGCGGGAACGGGCGCAACAGTCCTGACCGCAGTTGTCGAAGACGGAGTAGGGCGATTCGGCAGCGAAGCGTTCGATGTCCGCGTCGGCGAAGACGACGTTGGGGCTCTTGCCGCCCAGCTCGAGGCTGATCTTCTTCACGTTTCCGGCCGCGAGCCGCATGATCTCCCGGCCCGTGCCGGTCTCGCCGGTGAATGACACCTTGCCGATGCCGTGGTTGGCGGCGATCGCAGCGCCGGCCGTGCCGCCGGGCCCGGTGACGACGTTCAGGACGCCGGGCGGAAAGCCGGCCTCCAGGGCCAGCTCGGCGACCCGGATCGCGGTCAGGGGCGTGTAGCTGGCGGGCTTGAGGACCGCGGTGTTGCCGGCCGCCAGAGCCGGGCCCATCTTCCAGCTGGCCAGCATGAGCGGGAAGTTCCAGGGCACGATCAGGCCTACGACGCCGATCGGTTCGCGCAGGGTGAAGTCGAACCCGGGCTTGGAGACGGGGATCGTCTCGCCCATGATCTTGTTCGCGGCGCCGGCGTAGTACTCCATCACGTTGGCCACGGCGCCTATCTCCCACCGGGCCGAACTGATCGGCTTGCCCATGTTTCGGGATTCCGTGACGGCCAGTTCCTCGAGATGGTCGCGGATGAGGTTCGCGAAGCGGCCGAGGGTCTGGCCGCGGCGAGTCTGACTCCAGGTGCGCCACTCCCCGTCGAAGGCGGCCTGGGCGGCGACCACGGCACGGTCAACGTCCGCCGGCCCGCCTTTGGGAACGCGGGCGATGACCTCGCCGGTCACGGGGCTCACGACATTGAATGTCTCGCCGCCGGCCGCGGCAACCTGCCCGCCGCCGATCACCATCTTGAACACGGGAGTGTCTTGAGCGGACGGCTGGGTCGTCATCGCGGCACCTCGCTGGGCGGCTGGCAGGGGTGGTCTGGGGCGGCTCGCGGGGCGCTGCGCCGCCGCCGCCGATGATACGCGAGGGCGACCGCGCCCCCCCGGGCCGGACTAGAATCGCGGCCATCCGTTCGAACGAGGTGACTCGGCCATGGCTGGTCCGGCGGCACAACCGATAACCGACGCGACCGAGCCGTCGGCTGACCGTCGCAACCCCGCCCCGGCCGGGCGGCCCGCGGCCGTCGCGCCGCCGTTGGCACCCGCGACAATCACCGCCACTCACGTCCGGATCTGGCTGGCGGTGATCATCGGCGCCATCGCTGCCGGCACGGCCGGATACCTGATCCTGCAGCCGGGCTGGCATCTCCTCGACGCGCTCTACATGACGGTCATCACCCTCACAACGGTGGGATTCCGCGAGGTGCAGCCGCTCAGCGACGCCGGCCGTATCTGGACCATGATCCTGTCGCTGACGGGCGTCGGACTCATCTTCGGATCGGTCGGGATCGTGGCCGAGTACCTTGTGGTCGAGGCGACCAGCGGACGACGGGAGGCGAAACGTATGCTCGACGCGGTCAACAAGCTCTCGGGCCACTACATCCTGTGCGGCTACGGTCGTGTCGGACGGACCGTCGCCCGCGAGCTCGTCCACTCCGGCCTGAAGGTCGTGGTCATCGACGTTCTGCCCGAATCGCTCGGTCGCGCGAGGCGCGAAGGCTTTCTCGAGGTCGAAGGCGACGCCACCGAGGAAGCGACCCTCCGGGCGGCCGGGATCGAGCGGGCGAGAGGGCTGATCACCACCATCGACTCCGATGCCCACAACGTCTACGTCATCCTCTCGGCGCGGGCCATCAACCCCAAGCTCTTCGTCGTCGCTCGGGCCAACACCGAGGACTCGGAGGCCCGGCTGATACAGGCCGGCGCGAGTCGGGTCGTCTCGCCCTACACGATGGCCGGCCATCGCCTGGCCGAGCTGGCGGTGCGGCCGCGAGTCGTGGACTTCATCGACGCGGCCCTTTCCCACGGCGAGCTGGCGTTCTCCATGGAGGAAGTCGAGGTGGGGCTCCACAGCGCGATCGATGGCGTGACTGTGGGCGCCCTGCGCGACTCCGGGGTCTTCGTGCTGGCGATCGTCCAGGGCGAACGCAGTTACCAGGCCAACCCGCCCGCCGACCGGGTTCTCACGGCGGGCGAGACGCTGGTCGTATCCGGCAGCGTCGCGCGTCTCAAGGACCTGCGCGGCGGCGAATCAAAAGCGTAGGCCAGCCCGCGGAGGACAGGTCGAGCGTGCCAGAATCGGGGTCAGTCGAGCGCACCGCGACGAAGATCCTTGGCTCTGCGGTGCAGGAGAGACGATGGCGTTGCCCAGGACCAAAGCAGAGCTGTCGGCAGAAACCGCCAGGCAGCGCGACGCGCTCGCCACGCTCCTGGCAGGCCTGACCCGAGAACAGATGATGTGGCCGGGCGCCTACGGCTGGTCGGCCAAGGACCACGTCGCCCACCTGGCCGAATGGGAGCGCATGTTCCTCGGCTGGTATGAGGCCGGCCTGCGTGGCGAGGAGCCGCCGGTACCCGCCGAGGGCTACACGTGGGCGACCATGGACGGGCTGAACAAGCGCATCTACGACCAGCACCGAGACGAACAGCTCGAGCACGTCCTGGCCGACTGGCGGGAGACGTCGAGACAGCTGATCGCGGGCACCGAGGCGATATCCGAGCTCGATTTGTTCGGCCCCGGCCGATTTCCCTGGACCGGACGCGGCACGCTGGCGTCCTTCGTCTACGAGTGCGGCGCCAACCACTACCGCTGGGCTGCGGTGGAGATCAAGCGCGGCCTCAAGGCCGGGCGCTAGTCCTGCCGGGACGGACCCACCGGCGCGTTCGCGCCATGAATCTCAGGCGAACGGCTCGCCGGCAGACGCGACCGATCGTCGGGAGCGCCGCTCGTGGGCAATCAGCGCCCCGCCGACGATGCCCGCGTTGTTGCGGAACGTTGCCAGGGTGATCGGGGTCTTGACGGTCAGATACTGAAGGTAGTTGTCCGCTCGTTTGGACGCCCCACCGCCGAAGATGAAGAGGTCCGGCCAGAAGAGCCGCTCGAGCATGTGGAGGTAGCCGTCCAGGCCGAGAGCCCATTCGCTCCAGCTCAGGCCGAGGCGATCTCGCGCGGATTCGGCGACACGCTCCTCGGCGTCACGACCCTTGAGCTCGAGATGGCCGAGCTCGGTGTTGGGGACGAGCCTGCCATCCACGAACAAGGCCGAGCCGACCCCGGTTCCGATGGTGAGCACGATCACCAGGCCGGGCCTGTCGCGCCCGGCGCCGAAACGCACCTCGGCCAGGCCCGCGACGTCCGCGTCGTTGCCGACGGCCACCATCCGGCGCATGGCCAGGCCCAGCTCCTGCTCGGCGGGGAAGCCGATCCAGCCTGCATCGATGTTGGCCGCGGTGACCGCGGCCCCGTGCCGGATCGCGGACGGGATCCCCACGCCGACGGGAAAGGTGTCGCCCTCGCTCGCATCCCACGGCGAGGCGAGCTGCCGTACCAGCCCCGCCATCACCCCGACCACCTCACGCGGGAAGGAGGGCTGCGGCGTGGGGGCGCGCAGACGATCGCCGACCAGGCGGCCATTGGCCACGTCGACGACGGCGCCCTTGATACCGCTGCCGCCGAAGTCGAGACCGATGGCCAGGTCCGCCGCGTTCGCGTCTTCCGGCCTGATATCTGACGCTGTCGTCTTGTACTCGGTCGCCATCGACGTTCCTCAATCGGCTCTTCGGTCGGCTCTGGTTAGTTCGGTCGCTCGGTCTTCGGTCGGACTCAGAAGTAGTTGACGCTGATCCCTCCGTCGATGACAAGGGAAGCACCGTTCGTCCAGGCCGATTCGTCGGAGGCGAGGTAGACCGCCAGAGCTGCTACCTCGTCGGGCTTGCCAAAGCGTCCGGTGGGGTTGCGCGCCAGCCTGATCTGCTTGGCCTTCTCGTCCTTGACGAGCCAGTCCATCAGCAGCGGCGTTTCAACCGGACCGGGCAGGATGGCGTTCGTGCGCACGCCCTGGGGCGCGAACTGCACGGCGAGCGATCGAGTCAGGGCCAGGACGGCGCCTTTGGAGGCCGTGTAGGCATCCTGCGGGACGGAGCAGCCGAGCAGGGCCACGAAGCTCGAGACGTTGATGATCGATCCGGAACGGCGCTCCACCATGCGCGGGATGGCGTACTTGCAGGCCAGGTATACGCCCCGGACGTTGACGGCCATGACCTGGTCCCAGGTTTCCACGGGGGTGTCCACGACCGAATGGTCGGCCTCGGGCATTATCCCGGCGTTGTTGTAGAGGACGTCGAGCCTCCCGTACTTGTCGACCGCCAGATCGATCATGGCCATGGCGTCGGCCTCGACCGAGACGTCGGCCGTGGCCGGCCAGGCCTCGCCGCCCGCGGCCCGAATCTGTCGAACGGTCTCCTCAGCGGCGGCTTCGTGATTGTCCGCGACGAGAACCCGAGATCCCTCGGCCGCGAACCGAAGAGCGGCTACGCGCCCCATCCCACCCCCCGCTCCGGTGATGACGGAGACCTTGTCCGCAAGCCGCATCATCGCGCCTCCGGCTGTCCGTGACTCCGAGATCTCCGGCCGGGCGGCGCCCGTGGGCCGGAGTGGATAGTGCCGTCGCTAGCTTACTAGGCGGCGGTCAGGCTGGCCCCTGTGAGTGCCTCGTGAATCTGGGGCCTGCTTTCGATTCGGGCCTATGCTGAGGGCGCAGATTCAGTCACCGGGAGGACACGTGGGAACCGAGTCGAGGGTCGTGGCGGTCGCCGGCGGTACCGGCTTCGTGGGCGGCGCCATCGCACGCGAGCTGGCCGACCGCGGCTATCGGGTCGTGGTCCTGTCGCATCGACCGACCGCGCGCCGCGGCGACGGGCCGGCCGAGGCGTTCGAGCACCGCCGCGCGGACGTGACTCAACCCGACACGCTCGCGGCCGCGCTCGAGGGCGTCCAAGTCCTGTCGATAAGCCTGGCCTTCCGTAACTCGCCCATCGAGGCGCCCCGCCGCGGCCGAACGTTCGAGCGCGTAGACGCCGACGGCACGGTGGCGCTCGTGAACGCCGCGAAAGCGGCCGGCGTCCGGCGTCTCGTCTACATCTCCGGCGTCGGAGCCGCTCCGGACGCGTCCCGTCATTGGTTCCGCGCCAAGTGGCGCGCAGAGGAGGCGGTCCGGACCAGCGGGATCCTCTACACGATCTTTCGGCCGAGCTGGATCTACGGCCCCGGGGACCGGTCGCTGAACCGTTTCCTGGGCTTCGTCCGATGGCTGCCGTTCGTGCCTCAGATCGGCGACGGCCGCCAGCGCCTCGCGCCCGTCTTCATCGGCGATATGGGCGCTCTGGTGGCGGACTCTCTCGAATCGGCAGCCGCCGAAAACGCCACGCTCGAGGTCGGCGGACCGGAGACGCTCACCATGGACGAGGTCATCCGCGCGGCCCTGCGGATCTCCGCGCGGCACCGACCGATACTCCACGCGCCGGTCGTGCTGATGAAGACGCTCACCGCGCCCCTGACTCTCCTCCCGTCACCGCCCATGACGCCGGCCGCCATCGACTTCATCGTCCAATCGGCACCGGTTGACACGCAACCCCTGTCGCGACTTCTTCCACGACGAATGACGCCGCTGCGCGAAGGACTGGCAACGTATTTGACTCCGCGCCGGTAGTCTTCACCGGGATCTGAATCCGTCCGCGCAGTCGCGGGCTGGGTATGTGACGAGATGGATCAGCCGCGTTCGAGATAGCGCTCCCGATCCCAGGCATGGACCGCGGCGTCATATGCATCACGCTCGACGCGGCCCGCATTCAAGTAGTGATCGACGACGTCCCGACCGAAGATCTCGACGGCGGCCTTGCTCTTGGCGAGAAGGTCGATCGCCTCGTAGAGCGCACGAGGCATTCTGTCGCAACCGGTCGCAAGGTAGCCATTTCCCTTGAATTCGGACGGCGGTTCGATCTTGTGCTCGATGCCGTACAGCCCCGCGCCGACCTGGGCTGCGTAGGCCAGATACGCGTTGACGTCGCCACCCGGGAAACGGTTCTCGATATGCAAACCGGAGCCACTGCCAACGATCCGGAAGCCCGTGGTGCGGTTGTCGCGGCCCCATACGACGTTCACCGGCGCCCAACTCGCAACGGCGTAGCGCTTGTACGAGTTGACGTTGGGAGCGATGAAGAGAGCCAGCTCGCGCTGAAGAGCCATCATCCCGCCGAGGAACCAGCGCATCAGGTCGCTCATGCCGTAAGGCTTCGCGCCCTCCTCGGGGAAGAGCGGCGCCTTCCCGGCAGCATCCCACACCGAGATGTGGAGATGGCCGCTGGAGCCGGTCCAGTCCGCGTAAGGCTTGGCCATGAACGTCAGGCCGTAGCCGTTGAGCCAGGCGATCTCCTTAGCGCCGTGCTTGAAAAGCACGCTCCGATCAGCCGATTCGAGCACGTGGTCGTAGCGGATGTTGACCTCGTGCTGAGATGGAGCCGCCTCGCCCTTGCTGAACTCGATCGGGATCCGAGCCTCGGTCATCTGGTTCCGAATCTGGCGATAGAGCGGTTCGAGCTTCGTCGCTTGGAGGATGTGGTAGTCCTCGCTGTAGTAGCCGACGCGCTCGACGTCGTTGTAGCCCTTCTCGCTCAGGTCCTCGTACGTGTCGCTCAGAACGTAGAACTCGAACTCGGTCCCGGACTTGATCGTGTATCCGAGGCTCGAAGCTCGCTCGACCTGACGCTTCAACATCGTGCGCGGCGAGATCGGTATCTCCAAACCGGTCCCGCCATCGACTGCATCGCACAGAACGATCGCCGTCGATTCCAGCCACGGCACGACGCGCGTCGTCTCCCACACTTCACGCCCAACCCAATCGCCGTAGCCGGTATCCCAGTTCATGAGCTTGAAGCCATCCGGCGTGTTCATCTCCATGTCCGTGCCGAGCAGGTACGTGCAGAAATGAATGCCGTGATCGACGACGCCAGTGAGAAAAGCCTCCCCCTGGACGCGCTTGCCGACGAGCCGACCCTGCATATCCGTCAGGGCGACGACGACGGTGTCGACGTGCCCATCCCGAACCATCTGCCGCAGTTCATCGAGCTGCCTGGGAACCACGTGGCCAGCGCCGCGACCGGCGGAGTCGCTGGAGCCGTGCTCGTCGCTCATCGGGTCCTCCCTGTGCTGCGCCGCCGTGCGCCTCGGGGCGGCCGGCGCTCGTCTGGCGGGTATTGTGGCGTCTGCCGCGCCCAGCCGCCAGTCGTAGCACCGCCGGGCGGCGGGCGTCGGGCGTCGGGCGTTATCATAGGCGCACCCAACCGCACCTGAGGAACCCTGTCCGCACACGCGCCGTGCCGCTCTGAAGCGAACCGTGGCAGACTTCGAGTCTTCGCCGCGGTCGGCTCGGGCCCGAGCCCAGCTCATCCCGACAGGAGCTGCCGCTGGCGCGGGCCAAGAACGGAGATCGGACCAGAGTGGGCATACCCCGGTGAACGACAACCACGTCGAGGCTCAGCCCGGCGACAACGCTGACAACGGAGCTGACGTCGAATCCGTGGAGCTTTCCGGTGCGGCCTCGCGCCCGCTGGAGATGCCCCGCCGGGCCGACCTGACGCGGTCCGATCAAGCGCGCCGCTCGCGCCCCGGGCGGCCGGAGTCGCGGCCCGGGTCGGAGATCGTAGAGGCGGCCTCGAAGCCCGAGGCCACGCCTCTGATCCCCGCTCCCCGCGAAACCATCGTCTCGCAGGCTCGCCCCATCGCGCAGTCGCGGGGCGCTGCCGGCGACAAGCCCATCCCCGGGCTGGAGCGGCAAGAGGAGCAGGAGCAGGCCCCCGCGCCCTCGCGCCTGGCGTCGCCGCACCCGCTCGCACGCCTGCGGTTGGGTGAGCCGAGCACCGGACGTCGGAGGATTGGGCTTCCCAGCTTCGGGGGATCTGCCCGACAGTCGCCGGCCGCTGGCGACACGATGCCCAGCCGGCCCAGGCAGGGGCGGCCCGGCCTGAGACGGCCGCGCCTCAGACGGCCCAGCCTGAGAACCGCCTTCGCCTTCACCGGCATCGTTGCCACCGTGGCCGTGGTGGCCAGCCTCCTGATGACGCTCCCGACGCACCCGGGCGCGCCGGCCTCCACCGGCAGCATCTATCAGATCAGCTGGCGCAGCGCAGCCAATCCGCCTGCCGCCAGGTTCGATTTCGGTCCGTATTTCACCTCCTTCGACAACGACCTCCTGATGCTCGGGACGAACGGCTCTACGACGACTGTCTGGTCGTCCTCAGACGGTTCGACCTGGAGCCAGGTGTCCAGCCCCGGCGCCTTCGACATCTCCGGGCGTCGATTCGTCGCCCAGGGACTCGCCGACGACGGCAGTGGCGGTCTCGTAGTTGTGGGCAACAGCATCGGATCCTCCTCCACCGACGTGGCTGCTATGGCCTGGCGCTCGCGCGACGGCAAGACCTGGGTAACAACTGAAGTCGACTCGAGCAGGGGCCAGGAGATGATCGGTGGTGCGGTCGCGCGACCCGGGGCTGTGGTCACGGCCGGCAACGGTGTGGCCTGGTTCTCCCCAGATGGCCTGCGCTGGACCCCGTACGTACTTCCCGGGGCACAGAACTACATCCCGCGAGCCGTCGGGTCGTGGGATGGCGGCTTCGTGATCGTGGCGCTATGGAATGGCGAGGGGGGGCCTCGCTCGGCGGTGTGGTATTCGACGACGGGGCGGGATTGGACCCAGGCGGCGACATCTCTCGATGGCTTCGACGCCCGCGGCGTCGCCGGTTCGGGTGGCCGAATCGTGGCCGTCGGCAGCGACACCGGAGCCAAGTCCCAGGGGCTGGCGGCATCGTGGAGCTCCACGGACGGCAAGACCTGGGTCAAGTCCACCGCACCCTCGGACCAGCCGCAGACGGCTATGGACGGCGTCACTGTCGTCGACGGCACCTGGGTGGCGGTCGGAGCGCCGGACACGAACGCGGCCGGCACGGCCTCGCAGGTGGCCCAGCCCGGGCTGTCGGTGTGGGTTTCCGAGGAAGGGACCTTGTGGCTGCCGATCATCACCAACGCGCAGCCGCTCACTCATGGGCGAATGGCCGCCGTCGCCGGCCGCCTGGTGCTTGTTGGCGGATCCAGCGACGGGCAGGGAGTGCTCGCCGGCAACGTCGTCCTCGGACCGGCGCGAACGCCTTCTCCGTCCCCCTCGGCCGCGGCCCAATTCGCCCTCTCGCTCAAGGCCGGCGACACCCCGATGATCGCCGACGTTGGCGTGTCGGACACTCTCGGCCCTGCCGCGGCCAGCGACGACAGATTCTTCACGTTCGTCACGCAGCCGGCTGGAACGTCGATCTGGTCATCGGCCAACGGCAGCCTGTGGGCGCAGGAGCTGGGGCCGGATGAACTCGTCACGACCGGCAACAAGGGCCGGCCGGTGGTGCTGCAGGCAATCA
This sequence comes from Candidatus Limnocylindria bacterium, assembly GCA_041494645.1. Taxonomy (GTDB): domain Bacteria; phylum Chloroflexota; class Limnocylindria; order Limnocylindrales; family CSP1-4; genus Fen-1039. The sequence goes on from JBGQBD010000020.1 coordinate 22,067, forward strand.
ACGACGGCCACGGCGGCGTGATCGCAATCGGACGGGTGACCAGCTCCGCGGGCGATACCGGAACCATCTGGAGACTGCCCAAGGGTGGCACCTGGCATCAGGCGAGCCTGGGAGACACCGCCCCGCCGGAGTTCTCGTCGATCTCCGCCGGACCCACTGGGTTCGTCGTGGCCTCCGACGAGGCGGGCGGTTCGACGGTCATGTACTCGGCCGACGGCGAAACCTGGAGTGCCGCGGCGATCGCCGTCGCCTCTGGGTACGTCCTGACCGTCGGCACTTACAAGTTCGGCTTCGTCGCCACGGGCAGCGACCCGACGCGTCTGGGCGTGTCGACGGCCTGGACCTCGCCGGATGGACGCACGTGGACGATACGCCCCGACTGGCACCTGCCGGTGAATGTCACGCAGGTCTTCGGCACGAGCAACGGGCTCGTGGCGCTCACCGCCGGCTCCGGGATCGCCCCGTCGGCTTCGGCCTCGGCCCTGGCCTCGCCGGCGGCCTCGACCGCAGCCGAGCCCACGCCGGCCGCCAAGGGAAGCAGCACGCCACCCACTTCGTGGTGGTGGTCCCCCACCGGCGTCAACTGGCAGCAGACGGGCCTCGAGACCTCGGGCGGCAACTGGGCCTTTGTCAACGGCGAGATACTCGCGCTCGACGTGCCGGCCAACCTCACGAGCAACTGGACTACCTGGAGCAGCGGGGACGGCCAGGACTGGCTTCGGCCCGCCTCCAGCCCGCTGGCGTTCGGAGGCTCGAACAGCTGCCGCATCGCCTCGATCGGCAGCCAGATCGTCGTGGTGGGCTGGGAGGCCAAGGGCCAGCTCAAGGACTACTACGGGACCTTCGTCGGCCATTGAGGATCGAACCCGAACTACAAATGCGAACGCGGCGGGCTCATCGCCCGCCGCGTTCGCGACCTGCCGGGGACGAGGCCGCTACGAGGCGGCGCCGCCGAACTCCTCGGCAGCGTGCTCGAACTCGCGCTCGATCTCGGTCAGCTCGGCTTCGCCGACCTCGACGATCGGGCCCCTGAAGCGGCTGCGCGCCCACGCGAAGTAGTAGACGAGCAGGAAGACGAGGAAGACGACGAAGGCCATCAGCGTGTAGGCGTTGCCTGAGGTCGGCCAGAGGAACAGCACTGAGATCAGGGCTATCCAGAGGCAGGCAAGGCCGGCGATCGGCCGGGAGAAGCGGCCCAGCTTCCAGACGGCGTGGTCTCGCCATTCCTGCTTGCCGAAGATCCCGAGGAGGATCGGCACTCCGTAGGCCCAGTAGAGGGCAATCGTGCTGATGGCCGTCACGATCGCGATTGCCGTGTAGCTTCCGAAGATGAAGGCCGCATTGGTCAAGATGTACGAGAAGACGACGATGACCACGAGCGCATTGGCCGGGGTGCGGTGACGGTGCGAGACCTTGCGCAGCCACGGCGAGCCGGGCACGCCGTGGTCGCGGCTGAAGGCAAAGAGCATCCGGCCGGCGGCCGCGATGGAGGCGAGGCCGCACAGGCTCATGGCGACGGCGATCGCGGCGCTGAGCCAGTCTCCGAGCGCCCCCAGGTTGTAGTTGAGAGTGCTGAACACGATCGGATTGCCGCCGTAGTAGTAGGTGCAGTACTGGTCCTGGGCCTGGCAGAGGCCGTTGGCGCCAAGCTGCGTCCCGAAGACCTGCGCCATGGGCGGCAGATGGGTCGCCAGGGCGAAGAGGACGATGTAGCCCACGACTGCCGACACGGCCACCGAGATGAAGACTCCCCAGGCGCTCGATAGGCGAGCCCCGACGGTCTCCTCGGCCACATGGGCGGAGGCGTCATACCCGGTGTAGGTCCACTGCGCTTGCAGCAGGGAGAAGAGGAACGCGATCGGAAGCGCATAGCCGATGGCGGGCCCCAGGGTGACTCCCAGCGGCGCGGCGCCACCTTGAACGTCCTGGGGTTTGATGTCGAATGGATTGAGGCTGGCGTGGGTCTTGCCGCTGGCGATCAGGAAGAGCGAGACGACGATCACAGCCACGGTGCCGATGTGCCACCAGACCGAGGCGTCGTTGAGCAGCGCCACGAGCCGAATGCCTGCCACGTTCAAGACGAGTTGGATCGCGAGCAGGACAGCCATGGTCAGCAGCTGGCCGTTGACGATCGAGCCCAGGACGGCGCTGCTGTTGCCGAAGTTGACGCCGAAGTTGGAGAGGATGGGCGTCACGATCGACGAGTTGACGAACGCGGCCGCGGCGAAGTCGATGCCGGCCACGATGGCGACCTGGCCGGCCAGGTTGAACCAGGCGGTCCACCATCCCCAGTCCTTGTTCTTCATCCGGCTCGACCAGTAGTAGAGCCCGCCGGCAGTGGGGTAGGCCGAAGCGATTTCGGCCATGGCAGCCGCGATCATCAGCGTGAAGAGCGAGACGAGCGGCCAGCCGATGGTGCTGGCTGCGGGGCCGCCCCAGGCCAGGCCGTAGTCGAACAGGATCACCGCGCCGGTCAGGATCGAAATGATCGAGAAGCTGATGGCGAAGTTGGCGAACCCGCCCATGGTACGGAAGAGCTCCTGCGCGTAACCCAGGTGATGCAGGTCGCGAACGTCCTGCTTGATAACCTCTTCGCGTGTCTTGGGTGCCTGCTGCTCCGTCATGCGGGACCTCCTCCGTCCTGGGGCGCTGGACCTGGCGGGCGGGGGCATCTCTGAGCACCCCGGCCCGGCCTGCCGGCCGATGACGGATCACGCCCGATGGGTAGGCAATCCGTTCCGCGGAATATACGCGCTTGGAGGGGTGGAGAACCTGCCGGTTTCTCAGGATGGACCTGGTCCAACGATGTGGCGGCGGTCGTAGTTGTCACGAGGCGTCCCGGCCCGCGAACCGGCGCCGGAACCCGCGAACCTCCGATTCGCCGCAGCCAACCGAGCCGCGGCCCCGGCGGCGATAGAATCGGGCGACGCCGCCACGCGCCGCCAACGGCCGGCAGCCGCTTCGAGTCAGGAGCACATACCGCCATGACACCCGACGCCGCAGGCCAGCCGAAGCCGGCCGCCACGAACCCCGCCACTCCCCCGACGCCCCGGCCCGGCTTCCGAATGGAGAAGGATCCGCTGGGCTACCTCGAGGTTCCGGACTCCGCCTACTACGGCGTCCAGACCGCCCGCGGCATCCATAACTTCCCGATCTCCGGAACGCGGCCCCATCCGGCCCTGGTGCGGGCCATCGTGGGAGTCAAGAAGGCCGCGGCGAGGGCCAACATGACCACCGGCCGGCTGCCCAAGCAACTCGGCAACGCCATCGTCGAGGCGGCGGACGAGATCCTCCTGCCGTCCGAAGCCCCCGCGGAGGAAGCGGATGACCTCGAGCCGGCCCGCCCCTCGGACCCGATGAAGGCCGCCTTCGCCGCCGCCCGGGCCGCCAAACAGCGCGAGCTGATCGACAACTTCCGCATCGACCCGTTCCAGGCCGGCGCCGGAACCAGCCACAACATGAACGCCAACGAGGTGCTGGCCAACCGGGCTATCGAGCTGCTCCACGTGAGTGGCGTCGGGTCGGGAAAGCGCGGCGACTACGCGATGGTAAGCCCGAACGACCACGTGAACATGGCCCAGTCCACCAACGACGTCTTCCCGACGTCGATGCGGATCGCCACCCTGGACCTGATCCGCGACTACCTCCCGGCGGCCGAGGAGCTCATCCACGCCTTCGAGCGGAAGGCCGTCGAGTTTGACGACGTCCTCAAGTCCGGCCGGACGCACATGCAGGACGCAGTCCCGATCCGGCTCGGCCAGGAGCTCGCCGCCTACGCGCTGACCCTTCGCCGGGGGGTCGAGCGCCTCCAGGCCGCCGCCGGTTCGATCGCCGAGCAGAACATCGGCGCCACCGCCGTCGGAACCGGGCTAAACGCTGAGCCCGAGTACATCGAACTGGTGGTGCGCTACCTCGCGGAGCAGACGGGTCATCCACTCCGCGGCGCCGAGCATCTGGTCCAGGCCACCCACTCGATGCGGCCGATGCTCGAAGTCTCGGCCGCCCTGCGCGGCATCGCCATCGACCTGGTCAAGATCAGCGAGGATCTGCGGCTCATGTCTTCCGGCCCGATGACGGGCTTCGCCGAGATCACCCTGCCGGCGGTCCAGCCGGGAAGCTCGATCATGCCCGGCAAGGTGAACCCGGTCATGGCCGAGTGCCTCTCGATGGTCTGCTTCCGCGTGATCGGCAACGACACGACCGTCGCCTGGGCCGCCTCCGCCGGACAGCTCGAGCTGAACGTGATGATGCCTGTCATCGCCCACACCGTCCTGGAGAGCCTGACTGTCCTGACCAACATGAGTCGCGCCTTCGCCGAGTTGTGCGTGACCGGCATCGAGGCCAATCGCGAGCGCGCCCGCGACCTGATGGAGCACTCCTCGGCGCTGTCCACGCCGCTGGCGCCGTACCTGGGCTACGCCCTGGCCGCGGACATCTCCAAGCAGGCGGTCCGTGAGCGGCGCACGATCCGAGAGATCGTCATCGAGCGCGGCATCTTCACCGCCGCTGAGCTGGATGAGCTGCTCGCCCCGCACGAGCTAACGGAGCCGGGCGTCGCCGGCGGCTTCCGCTTCACGCCCAGGCTGCCGGAGGGCTTCAAGCCCCCCACGGGTCCGGTCGGCGCCGGCGGGTAGGGCCGCGTCTCACGGGCGGGTACCTATCGCCAGAACGGCTGGCCGGCCGGGCCGTCGGTCATAGACTCAGGCCATGGTGGATCTCGACTCAGAGACTCTTCGCACCGTCCTGCGACGCTTCGCCACGGGCGTGGCGGTCGTCACGACCTGGGACGGCGAGCGCCCATGGGGGACGACCGTCAACTCGTTCAGTTCGGTCTCCCTGCGCCCGCCCCTCGCGCTGGTCGCGTTCGACCGCGGCCGGCGGATCGTGCGAGCGCTCCGCAGCACCGGCCGGTATGCCGTGAACATCCTCGGAGAGGAGGGGCAGGCCCTCTCCGATTGCTTTGCCGGAGGGCCCGCACCGGTGGGCGACCCCGGCGCGGGTGCCTTCGTGGATAGGGGCGACCTGTGCGGCGCAGCCTGGCGTCCCGGAACTACCGGCCTGCCAATCCTCGACGACGCGATCGCGAGCCTCGAGTGCACCGTGGTCGACGTCCATTCGGCCGGCGACCACGACCTGTACATCGCCCGCGTCGATGCTGCCGTAGCCGGTCGCGACCGGACCCTGCCGCTGCTCTATTACTCGGGCCGATACCTGCGCATCGAGCGCGCCAGCTTGCACGACCTCGAGGGTAAGCCGGAGCGGTAGCGAGGGCAAGATCTAGCCGCTGTGCCGGCCTAATCCGCGACTTCCGATCGTCCCTCCGCCACCGGTCTGCCCGTTGGACGGGGCATCCGATCGTCGGCCTGACAACAGCAGCGAATCGCCCGACTACACAGCACCCATCCGGACCGCACACATCCCGACACGCGAAACTGGGGCGTCTCACGTGCTGCGATGTGCCCCATATATATGAGTCACATACTAGACATTCGGTCAGGTATAGCCCCATAGTCCTGGTACTTCGGTGTGACTAACTCACCAAGCAACTTCACCTGGAGGATGACGGTGTCACGACGCCGACTAGTCACTCTCGCCGCTGGTGGCCTGCTGGCGCTCGCGGCCGCCTTGACCGCCATCACGGGCGCCGCCCTGGCGACGACCGCGGGCACCAACGTGGCTGGAGGCAACGACGGAACGGTCAAGATCCACGACGGCAACACCGAGGACGAGCCGGTCGTCAACAACGAGCCCCATGTCTGCACGTTCCACCTCCACTGGTTCTTCTCAGACTCGGGTCAATCGGGCTCGTGGTACATCGAGTCCTGGCCTCCGACCGGCGACGGCACCGTAGTCCTGTCTGGGACCTACCTGACCGATTCGAGCGGCGAGTACCGAAGCCCCGCTTCGCCCGACACATACTCACTGCCGGACGGCCACTACAAGCTCTTCTGGCAGGGGGCGACCGACAGGAACGACAAGCAGAAGGTCTTCTGGGTCTCCTGCGAGCCGGTCTCGTCGCAGTCCCCGGGTGAGTCGGCCTCATCTCCGCTCGAGAGCTCGTCTCCGCTCGAGTCCTTCCAGGGTGAGACTCCGACGCCGACCCCGACGCCGACGCCGACGCCGGTAACCCTCACCCTGATCAAGGTCATCTGCCCGGCCTACTCCGACGTCCCGGCCAACCGCGACC
>JBGQBD010000021.1:0-27714 GCA_041494645.1 Candidatus Limnocylindria bacterium
CCTGCGGCTGGGGCCCTCGATGACGGATCGGCAGATCTCGAACAGCTCCCGATAGTCGACGGTCCTGGTGAGATCGTCGGCGACGCCGGCGGGCCGGATGTCGAGATGCAGCTCCACGTCGACTTCGAACGGCTGCGACTGCGAGCGCTCCTCCTCCTCGACGCCGTGGCGGCCCTGGAAGACCATGTTGGTCAGCGCGAGACGGTCGGTCATTGGCCTGCACCCCTGACTATGGCGTCGCTCATCCGGGCGACCCGGACGTTAGCCCGAACGTCGTGCACCCGCACGATGTCGACCCCGGCGGCAACCCCGAGCGCGGTAGTGGCGAGGGTAGCTTCCAGGCGCTCCCCGGGCGGCGCGCCGCCGAGGACCAGGCCGAGGGTGGACTTGCGGGACGTGCCGAGAAGGAGGGGCTGGCCCAGCACGTGGAGCGCCGGCAGCTCCCGCAGGACGAGCAGATTGTGCTGGGGTGTCTTCCCGAATCCGAAGCCCGGATCGACTATGAGGTTCTCGCGGGGGACGCCCGCGGCCATGGCCCGATCCAGAGCCGCTCTCAGGTCCGACACAACCTCGGCGACGAGATCCCCGTACACGGCCGTGGCACGGTTGTGCATCAGGATGAGCGGGACCCGGCGCATGGCGGCGAGGCGGGCCATGGCATCGTCCGGCGAGACGCCCCAGACGTCGTTTAGGAGGGTCGCTCCGGCATCGATCGCGGCCGCCGCGACCGCCGGCTTGGCCGTGTCGACGCTGATCGGAACCTCCGGCATGGCCGCGTGGATCGCCGTCACGACCGGGATCACGCGGGCCTTCTCCTCCTCCTCGGGGACGGGCTCGTGGCCCGGCCGGGTGGACTCGCCGCCAATATCGAGTAAGTCCGCGCCCTCTTCAACCATTCGCCGGGCGTGGGCCAGGGCAGTCTCCGCTATCTCTACGGCCGCGCCCCGGCCCGCCGCGGTCGCCAGGAGCCCATCCCCGGAGAACGAATCCGGAGTCACGTTGACGATCCCCATCACGAATGTCCGGCTGCCCCACTCGAAGAGCCGCCCGCCGATGCGAGTCGGTGCCAAGCCGGCCCTGGCGTAGCTCATGGCGTGCCCTCCCTCTTGAGTGGCGGCGGATCGGGCGTGAGTCGCGGATCGTGCACGAGGAGGGCTCGGGCCGCCCCGACGAGGTACAGCGAGCCGGCCACGATGACGGGACCGTCGGTGCCACGTCCGGCGCCACGTCCGGCGCCACGTCCGGCGCCACTGCCGGAAAGGGCCGCCTCCAGCGCGGCCTCCGGCTCCGCGATCGCCTCCGCCGGCTGGCCGGTGACCGCCAGCCACCGCGCCGCCAGCCGCTCCGGCGGAAGTGCCCGCGCCATCGCCGGCGCCGTGGCAATGACTAGGGCTCCGCCGAGGTACGCGGCTCCGGCCAGGGCCTTCAACACTCCGTCAACGTCCTTGTCGGCCATGACGGCCAGCACGAGCGTCGGCCGGCCGGGGCGAAGGAAGGGAGCCATGTCGTCGAGGGCCAGGGCGAGACTCGCCGCGCCGGCCGGGTTGTGGGCGCCGTCGAGCAGAATCTCCCGGCCGGCGGTCTCCACGAGCTCTAGGCGGCCGGGCCAGGTAACGGAGGCATAACCGTCCCGGCGCCGTTCCCCGTCGACGTGGGCGATCCCAGCCCTCTCGAGGGCGTCCAGCGTGGCGTCGGCGACGGCCACGTTCGCGGCCTGATGGCGGCCGCGGAGTCCGACACGCACCCGCCCCAGCCGCCCCAACTCCACCTCGATGCCGTCACGGTCGATGCCGCGCAGCGGCGCCGGCGGCGTCACGACCAGCGGAGCCGCCACTCGCCGGCTGCGGCGCTCGATGACGTCGAGGGCCGACCCCCAAGCTCCGGTCACCGCCAGGTCGCCGCGCATGATGATCGCCGCCTTCTCCCGGGCGATCGCCTCGATCGTCGTGCCAAGCCGGTCGGTGTGGTCGAGCGAGACATTCGTGACGACCGCCACGCCGCCATCCCAGGCGTGAGTGGCGTCCAACCGGCCGCCCAGCCCTACCTCGACGACCGCCAGATCGACGCCGGACTCGGCAAACCAGCGGAAGGCAACGGCCGTCAGCAGCTCGAATTCCGTCGGCTCGCCGTGGCGCCGGGCCACCCGGTCGGCGAGGGCCAGCACCTCGCCCGTGAGGCGCGCGAACGACTCCGGATCCACCGGCTCGCCGCCGATCTGAAGCCGCTCGCGATAGGTGACCAGGTGCGGCTTGGGCGTCTCGCCGATCCGGTAGCCCGCGGCCCGGAGGGCCGCGGCCGTCAGCGCCAGGACGCTGCCCTTGCCGTTGGTACCGGCAATCAGGGCTCCGCGGAATGCTCGCTCCGGATGATCCAGCCCGGCGAGCAGGGCTCGCGTTCGGGCGAGTCCAAGACGTACGCCGAACCGGCCCCTGGACTCGAGCGCTTCTAGAGCCTCGGGATAGCCGAGACGGGCCGGACTCAATCCTTGGTCAGATCGTCTTCGTAGAAGACGCACTGGTTGAACCTCGGCGTCAGGCAGACGTCGTTGACGTAGCCCTGCTCGAGGTGGACACCGCCGCGGAGCTGGCAGCGCGAGACGTTCTGCTCCTGCCGGATCAGCGCCTTGAGGAGGTGCGGCGCCTGGATCGGGATGGCGCCGCGGCTGCCGGTCATGTAGAAGTGCGGACAGACGTTGCGGCGCAGATTCGGCAGCCCGAAGCTGCCCCGGCCGGCGGGGAGGCCCGGGTAACGCTGCGGCTGGGAAGTCTCGGCGTGAGTGGTGGCGGGTGCCCGCGGGGCGGGCCGGGTCGCGACCCGGCCCATCGCCCCTCCCTGCGGCAATCTCGGATCGGATCGGCCTGGGGTCGCGGGTACGAACGGACGCCGGAGGCCGGGCGCTGGACGAGCGACACCGATCTCGAGTGTGCGGGGCCGGTCGGGCTTGGGATCTCGAGCCTGCACTGTCGCCTCGAACCTGAGCGAACGAACCTGGACGCCCGCTCTCTGCAGCAGAGTACATCGTTCCGCCCTCGGCGCGCGCCGCTGCACGTAACAGCGGAACGTCTCAACAGGGATCCGCCGGCTGGATTTCGCTGGACACGAGCGATCAATCCCTGACCCGGCCTTCACGGATGCGACAATAGCGAGCATGCCGATGCGAGAGAGACGAGCCGCGCACGTTCGACCCAGGCCGCCATCGAGCGATCGGCTTCGGACCGAGACCGTTCGAGCCGATGCCCCTTCGCGTAGCGCCCTGCGGCGCTACGGCCCGGTCCGGTCCGGTCGGCGAATCCCGGCGCCGATGGCCCTCGCGCTTGTCGGTGGCTGCGTCATGCTCGCGCTCGTGACCCTGACCATCGGGTCCGGGCTTCTGACCGACCTGGCAGGCCAGTTGAGCTCGGCCTTCGGCAACGCCCTGTCGCGGCTCTCGTCCCAGGCGCCGGCCACTCTCGCGCCCTCCGGCGTCGTCCTGGACACCCCGGTGCTCGACGCGCCCGACAACGGCGGCTACACCAATCAGACACCCGTGCCGATCCAGGGAGGCGTGCCAGGGGCGGCGCTGGGCAAGACAGGCTACAGCGTGATCGTCTACCGCACCGACAAGGCCGGCGCCAGGCAGCAGGTGGCCCAGGTGTCCGTCGGGGCGACGACGCGATTCATCACGCCGCCGATCGCGCTGACGGAGGGCAGCAACGTCTTCATGGCAACGCTCGATACCCCGGCCGGCGAGGGCCAGCCGTCACCGCCGGTCACCTACATCCTCGACACCACGCCCCCCACGATCACGGTGACATCGCCGGCCCAGAATGCCTGGTTCAGGGCTGCCTCGGTCGCCCTAACCGGCCAGACCGATCCGGGCATCGCCATCACGATCCGCAACGAGCAGGCGCCCGGAGGCGCGCAGACCAACCAGACCGTCGGCGCCGACGGCAGATTCAGCCTGACGGTCCCGCTCGTTGCCGGGTCGAACAAGATCGACCTGACGGCCACCGATCAGGCCGGCAACAGCTCCAACAGCTCTCTCTCGGTCAATCGCACCTACGGCCAGCTGGCCGCTCACCTGATCGCATCACCCCCCAAGTTCTCCTCGTCCTCGCCGACCCTGGTCACGCTGACGGTCCACGCCACGTCCGCGAACGGCGCCCCGCTGGCCAACGCGGAAGTGACGTTCACGGTCACGCCCTATGCCCTCGGCCCGATCACCTCGCCCCTGGGGCTCACGACCAACGCGTCCGGCACGGCGACGTGGCAGGTGAGCATCTCGAATGGAGCGCCCGGCCCTGGGCAGGCGAGCGTCGTCGTGACGTCGCCGGCGGGAGATGTCGTCACCGACACGGTATCGATCCCGACCACCTGAGCCGAGACGCGGGACACGGCGGCGTCGGGATAGAGCCGCTGGCCCGGGCCCTTCCCGGCAGCTACAATCACGCCATGGCCAGCTGGCGCTGCCCGCACTGTGGGGCGCCGCAGCCCGAAACGGCGCGGTGCTGGGTTTGTCGTCTCTCCACGACCTCGTGCGCGACCTGCCGCCACTTCCGCAAGGGCGTTACCGTCCGACTTGGATATTGCGCCCTGGACAAGCGTCGCAGCCCGCTGAAGGGCGATGAGGAGCGCGACTGCTGGGAGCGACCGGCATCCGAAACCGCCGCGGCTCCCCTCTCCGCCGACGAACGCCAGGCCCGCGGCCACGACCTGTGGGGCGCGGCCCGACCGCCGCAGATGACCGAGGATCCGACGATCCGGGCCACGGGGATGTGGACCGAGTCCGATTCGGGGAAGAGCGGCCGACCGCCCGCATACCCGCACAGAAGTTCTATTCGATCCCGGCCCTGGGGCCGCGTTCCCGGGCAGAAACGGCCCTCCGGCCGGCTCCAGGGACTACGCGGGCTCAGAGGGGACCGCTGGCGGTAGGCCTCAGGGTTTTCCGGGTTTCGAGGTAGAAGTCGGCGGCGGGGTAGTCGGCGTCGGGGTGGGAGTCGGCGTGGGCGTCGGCGTGGGCGTCGGCGTGGGCGTCGGCGTAGGCGTCGGCGTGGGCGTCGGGGCGGGCCCCGTCGAAACGACGTAGTCGACCGTCGTGTTCTTCTGAACCGGGACCCCGGCTCGAGGGTTGGTGCTGACGATCTGGCCCGCCGGGATGGACGGGTCGTTCTGGTCGCTTCGGTTGCCTGCCTGGAGACCGGCCGCGGTCAGGGCATTGCGGGCATCGTTCTCGGTCATTCCGACGAGATTGGGGACGGTGACCGTGGCCTGGCCCTGAAGCACCGTGACGGTGATCTTGTCACCCTGATGCATGGCGCTGCCGGCGGCCGGGTCCTGCGCCACGACCGTGCCGTCGGCCTGGGTGGTGTCGTTGGCCTTGATGGTCACCACGAGGCCCAGGCCGCGGCCCTGCGCATCGACCTGGGCCTGGGTGTACGACTCGCTGACCAGGTTCGGTGCGTACACGACGGCGGACGAGGAGCCCTTGCCGGTGACCAGCAGCATCACGATCAAGCCGATGATGCCGATCAGCAGGATGGCGAGAATCCCGGCGACCCAGGCCCACGGGCTGCTGCCCGACGGCTCGGATTCTTCCTCGGGTTCGGGCTGTTGGGATCGGCGGACGGGCCGGCGGGCTGGCTCGGAACCGTAACCCTTCGACCCGTCGAGGCCCGATTCGTAGTCGTCGTACGAGCCGGGCCCGGAGGCGTACGCGTCTGGCGAGTAGATCACGCGGCTGGTCGGAAGTTGGGGTCCGGCCGCGCCGGCCACGCCGGCGGCGACGCCCAAGCCCGCGGCGACGCCGAGGCCCGTGGCCACGGCCGCGGCGGATTCAGCGGCGCCGTTCCCGGTCGCGCCTTCAGCGTCGAGGAACGCTTCCAGGGCGTCTGCCATCGCGGCCGCCGACGCGTACTGCTTCTGGGGCACCGCCGACAGCGCGTTGAGCGCGATCGAGTCCAGCGCGACCGGTATCCCCGCTTGCAGCGTCGACGGCCGCGGCGGAGGACCGGCACGGCGGGCCTGGGCAATCGCCGCGGGCGTGTCGCCCTCCCACGGAGCGCGCCCCGTGAGCAGCTCATAGAACAGCCGACCCAGGTCCTCGACGTCGCTGGACTCGCTGGGCACGCCGGCCCGCGGAGCCGTTCCGGGCCCACCGGCGGAGGGCTGGGCCGTCTCGCCGACGGGCTGCTTCACGTTCGAGCTGGCATCCAGGGCCGTCGTCCGGGCACGGGCGACGCCGAAGTCGGTGACCTTGACGTGGCCGTCCCGCAGCACCATGACGTTGTGGGGGGTCAGGTCGCCGTGGGCGATCCCGCGGTCGTGGGCAGCGGCCAGCGCTCGCGCCACCTCGGCTGCAGCGCGCGCCGCCCGGCGAGGCGGAACCGGCCCGTTTCGCTGCAGCAACGTGGCCAGGTCGGCGCCGTCCACGTACTCCATGACAACGTAGGTCCCTGAGGCGTCGGTGCCGACGTCGTAGATCGCGACGACGTTCTCGTCTCTCAGGCTCGCGGCGGCGCGGGTCTGCCAGCGGAACTCCGATACGAAGTCCGGGTTCGCCGCGAACTCGGGCCGGAGCAGCTTGATGGCCACTTCACGGTCAAGCTGGACGTCCGTGGCCCGGTAGACCGTGGCCATGGTTCCCTCGCCGAGCAACTCGATGAGCCGGTAACGGCCCCCGATCACGCGTCCGATCTCGGCCACTAGATGTCCTCGTTGGGCCGGCACAGGCGCGCCGGCGCTTGATGCGGCTTGCCCCTCGCTCGTGAAGCCGGCGGCTCTACCCGGCCGGTCAGCTCAAGTCGAGCGTCTGCAAGTACTTCTGGAACTCGCCCCCGATGTCCGGTCTCTGGAGCGCCAACTCAACTGACGCTTTGAGCCAACCCATCGTGGTGCCGGCATCGTATCGCACACCGTCGAAGGCATACCCGTAGACGTCCTGCTCTTTCATTAGCGCCTCGATGGCGTCCGTCAGCTGGATCTCCCCACCTGCCCCTCGCGGCGTCTGTTCGAGCTTGTCGAAGATCTTCGGGGTCAGGACGTAGCGTCCGATGATCCCCAGGTTGGACGGAGCATCGGCCGGCTCAGGCTTCTCTACCAGGCCCGAGACCCTGTAGAGCCGGGGGTCCTCGTCCGGCCCGGCGGGCTCACCCGCGATGACGCCGTAGCGGGAGGTTTCCTCGTGCGGCACCTCCATCACGGCCACCACCGAGCAGTGGGTCCGCTGATAGGCGTGAATGAGCTGTCCGATGCAGGGCCGCTCGCTCACCACGACGTCGTCCGAGAGGATCACCGCGAACGGCTCATGGCCGACCAGCTCCTTGGTCACGAGAACCGCATGACCCAGGCCGAGTTGCTCCTTCTGGCGGACGTATGAGATCTGGGCCAGGTCTGAGATGGCCCTGATCTGGCGCAGCATTTCGATGTCGCCGCGGGCCTCGAGCAGCTGCTCCAGCTCGAGGTTCAGGTCGAAATGATCCTCTATGGCCCGCTTCTGGCTGCTGGTGACGATGATGACCTGCTCGATGCCGGCCTCGACTGCCTCTTCGACCGCGTACTGGATGACCGGCTTGTCAACGAGAGGGAGCATTTCCTTCGGCTGGGCCTTGGTGGCCGGAAGGAAGCGAGTTCCCCAGCCCGCGGCCGGGAAGACGGCCTTTCGTACGCGCATCTGCCCTCAGCTTCGACCGGCCACGAGCGTGGCCGGGTCGACGAACTCGTGGTCGTCGCGGTGGATGCCGTCGCACAGCCCAAGGCGACGCGGTTCGGTCGGGAGCCAGACCGGCCTCATGATCTCTCGGACCTGCGAGCGCCGGCAGAAGAGGGTCCCGCGCCCGGCCATCCAGGCCAGCACGTGGCTCGGGTCGCCATGGAACTCGAACGGGCCGGGATTGAGTCCGGCCGACTCCAGCCAGGAGACGGGTGCCTCCGGAGCTACTGCGTCAAGGATGCTCACCCGCCAGGGTCTTCCTTCGATGACCTCGCCGCAGCCGGCGCAACGAACGGCTATGTTGTCGGTGACGATCGTGGGGATCCGGACGCCGTAGAGTTCCATCGCGGCCGGATGGTAGCAGGTCGCCGGGATCGAGGAGCGAGGCTCGGGTCGGTGGACGGGTTCGACGACGAGGTTTCGCCCGCTGAGGCAGCGCGGGAAAGGCGCCGCGATCGTGACGCCGAGGCCCGAGCGCGGGCCGGCATGCGGACGGGCCTGGCCAAGCAGTTCAAGCAGGTTCTGGACTCGCAGACGCGGCGCGCTCGGGATGACGAACGGCTCGCCGGGGACCGGGATGGTCCTCGCGCCGACGAAGCCGAAGACGGGCACCGAGGCCGGACGCGCCAACCTCCGGCGCGGCGGAAGCCCTGACCGAGCCGCCAAGAAGGGCTCGCGAGGGCACAAAACTGACCCTCGGAGGCGCAAGAACGCAGAGTTGCGGTTGAGAAACCACTTGCAGGTCGCTCAACGGTGAGTACTCTACTCCGCAAGGCTCCAGGCCGGTCGACACGACGGGCTTGGGCCCGCCGCCCGTTGGACCCTCCGGCGCCAGCGGACGGTTCCCCTATTAAGGGAAGCGGGGACATCCCCGTATCGTCGGTCGTGGAGTGGAGGATGGGGCGAATGAAGCCCAAAGCACTGGCTATCCTGTCTCTGGTTGCCCTGGTGGCATCCGCCTGTAGCTCGTCTTCAGCCACTACGGGTCCCAAGGTCGTCAAGATCGGCATCGAGCTCCCGCTCTCGGGCGCCGAGCTCCCGAACGGCGACCCGACGCTCAAGGGCGTCCAGCTCGCAATCGCGCAGCACCCGGTGGCCGGGTACGACGTCCAGCTCAACATCAAGGACGACGCCCTCAACGGGAAGCACGACCCGCAGACGGGCGCCACCAACATCGGCCAGCTCGTCAACGACACGTCGGTCTTTGCCGTCGTCGGCCCGTTCAACTCGAACGTCGCCCAGGCTGAGATCCCGGTTTCCAACTCGGCCGGCCTCATCCAATGCAGCCCGGCCAACACGAACCCGGGTCTGACCAAGGGCCAGAGCGCGATCGACCTGCGCAAGGGCTCAACCAAGATCGCCTACGTCCGCGTCGCCACCACCGACGACATCCAGGGCCAGGCGGGCGCGGATATCGCCTACAACGTCGCCGGCGCCAAGAGCGCCTACATCGTCGACGACACCGAGACCTACGGTAAGGGCCTCGCGGACGTGTTCGAAACTACCTTCAAGTCCCTGGGCGGCACGATCGTCGGCCATGACGGCGCCGGCGCCAACCAGCAGTCGGACTTCACCGCGCTTCTCACGGCCGCCAAGGCCAAGAATCCAGGGTTCGTCTACTTCGGCGGCGTGACGGCCACCGGCGGCGGCCTCCTGCGCAAGCAGATGGTCGACCTCGGCATGGCCAGCATCCCGTACGGCGGCGGCGATGGCATCAGCGACGGCTCGGCCGCAACGAAGAGCTCGTTCCTGAACGTGGCCGGTGCGCAGGGCGACGTGAGCAGCTACATGACCGTCGCGGCCATCTCCTTGATCCCGAACGCGGACAAGTTCAAGGCGGACTACAAGGCCAAGTACGGATCCGAGGCGGGCGCCTACAGCGCCTCCGGCTACGCCTGCGCTCAGATCTACCTCCAGGCGCTCGCCAAGGTCGGTAGCGACCGTGAGGCCGTGCGCGCCTATGTGACCACCACGTCGAACTCGTTCGACACCGTTCTCGGAACGATCACGTTCGACGCCAACGGCGACACCTCCCAGCACATCATCAGCTACTACAAGTTCGACCCGACCACCAAGGACTGGGCCTTCTTCGAGCAGAAGGACTTCATTTCCGGCAAGGTGACCATGGCGTCGTCGGCGCCGTAGGCTCCAAGCGTTTGAGGCAACGGGGGCCGGAGGAACTCCGGCCCCCAGCGCTATCATCAGCACCCTCACTGCCGTCGCGACCCGCCCCAGGAGACAAGTGGACGCCGGGATCCTGACCCAGCAGGCATTCAACGCCCTGACTATCGGGGCCATGTACGCTCTGATCGCGCTCGGCTACACGATGGTCTACGGCATCATCGAGCTCATCAACTTCGCCCACGGCGACGTTTTCATGGTCGGCTCGTTCGTGACGCTGTGGCTTCTCTCGACGCTCGGCGTCCAGGGGACGATCAACGACCCACCGACGCTCGTAGCCATGCTCGTCGTGATGTTCGCCTTCGCGATGACCGTGATGGGCCTCGTCGGCGTCGTGATCGAGCGCTTCGCCTACCGTCCCCTGCGAAACGCCCCGCGCCTGGCACCGCTGATCACGGCCATCGGCGTGAGCTTCATCCTGCAGAACATCATCCAGGTGACCTTCAGCAACTCGCCCGTCAACGTGCCGCGCGTCATCGAGGCGCAGGCCGGAGCCACCCTCCAGCTGCCGCAGTTCGCGGTCGGGAGCTTCCAGGTCACAGCTTCACCGGTGACGTTCTCGTACACCCACATATTCATCGTCGTGCTCGCGCTGGCGTTGATGGTGGCCCTGCAGCTGTTCGTGGGACGGACCCGCCTCGGAAGAGCCATGCGATCGACGGCCATCGATCGCGAGGCCGCGCAGCTCATGGGCGTCGACATCAACACCACGATCGCGCTGACGTTCTTCATCGGCTCCGCTCTTGCCGGAGCGGCCGGCGTCGCCTGGGCCTTGAACTACGGCACCACCAAGTTCGACATCGGGTTCCAGACCGGCCTCAAGTCGTTCACGGCGGCGGTCCTCGGTGGCATCGGCAATACCACAGGGGCGGCCTTGGGCAGCTTCCTGATCGCCTTCGTCGAGGTCTTCAGCTCACAGCTGGGCTACTCCCGCTGGAGCGAGGCGGTCGTCTTCGCCATCCTCATCATCGTGCTGGTCTTCAGACCGACCGGCCTCCTTGGCCAGCGCCTGACGGAACGCGGATGAACGTCCTGCCTCGCCTGCTGCTCGTCTGGCGCAGCGACTCCTACCTGAGGCAAGCCCTCGGTCCTGTCGGGGCCGGCTTCTCGACGCTCGGCAATCGCCTCGCGCCGGTGGTCGTCCCGATGGGTAAGTTCTCCAGCCGCCACCAATCCACCTCGGTGGTCGTGGGCATGGCGATCGTCACCGCGCTGCTGCCCTTCATCGTGCTCATATGGCCGATCAGCGGATTCGGAACCCAGAACGACTTCATCGACGGCTTCGCCCAGGCGGGCGTGTGGGTCCTCCTGGCGGTGGGCCTCAACGTGGTCGTCGGCCTGGCCGGTCTGCTCGATCTCGGGTACGCCGCGTTCTTCGCCATCGGTGCGTACACGTACGCCTACGGCGCGTCGCCGTTCTCGCACAACGCCGTCCCCTTCTGGCCCATGCTGCTGGTCGGAGCGGCCGCGGCCGCGACCTTCGGCCTGCTGCTCGGCGCGCCGACCCTGAGACTGCGCGGCGACTACCTGGCCATCGTTACCCTGGGCTTCGGCGAGATCGTGCCGGTCGTCTTCCTCAACTCCGACAAGTACACCAACGGCACGAACGGCATCACCGCCCTGTACCAGCCGTCGCTGCCCATCTGCGGCGACTTCGGCTTCGGGAACCCGATGCCCTACTACATAGCCGTGGCCGTGATCATCGCCATCGCCATGGCCCTGCTATACCGGCTGCAGGATTCCCGGCTGGGCAGAGCCTGGATGGCCGTTCGCGAGGACGAGCTGGCCGCGGCCAGCATGGGCATCAACACCGTGACCACCAAGCTCCTGGCCTTCGCTATCGGCGCTTCGACCTCCGGCCTGGCCGGCGTGTACCTCAGCTCCAAGCTGGCCATCGTCTCGCCCTCGCAGTTCGGGTTCACCGTGAGCTTCACAGTCCTGGCCATGGTCGTGCTCGGAGGAATGGGCAACATCTGGGGCGTCGCTGCCGGCGCGTTCGTTGTCTACGAGATCCAGAGCCAGGGGCTCAAGCAGCTGAACAACTTCTTCCAGGGCGCAGGCATCCCGCCCATACATCTTGGGTTCATCAACATCGACCTCACGACCATCAACTTCCTCGACTACCAGTACCTCCTGTACGGCCTGGCCCTGGTCGGGATGATGCTGCTGAGACCGGAGGGCCTGTTCCCAAGTCGCCGCCGCAGGGCGGAGCTCCATGACGTCGACGATTCCGCCGCTGCGAACCAGGAGCTGGTCGAGGCATGAGCGAGCAGACCGCCCCTGCCATCCTGCGCACGGTCCATCTGACCAAAGCTTTCGGCGGATTGGTGGCCGTCAAGGATGTCGATTTCGAGGTCCGGCCCGGCTCGATCACGAGTCTGATCGGACCCAACGGCGCCGGGAAGACGACCCTGTTCAACGTCGTCGCCGGCCTGTCCGACCCCACGGACGGATACGTGGAATTCCTCGGCCGGAGGATGGTTGCCTGCCCCGAGCGTGGCTGGCTCGAGCCCGTTCTGTGGATTCTCCCGGCCGGGCTGGTCTGGGTCCTGACCTACCTGCTCAACGCGGTGGGCGTGCCGATCGCAGCCATCGAGATCCTGATCCTGGTCGGGCTGGGCCTTCTCATCGCGACGCTCATCACCGCGGTGATTCGGCCGGCCTGGTACGGCAGGCTCCTTGTCCACCTCGGCGTCTTCAAGAGCGCCCGACCAAACGACATGGTCCAGGCCGGGATCGGCCGGACCTTCCAGAACATCCGGCTGTTCGCCAACATGACCGCAATCGAGAACGTCCTGGTGGGCATGCACGGCCAGCTCAAGGCCAGTCCGCTGGACGCCGTCATGCGGACCGGAAAGCAGCGCCTCGAGGAGATCGCGTCGCGCGACGAGGCCCTGCGGCTGCTGAGATACGCTGGGCTGCCGGGCCGGGAAGATGAGCTCGCCCGCAACCTGCCCTACGGCGACCAGCGCCGGCTCGAGATCGCGCGGGCCCTGGCGACGAAGCCCAAGCTACTGCTGCTGGACGAGCCGACGGCCGGCATGAACCCATCGGAGACGGCCACGATGATGCAGCTCTTCGGCCGGATCAGGACGGAGCTGGGCCTGCCGATCCTGCTCATCGAGCACGACATGCGGGTGGTCATGGGCATCAGCGACAGGGTCACCGTTCTCGACCACGGCGAGAAGATCTCAGAGGGCACGCCGGCCGAGGTCCGGGCCGACAATCGCGTCATCGAAGCCTACCTCGGGAAGGGTGCGGTATGAGGCCCATGCGCACGTTCCCGTCCCCGGCGGCAGCCCTCGCGGACGATCCCGCCCCGACCTCCGGAACGGTGACCGCACCGCTTCTTCGCCTTCAGGACGTGGTCGCCTCATACGGCGCCATTCAGGCCCTGCGCGGAATCTCTCTCGAGGTCCGCTCCGGAGAGGTCGTGGCCATGCTGGGCGGGAACGGGGCCGGCAAGTCGACGACCCTGCGCACTATCAGCGGCCTCATGCATCCGCGCTCGGGCCGCATCGAGCTGCACGGCGACGACATCACGCACGTACCGGCCCACAAGCTGGTGCGGCTCGGCATCGGTCACGCCCCCGAGGGGCGGCGCATCTTCAATCGCCTGACGGTCCTAGAGAACCTCCAGATGGGCGCCTATTCGCGGCACGACAAGGCCGAGATCGCGTCCGACTACGACCGCGTGTTCGGCCTCTTCCCGAGACTGCAGGAGCGGTCCAGCCAGTCGGCAGGCACGCTCTCGGGCGGCGAGCAGCAGATGCTCGCCATCGGCCGGGCGTTGATGGGCCGGCCCAAGCTGTTGCTCCTCGACGAGCCCTCGATGGGTCTCGCCCCCGTTCTGGTGGAGCAGATCTTCCGCATCATCCGCGACATCAACGCCCAGGGGACGACGATCCTGCTGGTCGAGCAGAACGCCCAGATGGCCCTCCAGGTCGCCAGCCGCGGCTACATTCTGCAGACGGGCCAGATCGTCCTGGCCGACTCCTCGGCCGCGCTGGCCCAGAACGAGCAGGTCAAGAAAGCCTACCTGGGCGGCTGATCGGGCGGCCGACCGGGGGCTGGAGCCGAGTCGCCGGAAGCGCGCCTAGAAGACCGCGGCACCGAGCGGGACGTCCGATTCCGGCGTCAGATAGATCGTCTGGCCGTCCGAGTTCTCGGCGCCCAGGACGAGCACCTCGGAGGTCTCCGGACCCATCTGCTTGGGGCCGAAGTTAACGACGGCGATTACCAGGCGGCCGACCAGGGCATCGGCCGGATAGTTGCGGTACGCACCGCACGATCGCTTGGCCCCCACTTCCGGACCGAAGTCGATGGTCAACCGGTAGGTTGGCTTGCGCGTGAGCGCCTCTTCCACGGTCAGGACGCGGCCGACCCTGATGTCGAGCTCGTCGAACGAATCGAAGAGCGCGGTCCTCTTCAAGCTTGGCCTCCTTCGCTCGCCAACGATACGCGACAAGCTTCGCGGCCAGCGGCCAGGGGGTGCTGACATCGAAACGGATGGCCCTTGTGCCGCCCGGCAGGTGCGCGTAGCGTCAACTCGGGATGGTGGGCCATGGCAACAGGTGTTCGCGGAACTGAAGAAGGGGCGCATGGATCGGTCTGGGGGCCAGAGGTCGACCGACAGGCGCTCGCCGTGTGGCCGAGGCTGGGGCGAAGGGCCCTCCGGCGCTGCTGCCACGATCCACGGCGCATCGCCGCCCTCGTCTCCCGCCGCACGAGCATGCCGCCCGAGGTGATCGTGAGCCTCCTGACGATGCCGAAGGTGAGCCGCGACGAGGCCGTCACCTGGTTCGGCTGATGCCTGGCATCGAACGGAATGCGCGCATCGTTGACGAAATGGACGAGGTCCAGGCCGAGATCGACCGGCGCAAGACCCACGCCTTCGAGGGTGTGATCACGGCGATCGAGCCGCGCCACGGTCCCGCGGCCACCGAGTACAACCCGGTTCTACGCCACAACAGCAAATGCGCCCGATGCGGACGCCAGCAGGCCGATAGCGTCCACGACGTCAACGCGCTCGACGAAGCGGCCGATCACTGGACGGTCCCGCAAGGCTGAGGATCGGCCACCCGGCTTCGCCTCGACCTGGTTGCTAACGCCCCCGCCTGGCCCGGGCCGCCTCGACCGTTGGGCTTTAGGATCGCATCCCTGGCCCATGACCCTGCGGTTCATCGGGTTGCACACCTGCTTCATTCGGCGAGCGTAGCTCCGCCAATGCCGCCATTGAGAGCCGAGGCGGCAAGCGCTCATCAGTACGAGCTTGCCAAGCCGCTGATCGACGTCCCTGCGGGCGGAACGTCTCGCCGGCGTTGCGCGCGCCTTCATCCGCGACGCGCTCAGTCTGGACCCACTAGGTCCAGGTACGGCGGCTCGGTCGATCGGCGGAAGACCCCACGCTTCCGCGCCCTCGGACAGGGCCTAGCCCTTGACAGCGCTTTCCCCAGGGCATAGGCTCTTGCTACATATGCGCAGCATGTTGCACTTTTGAGCATGGCCGCCGATGCCACGATCATCCGGCAGGACGAGCTGGGGCTGGAAACCCGGCTTATGCTTCGCGCCGCTCAGCTCTACTACCGGCTGAATCTGACCCAGGATCAGGTCGGCGAGCGCCTGGGCGTCAGCCGTTTCAAGGTCGGCCGCCTCCTGGACCGCGCGCTGCGCGAATCGGCCGTCCGGATCGAGATCGTCCATCCCGCGGCCCGGCTGGTGCAGCTCGAGGACGCCCTCGTCGGGCGATTCGACCTGCGCAGCGCGGTCGTCGTCGACGTGCCGCCCACCGGCTCCGCCGCCGACCAGGAACTCCTCGCCCGGGAGCGTGTGGCCAGGGCCGCCGCCATTCACCTGACCTCACTGCAGCCGACCGGCGCGATCGGAGTCTCGTGGGGGCGCACGATGCTCGAGGTCGCCGCCCACCTCCGCCAGGGCTGGACCAGTGCATCGGAGATCGTGCAACTCAACGGCGCCATCTCCCGCTCCGCCAGCCCCACCAGGGCCCAGGAGGTCGTCGAACAGTTCGGGCGCACGACCGGGGCGGCGATCCGACTCATGGCCGCCCCGGCGATCGTCGGCTCGGCCGAGCTCCGAGACGCGCTCGAGGAAGACCCTTCGGTCGGCAGCACGCTCGCAGCCGCGCGCTCCGCCCGGACCGCCGTCTTCGGCATGGGCGTTCTGGGCCCGGACAGCGTCCACGTCGCGTCCGGCTATCTCAGCGGCGCGGACCTCGCGGTACTAACGGACGCCGGGGCGGTGGGTGACGTCCTGGGGCGGTTCCTGTCGCTGGACGGTCGGATCGCCCTTCCGTCGATCGACAGGCGCACGATCGGGCTGCCACTCGAGGAGCTCCGCGAGAAGACGCTGACCGTGGGCGTCGCAGCCGGACCGGGAAAGGGCCCGATTGCCCTGGCCGCCCTGCGCGTTGGCTGCGTCAACCTGATGGTGACCGACGAGGCCACCGCCGTGTGGGTGCTCGACCATGCATGAGTCGCGCGGTCCAGCCACGCCCTCCGCGGACGAGGTCCGGGATATCGTCCGCCGTATCGTGGACGCCACGCTGACGGCTGGCGAGTCGGCCCCATCGGCGGGCGCGTCGCCGATCGTCTCGGTCCCTGAGCTGTCCACCGCCGGCCCGGAACGCGTCGCCATCGCCATAGGCGGCGACCATGGGGGCTTCGCGCTGAAGGACCGGATCGGAGAGGTCCTCCGTCAGGCCGGCTTCGCGGTCACCGACTGCGGCACGGACAGCAGCGATCCCGTGGACTACCCGGACATCGCCCACGCCGTCGCTCGCCTGGTGGCCGAGGGGACGTGCCGCTGGGGAATCATCGTCGACGGGGCCGGGATCGGCTCGTGCATGGCCGCTAACAAGGTTCCCGGCATCCGGGCCGCCCTCTGCCACGACCTGTCGAGCGCGCGCAACAGCCGCGAGCACAACCACGCCAACATCCTGACCCTCGGGGCCCGTTTCATCGGCGAGGGCCTGGCCATCGACATCGTGCAGGCCTGGCTCGGCACGGTCTGGGGCTATGGCCGCCACGCGGCCCGGGTCGAGAAGATCACCGCGATCGAGCGCAAGTACACGGCAGCAGCCAGTGAGGTTCGAGGATGATAGAGGCGAGGCAGACTCGCGACCAGCTCGTCGACGCGATCACCCGCGAGGTGCTCGCCTCGCTGGGCGCGCCCGACGCCGCGGGCACTCAGGGCAGCCCGGGCGATATGTGTGCCGCGTGCATCGGCGCGTGCGCCGCCCAGTGCGCCACGAAGGTACGCGACGTCGTGGCCGGGGGCGCATCGCGCGTCGAGTACCGCGGCCGCGCGGCCGACGTCCCGACGGATCTCGCCCGCTACATCGACCACACGCTGCTGCGGCCCGACGCCGTGGTCGCCGACATCGACAAGCTGTGCGCGGAGGCGGCCGAGTTCCGGTTCGCCGCGGTCTGCGTCAACCCGACCTGGGTGCGCCGCGCCGCCGACGACCTGCGGGACTCCGACGTCGGGGTCGCCTCGGTGGTGGGCTTCCCATTCGGAGCCACGCCGACGGAGATCAAGGTCTTCGAGGCGCGCCGGGCGATTCGGGACGGCGCCCGCGAGATCGACATGGTCATCAACATCGGGGCGCTCAAGAGCGGGCTGCAGGCCCAGGTCCGCGAGGACGTTGCCCGCGTCGCCGACGCCTGCCATGAGGCCGGTGCCCTCTGCAAGGTGATCATCGAAACCGGCCTCCTCACCGACGCGGAGAAAGTGATCGCCTGCCGCCTCGCCCGGCAGGCCAGGGCGGACTTCGTCAAGACCTCCACCGGTTTCGCCAAGGGCGGAGCGACAGTCTTCGACGTCGCGCTGATGCGCGAGACCGTCGGCCCGAAGATGGGCGTCAAGGCCTCCGGCGGCATTCGCACCGCCGAGGATGTCCAGGACATGATCGCGGCCGGGGCGACCCGCATCGGGGCTTCCGCCGGCGTCAAGATCGTCAAGGGAGAGAAGGTCGCCCATGGGCAATATTGACCTGCGAGCCTACGTGTTCCTGGATAGCCTCCAGGCCCAGTACGCCGCCTTCCTGGGAACGGTAGCCCAGGGATTCCTACCCCTCGCCGGGGACGCCTCGTTATCGATCGAGATTTCGCCCGGCATCGAGATCAACCGGCTGACCGACGTGGCCCTCAAGTCGACGAAGGTCAAGCCCGGCATGCAGATCATCGAGCGCTACTACGGCATGCTCGAGATCCACTCGCCGTCGCAGGCGGAGGTGCGGGCCGCCGGCGCCGCGATCCTCGCCGACATCGGCCTGGCCGAGACGGACCGGATCAAGCCGAAGGTTCTCTCCTCCCAGATCATCCGCCGGATCGACGACCATCAAGCCCAGCTCATCAACCGGACGCGTCACGGCCAGATGCTGATCCCCGGCCAGACGCTCTACGTGCTGGAGCTCGAGCCCGCCGCGTACGCCGCGCTGGCGGCCAACGAGGCGGAGAAGGCGGCTCACATCAACATCCTCGAAGTGCGGGCCTTCGGCTCGATGGGCCGCATCTACCTCGGCGGCGAGGAAAGGGACATCGACGTCGGCTGGCGCGCGGCGCTGGCGGCGATCGAAGGCATCGAAGGACGCGAAGCGAAGGCATAAGGCAGCGGCGGCGACCGCGAGGTCGAGCAGCCGAACAAGAAGGAGACCCGGTCGATGGCAGAAGCGCTTGGGATGATCGAAGCCCGCGGGTTCGCGGCGGTGGTCGAGGCCGCCGACGCGATGGTCAAGGCGGCCAAGGTTGAGCTGGTCAGCTACGAGAAGACCGGCGGCGGATACGTGACCGCCGTGGTGCGCGGCGACGTCGCCGCCGTCAAGGCTGCGGTCGAGGCCGGCGTCCGAAACGCCGGCAAGGTGGGCGAAGTCGTCGCCAGCCACGTGATCGCCCGGCCGCACGTCAATGTCGACCTCGTCCTGCCGCTCGGGCGGCTGGCCGAGGCGAAGGCCGAGACCGGCCAGAAGTAGGACGCGAGTGGCGCGCGCCGGCCCCGAGCCGGCGCGCGCGCTTGCCCGGTGCAGGCGGTGACAACATGCTCCTTGGAAAGGTGACCGGGACTGTAGTCGCGAGTCGCAAAGAGCCGCTCATGGAGGGCTGGAAGCTCCTGGTCGTGCGCCAGCTCGATGCGGAGAACCGAGAGGCCGGGGGTTACGTGGTGGCCGCCGACGCCGTCGGCGCGGGCGTCGGTGAAGTCGTCCTGTACGCCACCGGCAGCTCCGCTCGCCAGACGGAGATGACGCGCGACCGGCCCTGCGACGCCGTGATCATGGCGATCGTGGACACGTGGGAGATCGGCGGGACGGAGGTATACCGCAAGTAGCGGGCCAAGCCATGAGCGAAGTCGAAGAGCGCGAGATCTCCGAGATCATCGAGCGGGTGCGCCGCCGCGTCTCGGCCGCCGGCGACGAGAGGCCCGGAGAAGGCCTGAGGGCCCAGGCGGAGCTGGCGGCTGCGGCGGCCGCCGAGCTGGGTGACGGCATCCATGCCACGGTCGACGACGCTGTCGCCGCGGCCACGCAGGCCTTCGACGCGTTCCAGGTCCAAGGCCTGGCCGGCCGCAAGGTCATCATCGAGGCCGTGCGGCGCTCGATGCTGGATCACGCGGAGCAGCTGGCCCGGATGGCCCACCAGGAAACGCACATCGGGCGGGTGGAGGACAAGGTCGTCAAGAACCGCCTGGTCGCCTCCAAGGCACCCGGACCCGAGGACCTGGAGGTCCAGGCCGTGACCGGCGACGCGGGCATGATGGTCACCGAGTTCGCGCCATTCGGCGTGGTCGCGGCCATCACGCCGGTGACGAATCCGACCTCCACCATCATCAACAACACGATCAGCATCGTGTCGGCCGGCAACGCGGTCGTCTTCAACGCCCACCCGAGCGCCAGGCGCTGCTCGGCCGAGACCGTGCGGCTCATCAATCGGGCCATCGTTGGCGCGGGCGGGCCGCCGAACCTGGTCTCGGCCACCGCGAACCCCACGATCGACAGCGCGCGAGCCCTGATGTCGCACCCGGGCGTCCGGGTGCTGCTCGTCACCGGCGGGCCCGCGGTCGTGCGCGAAGCGCTGAAGACAGACAAGCGAGCGATCACGGCGGGCCCGGGCAACCCGCCCGCGGTCGTGGACCAGACCGCGGACATTGAGCGCGCGGCCCGCGACATCGTCTTCGGCGCGTCGTTCGACAACAACCTCGTGTGCATCGACGAGAAGGAAGTCCTCGTCGTGGACATCGTGGCGGACCGGCTGATCCGGGCCATGACCCAGAGCGGCGCCTACCTGCTCAAGGAGCACGAGCTGCGCCGGCTCGAGCGAGTCGTCTTCAAGGAGCTCGGCCAGCCCGGGAGGCCCGGCGTAATGGACCCGGCCTGGATCGGCCAGGACGCGGCCAGGATGCTGGCCGAGATCGGCGTTGCGGCCGAGCCCGCGCCGCGCCTGCTCATCGCCGACGTGCCGCGCGACCACAGCCTGGTATGGACCGAGCAGATGATGCCGCTGCTCCCGATCGTGCGCGTCCCCACCGTCGACCAGGCGATCGATCTGGCCGTCCGCGCCGAGCACGGCTTCCGTCACACGGCCTCGATTCACTCCACGAACGTGGAAACGATCACGCAGATGGCGCGGGCCATGAACTGCAGCATCTTCGTGACGAACGGACCCAACGTCGCAGGCCTCGGCGAGGGCGGCGAGGGCTTCGCCTCGTTCTCGATCGCCAGCCCGTCCGGCGACGGCCTGACCCGGCCGCGGACCTTCTCGCGCGAGCGGCGGATCACCGTCGTCGGCGCCCTGCGGATCGTCTGACGATGGGCACCGGACCCACCGTCGAACCGGCGCTCGCCCTGCTCGAGCTCGACTCGATCGCAGCCGGCATCGCGGCCGGCGATGCCATGGCCAAGCGCGCCCCGATCGAGGTCCTGCGTGCCGGCACGGTGCACCCCGGGAAGTACCTGGTCCTCGTCGGAGGCAGCGTGGCGGACGTCTCGGAAGCGCTCGAGGCCGGCCGTGAGGTCGGCGCGTCCGCCGTCCTCGACGTCGTCTTCCTCCCCAACGCCCACCCGGAGCTCGTCGCGGCCATAGGCGGCGCGTGCCGTGAATCGGCGGGTGAGGCGCTGGGGGTCATCGAGACCGCGACCGTCGCCGCGATCATCGAGGCCGCCGACGCGGGCCTCAAAGGTGCTCGGGTCCGCCTGGTCGAGCTGCGCCTGGCCGACGAGCTGGGCGGCAAGGGCTACCTGCTGTTCGACGGATCCGTGAGCGAGGTTGAGGCCGCCGTGGAGATCGGCTCGGGCCGCATCGTCGGGGCGCCCGGACTGGCGACGCGAGTGATCGCCCAGTTGCACGCGGAGATGGCGGAGAACCTGGCGGCGGACGCGCGTTTCGGCGAGCGGGTCCGGGGCGCGGGCGGGGCCGGCGCGACGGCTCGTCCCGGTGGGGTCGATCTGCCCTCCGGGGCAGCGGTTCGCAAGCGGGCGCCCGCGGCTAGACGAAGGGAACGGTAGGCCGACATGCAGCTCGCCCGGGTGATCGGCACGGTCGTGGCCACGGTCAAGACGCCGGGGCTGGAGGGCGTGAAGCTGCTCGTGATCCAGCCACTGGACCGCAAGTTACGGCCCACGGGCGGCCAGCTGGTCGCGGCCGACGCCGTCCACATGGCCGGTCCCGGCGAGCTGGTCTACTTCGTGGCAGCCCGCGAGGCCGCCCAGGCGATGCCCAATACGTTCGTCCCGGTGGACCACGCGATCGTGGGGATCGTCGACGCCGTCTCTCCGATCTCGGGGGACGAGAAATGAAGCTGGGCCGCGTGGTGGGCACCGTCGTTTCCACGATCAACGCGCCCGCCTTCGACGACCGGACGTTGTTGCTCTGCGACCTGATCGACCCGGCCGGGCGGCCGGCGGGCGGCTACGTCATCGCGGTGGACACAGTCGGCGCCGGCGCCGGCGAAACCGTACTGATCCTCGACGAGGGCAACTCGGCGCGCCAGGTGCTCGGCGCTCCCGGCGCACCCATCCGGACGCTCGTGGTCGGGATCGTGGACGCGGTGACGGAAGGGCCGAGCTACGCGCGAGCGGGGAAACTCCGAAGGCACGCTGGCGGTCCCGGTCGCAGTCCTGGCTGACCCCACGGACAGCTGAGCGCTGGTGACGAGGGGCTGCCGCCGCCGCAGGTGTTTCGAGCGGGCCTCAGGCGGTCGGGCAGCCCGACTCGTCGGGATAGAGCGGACGAGCATAGACGGAGTAGCGGGCCGCGCCGTAGGTCCAGGTCGTAAGCCCGTTGGCCGTCCCCGCGACCGCCAAGAAGGCCCCGAGGTCGGGCCCCGTCAGGACCAGGCAGCGGGTGTTCGGCACGTTCGCCGCCTCGCCGGCCGTGCCCGGATCGGCCGTCAGCGGCCATGCGACAACCTGGCGCTTCAGGTTGTCCGGATTGGACAAGTCGGCCGGGCTGGTGAAAACGCGCATCGCGGCGGCGTCGTACGCCTCGGCGTCGCCGATCTTTCGGCCCAGGAGAGCCGCCAGATCCGTAATCTCGCCCGAGAAGCCGGAGAGCTTCCTATGAGCCTCAGCCACGGCCTCATCCGGCATCGTCGCGTTGAAACCCAGGGCGTAAGCGCCGATCGTGTGCGTCTTGCCGTCCACGGTCGTGGTGAATGTGGTCGTGGATGCGTCATAGATGTCGACGGCGTCGAACCGGGCGTCCGGGCCCAGCAGGCCGGCCTGGTCGGCCGCAGCCAGGATCTTCTGGATCTCCGCCGGCGTAACTTGCATCTGGCGCAGGTTCGGCAGGAGGGGCGCCGGGTAGATGGCGATCACCGGTCCCTGGACGATGACGCGGCCGTCCCCGTACAGCGCGAACCAGGGCGTGTGCGTCAGCTGAACCTCGATCGGGACGAGGCCCCCGCCGGTTGTGACCTGCAGCACCAGCTGATCGGATCCGGTCGCGACGTTGTAGTGGGGTGCCGGCGTGGCGAGGGGCCAGCCGGTCGCGCCGGCGGTCGAACACGCCGCGGTCATCAGGCCGATGCCGAGGATTGATATCAGTCTGCGCATCGCAGCCACCTTCTCGCAAGTGACGGTCTCGGGCGACGCAGCGGCGTCAACTGGTCGACGCTGCGGGCCCGCCTGCCAATCGCTGGCGGGAAAGACCCCCTGGAACGAGGATAGCGCGACGACCGGCGCAAGATGCCCCGAATGTAGCGCCCCCGATTGCCGTGGACACGATCCTGCAGACGTGGCCCAACGAATTGAGGCAGCACCGCTTCGAGGTCGGGGTCGTACCGACCATTTCTGGGCTCACTACTCCGGCCCTGACGGGGTCGGTCAGTGCATCCCGCGGCCGCCCGCGACAGTCAGCAACTCGCCGGGGATGAAGTCCGCGTCATCGGAGGCGAGGAAGACGGATGAAGCTGCGACGTCGGCCGGCGTACCCGAGCGTTTGAGCGGGGCTCCGGTCCGTGACGGACGCATCGTCCCAGGTACCTGCCTCCCGCTTGCTGAAGCACGCATACTCAGCTGTATTCGGAGCTTCGCCAAGGGGCAACGACCGGTGATCGAGCATGGCTGGCCCTTCGGGCCGTACCCGCCGGGTGGCCTTCGCCGCCTCGGACCGCATGTTGTCGCCTACCACGGCGACGCCTATCCGGTCGCGAACTCGGCGATCGTCGGGAGCTCCGAGGCCACCCTCGTCTTCGACGCCAACCTCCTCCGCTTTGCGCGCGCTCTCAGGGCGGCGGTGGACCAGGGCGAGGGTCCGCCGCTCCGGGAACTCGTCCTGTCCCACACCCACAACGACCACGCCCACGGCGCGATGCACTTTTCTCCGCCCGCGCGCACATGGGCGAGCCACTACGCGCGGGACCGGCTCGCCTACTGGGCCGGCCGCGACCTGACGCCATTCATCGAGGAGCTGGTGGCGGAGCAACGCATCCTCGGCGTGATCGACCCTTCGGCCGAGGCCGAGTACCGCGAGGTCCGGATCGTCGTCCCCGATCGCGTGGTCGATGCCGCTGGCGAGACCATCGAGCTTGGCGGAGGGGTCCGAGTTCGACTCTACCCCGAGGCGACCGCCCATACGCCAGGCGACCTCTGGGCGTTCGTAGAGCCAGATGGGATCGCGCTGTGCGGCGACCTCTGGTTCAACGACTGCGAGCCGTACATCGCGAGCGGGTCCCTGGCCGGCTCGCTGAACGCGCTGAGCCATCTCCGCGAGTCTGGCGCTCGCACGTGGCTCCCCGGCCATGGCGCGGCTGGAAGCATGCGGGGCCCGGGCGAGGACGCGATGGAGCGCTACTGCCGATGGGTTGGCGACACGGTCCAGGCCGGCCTTACACGCGGCCTGCGAGGGGCCGACCTTCGGACGGAGGTCCGCCGCGCCTGGAACGCCCGGCGCGAAGAGCGGCTTCCCATCCGCTTTGCCCTGGAGATCCCGGGATTCCTCGAGGACAACGTCGAGATGGTAAAGGCCGAGCTGTCGAGCGAGCCTTCCCCGCCCTGAGGGACGGTCATCCGGCAACGCTACGCGGACGTCGTGGATCCTGATCGAGATACTCGGGCTGCCGATCGCCGTGCGTGTAGATCCGGCGAAGCCGCACGAGGTGAAGGTCGGTCGCGAGATTCTCGCCGAGCGCCTCAAACAGATGGCGACCGTCCAGGCCGTCATCGCGGACCGAAGTTGCGGAAGGAGCTCGCCCAAACCTGGTGCCCCCAAGGGGGCTCGAGGACCCGCCCGCTGTCCGATGACGCCGACCCATGATCCGATCCGCCGGATCAGTCCTTCCGTCAGGACCGCCGGCGCCAGCGTCGGCGGATTCGACCGAAGAAGGAGTCCTCCTCCGCGTTGCGCAAGTCGACTACGCCAAAGCCCACCATCGCCGCAAGCGGAACCCACAAGACCCAGCCCACTGCGTAGTGCGCCATGTCAGGGCCGCCCTGGGCCAGCATCGGGACAACTGCGAAGCCGAGCATGGCCCCGCTGGCGAGCCATGTGAGGCTGAAGATATCGGCCAGTTTCGTGTTTCCGGGAGTCGATACGTAGCCCGCGACGCATCCGCCGGCAAACGCGATCACCACGGCCGGCAGCACGTCGAGCCGGAGGGCGTAGATCACGAGGCCAGTCACAACACCGAGCGAGAGGGCCGCAGCCCATCTGAGCAGCCCCAGCAAGATGACCATGGCGCGCACCCCTGAGACGCCGGCACGGGTCGGTCTCGCCAGTGGCTCGGCGCGGTCCCGGCGGCCAGGGTCTAGACCGCGCTTCATCGCCTCCCCGTCGTGACGCCCGGATAGTTTCAGGAAAGAGCGGCCAGCGATAGGGTCTTTGGTCGCGTCGGCCGTCGCTCGGTTCGCCCCGGGCCCCCTCCGCTAGCCGCCGACGATCCCGGCGTAGTCCGGCCAGCTCGGGCGGCTGCGCCGGGGCCGTGGGCCAAGGGTACTCGGCAGATACCGTCCAACGCGGGCGCACTGTCACATGGGGTCGGGGCGAGAGGACTTGAGCCTCCGACCTATCCTTGGACGTCGAGTGACATTGGCGCACACTGGCTAACCATTGTGTCAACGCTCACGACGGATCCGTAACGCGAACGGAGAACCTTGAATTGCTCCTTGAAAATGCGGGATTCGGTGCCGCGAGGCGCCACCAGCGGTATCGAGTCGCACTTGCCCCTGTCGCGTTAGTGGCCCCGCGCGCTGCATCACCTGGCTGCGAGCCGAGACTCGCCGTTCCGCGCCCCATCGCTCCAGCCACGGGCGCCAATGGCATCAGGCGGGTCAGCGCAAGGTGACGAGGTAGACCTTGCAGCCGACCGGATCGGTCGGTACTGGTTCGCCAAGGTGCATAGCGCCCGACGCGTCCACGCGGACGTAGTAAGGGCCGCCCGGCGGGAACGTCATCGTGTGGCCCTGCATGACCAGATAGGCTTGCTGCGGCCGGTTCCCTATGCCCATGCTCCAGCTGCCGGTGGCACAAGTTCCTTCGGTCCAGGGTGGGACTATGAGAACGACATTGGCACCGTAGCTACCCGGATTGCTCTGGACGACAACGTCCACCTCAGTCGAGCTCTCGTTTCGAGAGTACACGGTGGGCGAGTTCAGCACCCCGGTCCCGACGACAAACAAAGCGATCGCCGCGATCACGCCAAGCACGATCGCGGTACGCACCTGTGCCCTGGTCGAGCCAGTGTCCATGAGCCCCTCCTCAATCGTCGGCCGCCGACCGAAGTCGGGGACGAGGCTGGCCACGACGGCTCAACTGACCCTGTCGCATTCGGCAAGGCATCTGGCCGTCCGAGCGAGCCGCTCAGCGGCAGGGTCGTCGGGACTGGCGGCACTGGCAAGTGCCGAAGGTCGTCCACCAGCGCTAGGGCTGACGTCGTCGTTGGCTAGGGTCACTGAGCCCGACCGGCGCTTGCTCTCTCTTGCCATGCCGGGCGGGTCGCCCTGCCCGGCTCCAGCTGAAGATCCCCTGGAGCCATCCCGCTTGCGCGACTATGGCTGCGTCGTGCCCTACTCGACTCGAGACACTGGCTCGCGTGACGCGGCCGGGCTTAGTTGACGCAGCCGGTCACATCGAAGATGGTCCTGCTTCCAGGCCGCCTACGAATGGGCAGCTCGGTGTCCGAGCTCGAAGTACTCTGGGTCGTTGCCCGGCTTCCACTTGATGTTGCAGCCGAGGCTCGGAAGTTGGGGTTCGGGCACCGGGTTGTCGGCAAGAACGGCGTCGAGAGCAGCCCGGAGGTCGTGCCCGCTCACCGGGACGCCGTTGCCCGGACGGGCGCCGTCGAGCTGGCCCCGATAGACGAGCCTGCGG
This sequence comes from Candidatus Limnocylindria bacterium, assembly GCA_041494645.1. Taxonomy (GTDB): domain Bacteria; phylum Chloroflexota; class Limnocylindria; order Limnocylindrales; family CSP1-4; genus Fen-1039. The sequence goes on from JBGQBD010000021.1 coordinate 26,686, forward strand.
TCGGCGTCGAAGAGGAAGAAGTCCGGCGTGCAGGCGGCGTGGTAGGCCTTCGCCACCTCCTGCGTCTCGTCGTAGAGGTAGGTGAACGTGAAGCCCATGGCGGTCGCCACCTCCGCCATCCGCGCCGGGCTGTCATCTGGGTACTGGGCGACATCGTTGCTGGAGACCGCGACGACCCCTACGCCGCGTGTCTGGTACTCCTTCGCAACACGGACAACTTCCTCGGCAACGTGCTGCACGTAAGGGCAGTGGTTGCACAGGAACATCACGAGCAGCGCGGGGCTGCCCGCGTAGTCGTCCCTAGAGACGAAGCGCCCGGCGGAGTCGGGCAGGTGGAAATCTGGAGCAGCCGTGGCCAGCGGGAGCATTGTCGACGCGGTTGCTGCCATGGCCGTGCCTCACGTTCAGATGTGGCGCGGACCGTGGAGTTGTCGGCCCGCGACTGGTTAGCCTCCGGTTCCGGGTGGCTTTCGCCCCGAGACTAGCGCATCTGACGCAGATGAAACCGATCTTCCGAGAACCTGGCCCCGACGCCGCCGTGCGACCTGGCCGGCACCCCGCCCGGATCGCTGGCAACCGGCGCGGAGGGTGCTGACAAGGAAGGTCGGCACGATGACCTGATCGTGTCCGAATGGCAGCGGAGGCACACGGCAAGCGCGTCCTGGGCACCAACCTCGCCCCGGACTCGACGAACTGTCCCAATCGGGCCGAGGGCCCGTCCCTCCCGAATCGTAGATCTACGTTCTACGACATTGGCGCACGCTCGCCAACGCTAGCGCTCTGTCGCGTGGTGTCTGGGCGGCTCGCCGTCTTCCTATGACCTATGCCACGACGATGCGAACATCGTGGCGTGAAGCCTTTGAGGCTGCATAGCGTATCCGCGCGCCGATACTCGCGGCCGGGGCCAGACCAAGCCTAGAATGAATGAAAAGCAGTGGCCAGCGCGCCTCGCGGCGGTGGCCTTGAGGGCCCCGACCACAACGGATGCCTTGGCCGCCAGAGGCGCACCGAGGCAACCATGGCCAAACC
>JBGQBD010000022.1:0-26937 GCA_041494645.1 Candidatus Limnocylindria bacterium
ACCCCGGCTTAGGCGTATACTGGCGGTATCCGAGCCAGCCCCGTCACGCGCGAGTGCTCTACCAATCTCGGGGGGGGCCGGACCGAACGACAACATCAGCCGGAGAGCCACCGGAGGATAGGAAATGCCGCTACGGTCCGATTCCGAGAACTTTGCGCTTATCCGCGTCATCGGCGTGGGCGGCGGCGGTAGCAACGCCGTCAACCGCATGATCCGGGCCGAGATGATGGGGGTGGAGTTCATCGCCTTGAACACGGACGCACAGGCGCTGCTCCAGTCGGATGCTCCCCACAAGATCCGGATCGGCGACAAGATCACGCGCGGTCTGGGCGCCGGCGGCGACGCCTCCATCGGCCAGAGGGCGGCCGAGGAGGACTCCGAGAAGATAACGGAAGCCCTGCGCGATTCGGACATGGTCTTCATCACGGCCGGACTGGGCGGCGGCACTGGCTCTGGCGCCGCTCCGATCGTGGCCGAGATCGCCAAGGAGCTGGGTGCGCTCACGATCGGCGTGGTCACCAAGCCGTTCAGTTTCGAGGGCGTGCGCCGCAAAATGGTCGCCGAGAGGGCGGTCGAGGAGCTCAGGGCCAAGGTCGACACATTGATCACCATTCCCAACGACCGCCTCCGTGACGTAGTCCAGAAGAACACCTCCATCGTCGACGCGTTCCGGTACGTGGATGATGTGCTGCGCCAGGGCGTTCAGGGGATCAGCGACATCATCACCGTCCCGGGCCTCATCAACCTCGACTTCGCGGACGTCCGGGCCGTCATGAAGGACGCCGGCTCGGCGTTGATGGGGATCGGCCGGGCCAGCGGCGACAACCGCGCCCTGGATGCTACGCGCCAGGCCATCGCCAGCCCGCTCCTGGAGGTGAACATCACCGGCGCGCAGGGCATCCTGTTCAACATCGCCGGATCGTCGAACCTCAGCCTCTTCGAGGTGACCGAGGCCGCCGAGGAGATCCGCTCGGTGGCGGACCCGGAGGCGAACATCATCTTCGGCACCAGCTTCGACGAGCGTCTGGCGGACGAGATCATGATCACCGTCATCGCCACGGGTTTCGATTCCAGCGGCAAGCGCGAGGCGTCGCGCCGCGAGACGGGTCAGCTGACGCCGGTCGCGGTGCATTCCTCGCGCTACGACGGAGCCGATCTCCTGGAGGAGCTGGAGCGCCAGCGGCTGCACTCGGGCGATGCGGCTCCGGCCCACACGCGTGTGCAGACCTACGGCCCGCTGGGCCTCCCGGAGCGCCAGGCCGTTCCGGTTCCGGTTCAGCCGGCCACGAACCACCGGCCCACGCCGGACCAGCTGCCGACGCGCCGGACCTACGACGACGCGGACCTGGAGATTCCGAGCTTCCTGCGGCGGCCCGCTCAGGAGGACAGGGGCTAGGCCTTCGCCACCTTGGGCGCACTCCCAGATCCTCAAGCAGTCGCCGGACTGCGCGCGGCGCGCTCGCGAGTAATGGATGCGGTGGCCGAGGTGTGCGGCCGGGCGGGCCGCGACCCGGCGAGCGTCAAGCTCGTGGCCGTATCCAAGACGGTTAGCGCCGATCGCCTGGTAGCGGCGGTGGCCGCCGGCCTCACCCTGCTGGGCGAGAACCGCGTTCAGGAGGCCGAGTCGAAAGCGCCGCGCGTCGCGGGAGCGCGCTGGCATCTCATCGGGCCGCTCCAATCGAACAAGGCTCGCCGGGCCGTCGCGCTCTTCGAGACAATCGAGTCGGTCGACTCCCTCGAGCTGGCGCGCAGGCTCGATCGGCTGGCCGGTGAGAGCGCCCTGGCCGCTCGGGCGATGCCGGCGGCACTGGGCATCTACCTGCAGGTGAACGTCGACCGGGATGCGGCGAAGGCCGGCTTCCTTCCGGAGGCGCTGGAGGCGGAGCTGTCGGCCCTCGCGGGGCTGTCGAACCTCTCGCTGCTCGGGCTCATGACGGTTGGGCGGCTCACCGGCTCACCCGAGGAGGCGCGCCCCACCTTCGTCCGCCTGCGCGAGCTGTCGGTGCGGCTGCGGGCGGAGATGCCGGCCCTGGGAGCCGGGCTTTCGATGGGGATGTCGGACGACTACACCGTTGCCGTGGAGGAGGGAGCGACGCTCATCCGCCTCGGCCGGGCGCTCTTCGGACAGCGGCCCGGCGCCGGCGCGGATCCCGGTGAGGCAGTTCGCTGGGGGCAATGAACTGGACGATCGCCTTAGTGGCGGATGGGCGTTCAAAGGCGATAATCGCACTGTGCGTCCAGGCTTCCACCACCCAGATCGTTCGCCCTTCTCGGTGAGGTTCGCCGTTCGGCTGACGCCGCGCGGAGGAGCGGACCGGGTCGATGGCGTCTCCGACGATGGCGTGCTGCAGGCCCGCGTATCCGCGCCGGCGGTGGGAGGGACGGCCAACGCGGCGCTGATTCGTCTCCTGGCGGACGAACTGGATGTCGCGCGCGGCTCGGTCCAGATGGTCGCCGGCGCGACCGGTCGCCACAAGCTGGTCGTCGTGGATGGGATCTCGCCGCAGGACGTCGAGTTGCGCTGGCCCGGCGTGAAGGTGTAGGGCGGCTCGAGAAGGTGGCTCAGGCGCAGGCCCCGCAGGGCCGCCGCACGTCGGTCCTGGGCGACGGATCGCTATAATCGGCCTCCGGCGCGCAAGGCGCCGCATCGGTGGGCGATTAGCTCAGCTGGTTAGAGCGCGCGGTTCACATCCGCGAGGTCACTGGTTCGAGTCCAGTATCGCCCACCAAGCCGTTCAGTATGCGAACCTCCGATGCGGGCACCCGGTAGGTCGGCCGGATGTCCAGCGGGGAGACGACCCGGATCTCCTCGATCAGGAGGCGCAGAAGCGCCTTGGTCAGGCGTGGCGAGCCCGCGGCGAGGACGTCTCCGAGAGCCTGGCTGAGGGCCCAGGACACGACACCCACATCCACCGTGGCAGCCTCGGGTTCGGGGGCAGGTTCCGCAGCTAGCGCCCGCCCGGTCGGCGTTCATTCGCTTTTCTGGCAAGTCGGACCGACACCTCGCCAGCCTCGAGCCATGTGGTCGCAAGCGGTACGTACACGGTCGACGTAGCCGATGGCGGCTAAGACGATCAGCTCGGCTCCGCCGCCCGGATCTCATTTCCAGCCCTCCGGCGTTCGGAGCGAGGCGCCTGAGCGACGACGGTCGCTGGGCTAACGCTCGCGTCGCCGGTCCGGTGTCCGACGCCATCGGGGTCAGCGCGCACATCGGCTAGAGCATGAGGGAGACTTCCCCCATCGCGCGGCCACGACGAGGCGCGTGGTCTTGAGCGCCAACCCGGCCGTCAGCGGGCCGAATGGATGACGAGATTGCCCGCGATGAGCGGGAGCTGGGCCCAGTCGTAGCTCGGGTCAGCCTGTTCGCAGTACGCGTTCACGAGCTCCGGCGTGTAGTACAGGAGCGCTCCCAGGTCGCCGTTGGTTCCGGGCGTGCCGCCGTCATGGACGCGCAGCGTCCAGCCGTAGCACTCCACGCCCTCGTCCCCGGGAGGTGTGCCGCCCGTGACCACGCCGGAGATCCAAGCATCCGAACCGACGACGGTGACGCACTCCGCCTCGCCCCAGAACGCCGGAAGGAAGGTGCTGCTGTACGAGACCGAGCCGCGTGGGACATCTCCACCGCGCGCGTCGATATCGATGAACGTCGTCGCACCAGGCATGAACTCGTATGCAAACTCGCCTGTCACGATCGGTACGCGCGCGGCTGCCTGGGCGGTGGTGCCCATGCCAGTGGCGCTCATCCCCAGCACGAGGACGATCGCCAGGAGCATCGCGCGGCGCAGCTCCCTGGTAGACCACGAACGACCTGTCAACGCATCCGCTCGCCCGTTAAGGCAAGCCGCCCGGAGAAACTGGGCGGCTTGCAGGTACGAGGCGCTGTTCAGGCTGAGGACGCCGCCAACGACTAGTGACCGGCGCGGGAAGCTAGAACTTCTGCCCCCACGTCCGGTGGAAGAACGCGCTTGAGGGCGACGTGCAGTCGACCATGTTGGCGCACTCGTTCGTGATCGGTCCCTGGTGACCGACGATCCAGTCGCCGCCATCCCAGCTCCAGGAGATGGACGCGCCCGCGAGGAAGGCCTTCGCTTCCGGGACCGTGTCGGGCGGGCCCGACGCTCCGGTCATGTCGGCTGTCCAGGCGCCCCAGAAGAACGTGCCCTGGGCCACGTTGATCGTGTTGCCGGGCACCTCAAGCCACCCAGACGCCCAGATAGCACCGCCCCAGGTGTCCTGCCACGGCAGCAGCACGTTGCCCGGGTAGAGCGGGGCGTCCTTGGTGACCGTGAACGTGTACGGCCCCATGATCCAGTCGCAGTCGCACTCCGTGGCGAAGTAATGGATCGAGTAGGTATGAACGCCCGGCGCCCAGTAGCCGGGGTCGAAATTGATGGTCGCCGCCGAGATCATCCACCCGGAGTACCCATTCCCGCTGGTTGCGCTCACCGCGCTCGGGAACGCCAGCGCACCGGTCAGAACCGCGACCGCCGCGGCAAGAGAGAGCGACCGCCGCATAGAAACTCCCTGGGACGCATCTGTGCGGGTCGGTCTCGCCAGTGGCTCGGCGCGGTCCCGGCGGCCTGCGTTTGGACCACGCGTCGCAGCCTCTCGCTCGGCTTCACACCCTAAATGCGGCGCCGATGCCCGCCATCGGGCGTTCGCTTAAAACGTCTTCCCTGCAGGCCTCATTTCCACCCCGACCACGGGCGGGAGTGGGTCACCTCACACGAGCGGCCCACAGCTCGCCCTCTGTCAGGGCTCTCGCCGCCCAACGCGCTCGGCCGTGTTCGAGAGCAGAGCCCCTAGCTAACGCTGTAGCAGTCGGCGGGGACGGGGACGATCTACGGGCGCGAGGCTCGTCGCGATCGGGTCGCGTACCGCATCGGCGGACGGTCAGACGCTACCGCCCTGCTTGAGAGGTGGATCTGATTGGCTCTTCCGATCGCGGCGTCGGGAGCCTACCCTCTCGACATGGCCACACGGGTCGGGCGCTCCGCTCTCGTGGGCCGGGAGGCCGAGCTGGCGGCAGTGTGCTCCGCCCTCGAGGCGCGGGCGGAGCGCCCAGGGGTGCTGCTCGGGGGCGAGGCTGGCATCGGCAAGACCCGGCTCCTCCGCGAGTTCGCCAGTCGCGTGACGGCGCTTGGCGGGCTCGTCACCTGGGGCGGCTGTCTCGAGAGCGGCGCCGAGGGCTTGCCGTTCGCCCCGTTCGTGGAGGCCCTCGGTCGGCTCTACGAGCAGCTGGGCAATGAGCCGGACATCTTGCGAGGACCAGGACGCGCTGAGCTCGCGGCCCTCATTCCGGATCTCGGCCCGCAGCCCTCGACGGCGCTCGAGCGGATCCGCCTCTATGAGGCCGTGCGTGCTCTCCTCGACCGCGTTCCTGATCCTACCGTGCTGATCCTTGAAGACATCCACTGGGCGGACCGGTCCAGCCTCGAACTGCTCTCGTACCTTGTGCGGCGGCTCAGACACGGCTGCACGCTCGTCGTCGCCTCGTTCCGCAGCGACGAGGTCCTGGGCGGCCACCCCGCTGTGCCCGTCCTCGCGGAACTGGGACGTACCCAACGGGCACTACGGATCGACCTCCCGCCGCTCGAGTCCGCCGAGATTGCACGCCTCGTACGCGCCGCGCAGCCGGACATGCCGGCCGATGTCCTGGCCCGTATCATTGAGCGATCCGAGGGCAACCCCTTCTTCGCCGAGGTGCTGGCCGGGGCGTCGCGGGACGAGAGCCTGCCCGCCACCTTGCGTGATCTGCTGCTGCTCCGTCTGGGAGCCCTCGGCCAGAGTGCGCGGCGCGCCGTCGATCTCGTCGCGGTGGCTGGCCGGCCAGCCAGTATCGCGCTCCTCGAGGCCGCCTGGGAAGGACCCGCCGACGGCCTCGATCGAGGCCTCGCCGAGGCCGACGAGCGCGGACTGCTCGTGCACGGCGACGAGACGTCGCGGATCGCCCTGCGCCATGAGCTCGTCGGCGAAGCGGTCGAGGCCGGGATGCCCCCACGCGAGCGGGCGCGCCTACATGAGCGCCTGGCGACCATCCTGACGGCCCGCGAGGAACTGGGGGCACCGACGCTCGCCGAGCGTTGGGCCGAGCTCGCTCGGCACTGGCGCGGTGCGGGACGTGACGCCGAGGCGCTCCAAGCGTCCCTCGAGGCCGCGATGGCCGCCGAGCGCTTGCCCGCGCGTGCGGAAGCATGGACGCACTACCAGCGGGCGCTCAAGCTATGGAGCAGGCTCGGGGATCGTCGGCCTCCGTTGCCCGTCGACCATGCCGGGCTGATCGAACGGGCCGCCAACGCGGCGGTCATGGCGGGCGACGCGGAGGCGGCGGTCGCGCTCCAGCATCAGTCGATCGAGGAGACCGACCGCGGCGCGGCATCCCTGCTCGCGTCGCGGTACAGCGTGCTGGCCCGCTGGCACGACGAGGCGGGACAGAGGGAGGAGGCGATTGCGGCCGCGGAACAAGCGATCGGCCTCGTGCCCGCCGATCCCCCCGGACCCGAGCGGGCCAGCGCCCTGTTCACCATCGCCGGCGCGAGGATGCGAGCCGCCCGCTATCGGGACGCCGTTACGCTCGCCAGGGAAGCCGCCGAGATGGCAGCCAAGCTTGGCCTCGCATCTGTCGAGGCCTGCGCCCGCGCCGTCCTCGGCCTGTCGCTGTGGTGCGTCGGCGACGAAGTGTCGGCGATGGCCGAGCTTCGACGAGCCCTCCCGCTCGCGGAGCGAAGCGCCGACAGCTACGCCCTTGACGTCGCCCACAGCAACCTCTGCTGGGTACTCGCCGTGCGAGCGGGGGATGCAGCCGCGGCGGAAGGCGCGCTGCGAGCCCACCGTGCCTTCGCGGAGCGGTACGACACAATGAAAGCGGCGAGCCCAGCCCTCCACTACTACGAGGCGGCCGCCTTGTTCGCAGCGGGCCGCTGGGACGAGTGTCTCGAGGAAGTCGAGCCCGGACTGTCCAGTTCGCCGGAGCCCGTTCTCTCCGACGACCTCCGCGCGATCCGTGGGCGAATCCGGGTCGCGCGCGGGTTGGTCTCCGAGGGTGAGGCCGAGCTTCGAGCCGCGATCTCATTGAACGGCCGCTACTACGACGCCGGGCGCAACGGATACCTGGGCCTGACTGAGGCAGCCCTGGCTCAGAGGCAGCCTGAGCGCGCCCTCGACATCATCGAAGAGGCGTTCTCGTGCATTGGAGAGGAGGATCTCGGGGCGGTCGGTCACCTCCACGTGCTCGGCACCCGAGCCGCGGCGGACCTCGCCGAGGCCGCGACCGCGCGCCGCGACGTCAGGACGCTGGAGCTCGCGGAAAGTGCAGGCGATCGACACCGTACCGCTTTCGGCGACCTCCCGTCGCGTTTCGCCGTGCCTCGCACGACCGGGAATTCGACGATCATGCGGCTGAGCGCGTGGGGAGAGGCCGAAGCGGCCAGACTGGACGGGCGCAGCGATCCGGGGCGGTGGGCAGCCGCGTCGCAGGCGCTCGATGGCTGGATCGTGCCCCACGAGGTGCCCTCCGCGCTCTACCGCGAGGCTGAGGCCTTCCTCGGCAGGGGGGAGCGCGCGAAGGCGGGTGACGTGCTGAGGGAGGCGCACCGCCGGGCGTCCGATCTCGGGCTCGCGCCGCTCCTCGACGAAATCACCTCTCTGGCCCGACGCGGTCGGCTCGAGCTCCTCGCGCAGGCGCGCGAGGAGCGGCGCGGGACAGAGGCAGCCGACCGCTACGGCCTGAGCGCCCGGGAACGGGAGGTCCTCGCGCTCCTCATCGAGGGTCGCACGAACCGCGAGATCGGCGAAACGCTCTTCATCAGCGAGAAGACGGCCTCGGTCCACGTGAGCCACATCCTGGACAAGCTCGCGGTCAACAGCCGGGGCGCTGCCGCTGCCTTGGCCGCGCGTGCCGAGCTGATCAGCGGCAGACGACCCCGATAGCGCGCATCAGCCTGCCCCACCGGGAGCGATCCAGCGTCGGGTCGGCGCGCCTTTTTGGTTCGTTTCACGGTCAGGCCAGACCCGCGGTACGCCTCAACCCGGGACCGGCGACAAGCTTGTCCTGGCCCTGGCAAATAAGGTCCCCGTGCCCCGGCAATGCGGGAACTCCCGATGGCCGCGGCGGCACCGCTGGCTAGCCTTGGCGAGGTGAACCAAACAGCTTCAAGTGAAGCGGGTGTCGATGACGGATCGCACGCTCGTGCGGTACGTCGTCGCAAGTCGCCGGCGCGAACAACGTTGACCCCGACCAGATCAGCCTCGCCGAGGCGGCCGAGCCACCGCAACGGATCGCCGAATTGACCCGACGGCGCGGTTCGCATACTGATCAGTCTCCTCCACCACTCCCTCTCGGAAGGCCCCCAGGTCCTGATCGCAAGGCGGCCCCCGGCCTCGAAGGAGGCCGGTCCAGTCCGGTCACGGCGGCCCGACTTCTCCAGGCGACCGAAACGTCGTGGCTTTGCCCCTCGTCTCGTGACATATTGGTTTCAGGCCGCTCCTCCGGCGGCCGGCCACGCGCAAGTGGAGCGGGGAGATGCAAGGCTACATGTCTGGTGCGACACGAGCGGTGTTCGTGGCGCTCGCCACCTGCCTGGTCGTTGTGGCGTGTTCGAGTACCGCGGCCACGCCCATTTTCATCTATGTGACCCCTTCACCAACATCTGCGGTGCAGGCGACCCCGACGGCCGCGCCCACCAGCACTCCAACCGCAGTGGCCACTGCGACACCGACGCCGCGCCGACGGCCGCGCCCACCAGCACTCCAACGGCAGCGGCCACTGCGACACCGACGGCCGCGCCGACGCCCCCGCCCACCAGCACTCCAACGGCGGCTCCCTCGCCGGCCCCGAGTGAGACGCCCATAGCCGTGCCGTCGTCCAACGCGACTCCGCTGATCGCGCCTTGCACGGGGACGGCCGATCACCAGGCCTTCTTTGCCCAGGCCGCTAACCTGGAGCACTTCGACGTCTACTGCGGCGCCCTCCCGACCCAGTGGTACCTGCAAGCCACGGCCTACACACTCCCGAACGGGGGGACGCTCACCATCCAGTACAAGAAGGTGGGCGGAGGTCAGCTCGACATCGCTGAGGGCGCCTACTGCCTCACCGGCGCGGCCGCCTGTTCGCCGCACGTCAGCGTTCTCGGCACGGCTTCGTTCGGCAACCTGCCCGGCGCGCTCGACCTCTTCTCCTCGTCGCCGAGTGTCTTCGTGATATACGTGGCCCCAGGCACCGGGCACGCCTACAGCATCAAGGGAACCGGCATGACGCAGGCGACGTTCGTCAGCCTGGCCACTCTGATGGCGAGGGTGCCCAAGTCCTGAGCCCTCGCGCCGACCGGTCGCGCCGTCCAGGCCGGAGCCATGAGGCTCGTGGCGCGGGTCCCTTCATGCCGGCCAGCCTTGACCCGGATGCGCCGGCGAGGAGCTGCCGCTTGGGGGCCGCCGAGCTCGATCGGCACGGGGACGGCCGGTCGTCTCGTATGATCCAGCCTGGCGGCGTGCCCTCACGCCCCAGTGCGAGGAAGAACACGGGCATGGACAGACAGCTTCTCTCCGGCGACGAGGCGGTTGCCCTGGCGGCCCTGCACGCCGGGATCGCGCTCGGTACCGGCTACCCCGGCACGCCGTCGACCGAGATCCTCGAGACCTTCGATGCCCTGGGCGGCCGGGCCCAATGGGCGCCCAACGAGAAAGTGGCCCTCGAGGTTGGGCTGGGCGCCGCTTTCGGCGGTGCCCGAGTCCTGGTGACGATGAAGCACGTCGGCCTGAACGTCGCCTCGGACCCGCTCTTCACCGCCGCCTACACGGGCGTCAGCGGAGCGCTGATCGTGGTCACGGCGGACGATCCCGGTATGTCGTCGTCGCAGAACGAGCAGGACAACCGGCGCTACGCGATCGCCGCCGGGCTGCCGATGCTCGAGCCGTCCGACTCGCAGGAGGCCTACGACTTCTTCTTCACCGCGATCGGGATATCCGAGCACTGGCACATCCCCGTCCTGTTCCGGATGACCACGCGGGTCTGCCACAGCAAGTCCGTCGTGGCGCCGGGCGGGCATGAAGGCGCGGCCAGCGCCCCCGGGCCGCATTTCGAACACGATCTCGCGGGCCGGGTGATGATCCCCGCCCATGCGCGGCCGGCCCACCGCCGCCTTCGGGCGAAGCTGGCCGAGATCGCTGCCTGGGGCGAAGACGGGGCGTGGAGTGGGGGAACGGCCGTCAGCGGCATGCTCGACCCCACGCTCGGCGCCGCGCCGGTCAACCGCATCGAGCCCGGCGATCCCGGGCTCGGCATCATCGCGTCCGGCGTCTCGTACCAGCACGCGGCCGAGGCGGCGCCCGGCGCCAGCTTCCTGCGGATCGGTCTCGTCAACCCGCTCCCCCTCGGGCGGGCCCGTGCGTTCGCGGCGGGCGTCGAGAGGTGCGTGGTCGTGGAGGAGGGCGACCCGGTCATCGCCGACTCGCTCCGCGCCGCCGGCATCGCCGTAGAATCGAAGGCCGAGATGTACCGCTTCGGCGAACTGGACGTGTCGCGGGTCCGCCGTATCCTCGCCGGCGACACTTCCCCCGAGCCGACGCCGACCCGTGGCAAGCCGCCCGAACTGTGCCCGGCCTGCCCGTATCACATCGTCTACGCCGCCCTCCACAAGCACGACTGTATCGTGGCCGGCGACATCGGCTGCTACACCCTCGGCGTGCTGCCGCCCTACCAGGCGATGGACACTTGCGTGGCCATGGGCGCGTCGATCGGCGTGGGCCTCGGCCTGCGCCACGTCCTCCCGCCGCAGGAAGCGCGCCGCGTGGTCTCGATCATCGGCGACTCCACGTTCGTCCACTCCGGGATATCCGGCCTGGTCGAGATGGCCTACAACCCGCCGCCGACCGGCCACGTGGTGATCGTCCTGGACAACGGCACGACCGCGATGACCGGGCAGCAGGAACATCCAGCCACCGGCCGGACCCTCGACCACAAGCCCACGAGCAAGCTGTCGATCGAAGGGATCGCCTCCGCCATCGGCATCGGCAGCGTGAGCATCATCGATCCCTACGCCGACCCCGACGGGTTCGAGCGGCTGCTCGTCGACCGCCTGGCTGCGCCCGAGCTTTCGGTCATAGTGGCTCGCCGGCCGTGCATCCTGGCCGCGGCCGACATTCGAAAGTGGGAGCAGCAGGCCGCGCAGATCCGCGCCGCGGCCGCTGAACAGGCCGCGGCCTGCGACATCACGCCCGTGGAAGAGCTATGAGCGCGGCAACCGCGGTCACGAACGTAGTGGTGGCCGGTCTCGGCGGTCAGGGCGTCATCAAGGCCTCTGACATCCTGGCCGACTCCGCCCTCCGGTCCGGCCTGGACGTCAAGAAGGCCGAGGTCCACGGCATGAGCCAGCGCGGCGGCTCCGTCACGTCGGACGTGCGCTTCGGGGAGAAGGTGCTCTCGCCGATGGTGCCTGCCGGTGAGGCCGACTACCTCGTGGTCCTCGCCCCGTCCGAGGTGGAGGCGACTCGCGCCCTGCTCCGGCCGGGAGGCGTGCTCCTCTCGCCCGACCTCATACCCGAGGCGGAGCTGCCCAACAAGCGCAGCCTCAACGTGGCGCTTCTCGGGGCATTGAGCGTCCACCTGGACCTGCCGGAGGCGGCGATCCTCGCGGCCATGAAGGCGGCGCTGCCGGAGCGGCTCCATGCCCTGAACGAGCGGGCCTTCCAATTAGGCCGAAAGAAGGCCGCTGGGCAAGGCACAATCTCACCGACGGGGCATTAGGCGGCGGCCGGCGACAACCCGCCGGAGCGGGGATCAGCCGTCCCGGCCGCGCAAGAGCGAGACCTTGAAGCCGCGCAGCTCGCCGGTGGCGTAGCCGCTGGTAATCGTCGGGTCTTCTTCCATGACGCGGCGGGCGGTCGCCTCGTCCGGGGCCTCGATGACGGCGAGCCCAGTGTTGACGCGCCCCAGCGTCGGGCCGGCCATGATCAGCGTCCCCTCGGCCAGCAACTGCTTCAGCCGGTCGAAGTGGATCCCCCAGACGCGTTCCTCGTCGGCCGTCATCGTCGCCGCGAAGTCTTCGCGCGGTGCGTGCAGAAAGTAGATCCATTCGGCCATGACATATCCTCGACACGGACTTGCCGCCGGGCGGTCCCGGCCGGCACGGCGCCGGTCGAGCTCGCGGGCCTGAGCGGGGCAGTTGCGCGGCGGCTCGAGCGGGCCGTCGGACTCTGAGAGTCTGGCAGGATTGGCCGGGCGAGGTCGCGAGCGGTGAGGCAGTCGCGGCCTGGAGGATGGCATGGCTGAGAAGCCCGCGCCACCAGGGTCCGGGCGAATCTGGGACCTGGACGGGTGGGACATGCCCGAGGAAACGTCACCGTTGCGGCACCCCGCCAGAGCGCTGGCGACGGTCGGCGCGGCGATCGTCGCCTGCGGCGTCCTCCTGCCGTGGGTCGACTACAGCATCGGAAACCGTACGGGCTCGGTCAACGGTCTGGGCGGCGACACCTGGGGCTTGCTCGCCCTCGTCGTCGCAGGGGGTCTGGTCCTGGTTCTGCGCTCTCGTTCGGTCGTCCAGCGCGACTTGCGATGGACTCAGCTCATACCTGCGGCTCTGGGAATAACCTCCCTGCTCCTGGAGCTCAACGCGCAGCAGGGGGCCAGCCTGCTAGTCGACTCGTATCTGGCCTCCGGCGATTCCGCGAGTCTGGCCGTCGGGCTCTCCGTCCTGTTGCTTGGCTCGCTCATGTGCGGGGTCGGAGGCGTGGCTTCCAGCGTCGTGGCATGGCGCAGCGCCGGGCCCGCGCCGCGACGGAACCCTCACCCGGCGCCGGGGCACGGGGACGACGTGGGACTCGCCTTCCTGCTGGAGATGGCATTGGGCGGCGTGGCCGCGGTGGGGGGAGCGGTCGCCGGGGGGGTCGTGGCCCTTTACGTCACCCGCGGCACATTGGCGACGGTAGGGGCGCTGGTCATTCTGTCGGTGACCGGCGGGCTCGTGGGGGCGATCCTGGCCGACAGGCTGTGGCGCCGCTTCGGCCCGCGCCGCTGATCCTGTGCGGGTTGCGCTCCGCGTTGTGCGGAGGAGACGGTACGATGTTCGAGCCGCGGGCCGGCCCTCTGCCGGGCCCGGTCGAGGCTGCGGGTGGAGGCCGAGATGCGTTATCGAATGTTGGGGCGGGTCGGCTGGCGGGTCGGTGAAGTCGGCTATGGCATGTGGGGCATAGGCGGCTGGACCGGATCGGACGACATCCAATCGCGCGCCTCGCTCGAGGCCGCCGTCGCGAGGGGCGTCAACTTCTTCGACACGGCCCAGGCCTACGGCGACGGTCACAGCGAGCTGCTGCTCGGCCGGCTCATGGCCGCCCGGCCCGACAAGCGTCTGTACGCGGCGACGAAGATTCCCCCCAAGAACCGGCAGTGGCCGAGCCGACGAGGCGTGCCGCTGGCGCAGGTCTTCCCTCGAGACTACGTCCGGCGCTATGTCGACATCAGCCGCGCGAACCTGGCGGTCCAGACGATAGGCCTCCTCCAGCTCCACGTCTGGGAGGACGACTGGCTTGCCGACGGCGACTTGCAGCGCACCGTGGCCGAGCTCAAGAAGGAGGGCTCGATCCGGGCGTTCGGTATCAGCCTGAACCGCTGGGAGCCCTGGAACGGCGTGAAGGCCGTGGAGTCGGGCCTGGTGGATGCCGTCCAGGTCATCTACAACATCTTCGACCAGGCCCCCGAGGACGAGCTCTTCCCGGCCTGCCGCGAGAACGGCGTCGGGGTCATTGCCCGGGTTCCCTTCGACGAGGGGAGTCTTGCCGGGAGCCTGACCCTGCAGTCGAAGTGGCCGTCGGACGACTGGCGCAGCACATACTTCGTCCCGGAGAACTTGGCCGCATCGGTGGCCCACGCCGATGCTCTGAAGCCGCTCGTCCCGCCCGGCCTGACCATGGCCGAGATGGCGCTGCGCTTCATCCTCTCGAACCCGGATGTGAGCACAGTCATTCCGGGGATGCGCAAGACGGAGAACGTGGCGGCGAATACGGCCGCCAGCGACGCCGGTCCGCTGCCTCCCGAACTCTTTGCCGAGCTGCGCAAGCACCGCTGGGACCGCCAGCCGACGAGCTGGAGCCAGTAGGGGGCTTGCGCGAATCCCGCACGACGGCTGGCTCGACGCGCTACCGTCGGCTCATCGTCAGGATGCCGACTCATCGTCAGCCCTCTCGGGAGCGACGACCGTGAACCGTTCGACCCGCGTCCTCGTGCGTACGAGTGCCCTGCTCCTGCTCGCCATCGCTATCGTCGGCTGCGCTCACGCCACGAACACGACCCGGCCGACACCCGCAGCCAGCGCGGCGCCATCTGTGACTGAGACCGCCGGGACCGCCAGCGCGGCCTCGAACCCGGGCGCGGGGACGAGCGGAGCCGACCAGACCTTCTTCGACGACCTCAGCTACGCCTCCCCGTCGAGCATGGCCGCCAACGGCTGGATCATCCGGACCAAGGCTGGCTGGCCGGGAGTGCCGGGTGCGATCTTCGACCCCAGCACCGTCAAGACCGTGGACGACGCTGGCCGGCCCGGCAACCGGTTGCTCCAGATCTCGGCCAGCACGAACGGGACGACCACGCACCAGACCCAGATCTGCCAGCAGCGCAAGTTCCTGGCGGGTACCTATGCCGCGCGTGTCTACTTCAACGACGCGCCCACATCCGGCCCGGACGGCGATCAGGTCGTCGAGACCTTCTATCTCATAAGCCCCTACGTGAAGGCCTTCGATCCCAACTACAGCGAGGTCGACAACGAGTACCTGCCCAACGGCGGCTGGGGCGGCGAGGACAAGACGTTCTACGTAACGACCTGGGCCACGGTCCAGATCCAGCCCTGGTCGGCCGACAACGCGAGCAACAACGTCAGAGGGAGCCTGCAGGGCTGGCACATTCTGGTCATGCAGGTGGCCGACCAGAAGACGCGGTTCTATGCGGATGGCCAGCCCATCGCCCAGCATGGCGCGCACTACTACCCCAGGGTGCCGATGTCGCTGAACTTTAACCTGTGGTTCATCCGGGACGGCTTCGTCGGCGGGGCCGCCCAGCGGACGTACGACGAGCAGATCGACTGGGTCTTCCACCAGGCGGGGGTGGTGCTGTCCCCGAATCAGGTCTCGGCCGCGGTCGCCCGAATGCGCTCCGCCGGGACCAGCTTCAAGGACACCGTGCCTTCAGGCGGCCTGGACTCGCCCTGCGACCTCTGACCGGCCGATGCGATCGGCCCATCGGGCCGAGGACTAGGCCGGGCTGGTCTCTCTGGCGATCCGTCGCAGGACCGCCGGCAGGATGCCGCCCTGGCGGTAGTAGTCGAGCTCGATGGGGCCGTCCAGCCGGACTGTCACTTCGAATCGCCGCTTGCTGCCGTCGTCGGCCGTGGCCAGCACGGCCGCACGCGACCGAGGCGCCGGGCCTCCCGGCGCCAGGTCGATGGTGTATGCCTCGCGGCCGCTGAGCCCGTGGGTCGCTGCGCTCTCTCCGGGGAGGAACTGCAGCGGCAGGATCCCCATACCGACGAGGTTGCTGCGGTGGATCCGCTCGAAGCTCTCGGCGATGACGGCCCGCACCCCGAGCAGCCGCGGCCCCTTGGCCGCCCAGTCGCGCGACGAGCCCGAGCCGTATTCCTTGCCGGCGATGACGATCAGCGGCACGCCCTCGGCGGCGTAGCGCATCGCCGCGTCGAAGATGCTCGTCGCCTCGCCGTCGGGGAGGTGGACGGTGAACGGCCCTTCCCTCTCCGCCAGCGCGTTGCGCAAACGGATGTTGGCGAACGTGCCTCGCACCATCACTTCGTGGTGGCCGCGCCGGGCCCCGTAGCTGTTGAACTCGACCGGCGGAACGCCGTGAGTCTGGAGCCACTGACCGGCTGGCGACGAGGCGGCGATCGAGCCGGCGGGGGAGATGTGGTCGGTGGTGACGGAGTCGCCCAGGAGCGCCAGAACGCGGGCTCCGCGGATTGCCGCCACCGGCTCGGGCTCCGCACGCAACCCCACGAAGAACGGCGGCAGGGCCACGTAGGTGGACCCGCCATCCCAGCGATAGCGGTCGCCGGTCGGCACGTCCAGCGCCTTCCACTCCGGGCCGCCCTCGAAGACGGAAGCGTACGCGGCACGGAACAGTTCGCTGCTGACGGCCGAGCCGACCGTCCGCCGGATCTCCTCGGCCGAAGGCCAGAGATCGCCCAGGAAGACCGGCCGCCCATCCGAGCCGATGCCGAGTGGCTGCGCGGTCAGGTCGATGTCCACGGTCCCGGCCAGGGCAAAGGCCACGACCAGCGGCGGCGAGGCCAGGTAGCTGGCTCTCACAAGCGGATGGATCCGGCCCTCGAAGTTGCGGTTTCCCGACAGGACGGCCGCGACGACGAGATCGTTCTCTTCGATGGCCTTCGCGACGAGCGCGTCGAGCGGGCCGCTATTGCCGATACAGGTCGTGCAGCCGTAGCCGGCCAGCGCGAAACCCAGCTTCTCGAGCGGATCCATCAGACCGGCGCCGCGCAGGTACTCGGTGACCGCGCGTGAGCCGGGTGCCAGGCTCGTCTTGACCGTGGGCGGAACGGCCAAGCCGCGCGCCACGGCGTTCCGGGCCAGCAGCCCGGCTGCGACCATGACCGTCGGGTTGGAGGTATTCGTGCAGCTGGTTATCGCAGCGATGGCGACCGAGCCGGTCCCGATTTCGACCGAACGACCGGCCGCCTCGACCCGAACTGCCGGATAGGATGCATCGGCGACGGAATCGCCCGACCTCGACGGTCCGGCCGCGACTCCCGCCCCGGCCCTCTCCTCGAGTCCCTCGGGATAGGCGGCTCGGAATCCGGATCTGAGGTCGCGCAAGGCCACGCGATCCTGCGGTCTCCGGGGGCCCGCCAGGGAGGGCTCCACGGACGCCAGGTCGAGCGTAAGCAGCGCGTCGAACTCGGGCGTCACGCCGGGCTCGCGCCACAGGCCCTGCTCCTTGGCGTACCGCTCCACCAGGGCGACCCGGTCCGGGGCCCGGCCCGTCAGCCGCAGGTATGCCAGCGTCTCGTCGTCGATCGGGAAGAGCGTGGCAGTCGGCCCGAACTCGGGCGACATGTTGGAGATCGTGGCCCGGTCCGCCAGGGCCAGGCCGGCCAGGCCGTCGCCGGAGAACTCGACGAACGCCCCGACGACTCCGTAGGCGCGCAGCATCTGGGTCACGACCAGGACCAGGTCCGTGGCCGTGGAGACCTCCGGCAGCTCGCCCGAGAGTCGCACGCCGACGACCTTCGGCATCGGCTGATAGAGCGGCTGGCCGAGCAGCACGGCCTCGGCCTCGATGCCGCCGACGCCGTAGCCCAGGACGCCCAGGCCGTTGATCATCGTGGTGTGGGAATCCGTCCCGACGAGCGTGTCCGGGAAGGCGACCTCCCCGGCGCCATCCGGCCGGGTGGCAACGACCGTGGCCAGGTACTCCAGGTTGACTTGGTGGACGATGCCCGTCCCGGGCGGGACGACGCGCAGGTCGTCGAAGGCCGTCTGGGCCCAGCGCAGGAGCTGGTAGCGCTCGCCGTTGCGCCCATATTCGCGGGCCACGTTGAAGGCGAACGCGTCGGCCGTACCGTAGCGGTCGACCTGGACGGAGTGGTCGATGACCAGGTCGGCGGGCACGAGCGGGTTTACTCGGGCCGGATCGCCGCCGAGCTCGGCCAGGGCGTCGCGCATGGCGGCCAGGTCGACCACGGCCGGAACGCCGGTGAAGTCCTGGAGGATGACCCTCGCCGGCATGAACGGGATCTCCACCTCTGTCGCGGCGGCGGCGCCGGGACGCCAGGCGGCCAGGGCCGCAACGTCGGACTCGCGGACGATCCCGCCGCCGGCGTGCCGCAGCACGTTCTCGAGCAGGATCTTGACCGTCACCGGCAGCCGGCCGAGGTCCAGGGCGGGACTCGCCGTGCCCGATCGGGTCAGGGCCGAAAGCCTGTAGAAAGACGGCAGACCGGGGCCGAGAGGGGCCCGGGCGCCGAAGGGATCGCTGGCAGCCACGACAGCTCCTTCGAATGGTCGCTCGGTTCGGCGGCCGATGCCTTCCTCCGCCGTCGGCCGTTGGATTTGGGGAGCGATATCGCCTGAACCCCGGCGGGGGTGCGCCTCTGCCGCCAGGGACACGCTACACTCGGGTTGGCGGTCGCCGTCCCGCCGCGCCTGGGCGCGTCTGGCTGCGACCGGCCGCCACGATGCAAGTCGGCAGAAGGATACCGCCAGTCGCGGTACCGGGAGGGTGGCCGCGTGAAGCCATGGCGCGACGATCCACGCCGCGGCCCAGGAGGCGATGGGACCGCCTCCGTAAACCCGCGGGCGGACTCGCCCGACACGGGCGATGGGCGGCACCGCCACGGGGACCAGGTCCACGCCCACGCCGAACCGCATCCTCACGGCCGCGGCAAGGCAGGGGCTCCGACCGTCGGGATGATCGGCGCGGGAGCCGTCGGAACGGCCCTGGGCGTGGCCATAAGCAGGGCCGGCTGGCCGGTGACCGCGGTCGCCAGCCGTGACGCAGGCAGGCGCGACCGGTTCCGGAGCCTCGTCCCTAACGCCAGCGCATTCATGGAGCCGGCCGCCGTCCTGGACGAGGTCGAGTTGGCGATCCTGGCCGTACCCGACGACGCGATTCCCTCCGTCATCGAGCCGCTGCGGCTCTACAGCGGCCAGGCCCTCGTTCACACGAGCGGCCTGCTCGGCGCCGAGGTGCTCCAGCCGACACTCGCGGCAGGCAGCCAGATCGGGGCGTTTCACCCGCTGGTCTCGTTCACCGCCGATGTCGAGCGCTCGGTCGCGGCGATCCAGGGTTCCACGATTGCCCTCGAAGGCGACGCTCGACTCATGGGTCTGCTGGCCGATCTGGCCGAGGCGATCGGCGGGCTGCCGGTGCGACTGCCCCGCGGCTCCAAGGCCGCTTACCACGCCGCGGCAGTTCTCGCCTCCGGGGGTCTCATTGCCCTCCTCGACGCCATCGTGAATCTCGGCGCCGCGGCCGGCCTCGACGAGAGGGGCTCCCTTGCGGTCTACGGACGGCTCATCGAGCAGACGCTCGCCAACGCCCGAAGCGCTGGCGTGGCCGCCTCCCTCACAGGCCCCATCACCAGGGGCGATGGCGGCACGTTGGAGGCCCATCTGACAGCCCTGAGCCGTCTCGCGCCGGACGTGATGGATCTCTACCTTGCCGCCGCCCGGCGTGAGGTACGGATCGCGGAAGAGCGTCGCACCCTGTCACCGGAGCAGCTGGAGCGCGTCAGGCGCGCGCTTGCAAAGGTTGGCTGACCGGCTACGATTGGCCCCATGCAGCACAGCATCGCGGCGAAGTACGTGGCGTGGCCGGCTGCCCGCCTCGTCCGTTCTGCCGGCCGGGAGGGGGAGCGGCGGCTCGGGCTTCACTCCGGCCTCACGTTCCAGCGGGCAGCTACGAACAGGACCATCCTGCGACCCTCTCACGGCGGCTTGCGGGTGACGGGTTGGCTTCCCGTGACCGCCACCCGCCGCCGCGCCTCTCGGAGCGGCATGGTTCGCGCCGCCGTCACGATTCACTGGGCCGGCGTCCGGCGGCCGCAAGCCGACCGTCGGTCGAGCCTCGCCCCGGCCCCGTGGCGAGGCTGAGCAGCGCCACCGCAACTTCCGCCGGCGGCATCGTCGTCCGCTTCCAGGGCTCGATCCCGCAGCTCGTGGTCGGTCGTCGCAGGCGCGAGAAGGAGGGCCAGACCTGGACCCTGCCCAAGGGCACTCCCATGGAAGGCGAGAGCCTCGAGGAGACGGCCCTGCGCGAGGTACGCGAGGAGACCGGCCTGGCCGTTCGGATCCTGTCGCCCCTGGACGCCATCAGGTACACGTTCGTCCAACGGGGCACGCGGATCCACAAGACCGTCCACTACTTCATGATGGAGGCCACGGGGGGCGCGCTCGAGGGCCACGACCACGAGTTCGAGGAGGTCCGCTGGATCGCCTTCGATGAGGCTCCCGAGCTTCTATCCTTCGAGACGGAACGCTCCCTGGTGGGGTTAGCCGCCAGCCGGCTTCCACAAATGGCAACTTGACACGCGCGTCCACCTAGCCGCGCTCGTCCACGACTCGTGACCGGCGCGCCAATGACCACGACCGGAGGTCGATTCCCGATGGCTCAGGCTCACGACGCGCCGCTCGCTACACCCCTGGCCGATCGACATGAGGCCCTCGGGGCTCGGATCGTGGAGTTCGGCGGCTGGCTCATGCCGCTGCAGTACAGCGGAATTCTGCAGGAGCACCGGGCCGTTCGAGCGCGAGCCGGCCTTTTCGACCTGTCTCACATGGGCGAGCTGTTCATAGAAGGTCCACAGGCGGCCGCATCGCTCGGCTACGCCCTGACGACGGATCCCGCGAGTCTGAAGGTCGGCCGCGCCCACTATGCCATGATCTGCTTCCCGGACGGCGGGATCATGGACGACCTGATCGTCTATCGCCTGGCCGACGAGAGCTACATGGTCGTAGCCAATGCCTCCAACGCGGGCGCGGTGAGCGACGCCCTGGCGGAGCGACTGGCCGGCTTCAGCGTGGTTCTGGACGATCGCTCCCTGGCCACGTCGCTGGTGGCGATACAGGGTCCGCTGGCGGCTGGCATCCTGGCGCCGCTAACCGATGTGGCGCTGGACGGGCTGCGCTACTACGCCATCGCCGAGGGCCGGGTTGCGGGCGTGGCCGCGCTCGTGGCCCGGACCGGGTACACCGGCGAGGACGGGTTCGAGGTATTCGCGGATGTGGCCAGCGCCGGCACAATCTGGGACACGCTCATGGAGGCGGGCCAGCCGGCGGGCCTCGTGCCGGTGGGACTCGGCGCCAGGGACACTCTCCGACTCGAGGCCGGGATGCCGCTGTACGGCAACGAGCTCGGACCGGACACGACGCCGTTCGAGGCGGGGCTCCGGCGCGTCGTCAAGCTGGAGAAGGCCGGCAACTTCGTCGGCCGGGCGGCGCTGGAGAAGGCCCAGGCCGACGGCCTGCGCAAGCAGCTCGTCGGACTGATCGTCCGGGGTCGGGGGATCGCCCGCCACGGCTACGACGTTTTCAGCGGCGATCGTCGGGTCGGTGCGATAACGAGCGGCACGCTCTCGCCCAGCCTCGGAGAGGCCATCGCCATGGCCTACGTCGCGCCCTCCGAGGCGCAGCCCGGTACGATACTGGCAGTCGGGGTACGCGATCAGCGAGTCCCGGCGGAGG
Source organism: Candidatus Limnocylindria bacterium (assembly GCA_041494645.1). Classification (GTDB taxonomy): domain Bacteria; phylum Chloroflexota; class Limnocylindria; order Limnocylindrales; family CSP1-4; genus Fen-1039. The sequence goes on from JBGQBD010000022.1 coordinate 21,193, forward strand.
TCGTGCCACTGCCCTTCTACCGGCGGCCAACCTAGGCCGCGGAGGAGCTCGCAGACCGCGCGCTGAGCCAACTCGACTTGCGCCCGAGCCGGGGACGGCAGGGCAGACGGCCTGGTCTAGGGAGGAATCGAAGGCAAATGGTGCCCCAGGATTTGCGCTATACGAAAGAGCACGAGTGGATCCGGGTCGAGGGCGACACGGCCACGGTGGGGATCACCGAGTACGCGGCCGAACAACTCGGGGACATCGTCTTCGTCGAGTTGCCGGAAGTCGGCCGCACGGTGGACCAGTTCGCCCCCGTCGGCGTGATCGAGTCGGTCAAGGCGGTGAGCGATCTCTTCGCGCCGATCGGCGGTGACGTGGTCGAGACCAACGCCGAGCTGGCCGGCCGTCCGGAGCTGTTGAACAGCGATCCGTTCGGGAAAGGCTGGATGGTCCGCATCCACCTCTCCGACAGCGGCCAGCTGGACAAGCTGCTCGGAGCCGCTGCCTACGAAAAGCTGACCAAAGAGGCGTGAGCGCGTTCCGCGTAGTCGTGCGATAGCCACGCCGCCCCCCTCCAGACGAGCCCGGAAGGGAGCTCAGTCGATGGCCTACGGACCTCATACGCCGCAAGACCGGGCCGCGATGATGGCCGCCATCGGAATCGCCTCCGTGGACGACCTCTTCGCCGACATTCCGTCCTCCCTGCGGGCGTCGAGCCTTAACCTGCCGCCGCCCGAATCGGAGGTGGAGCTGTCGGACCGGCTGCGCACCCTGGCGGACCGCAACCGTGTCGACCTGGTCAGCTTCCTCGGCGCCGGGGCGTACCGCCATTTCGTGCCGGCTGCGGTGGACCAGCTGCTGCTTCGCGGCGAGTTCTACACCGCCTACACGCCCTACCAGCCCGAAATCAGCCAGGGCACGCTGCAAACGGTCTACGAGTACCAATCGCTCCTGGCCGAGCTGACCGCCCTCGACGTCGTCTCGGCGTCCCACTACGACGGCGCGACGGCCACGGCCGAGGGTGCCCTGATGGCCTGCCGGGCGACGCGTCGCGAACGGATCCTGATCAGCCGCGGCGTCCACCCGCACTACCGCCAGACCGTGTGCACCTACTTCGGCGGAGCATCGCTCGTGGCCGACGAGATCCCCCTCGTCGCCGACGGCCCGGCAGCCGGAACGACCGATCTCGCGGCACTGGAGCTGATGCTGGCCGACGCGGATCACCCCGTCGCCGGCGTGGTGGTGGCGAACCCGAGCTTCCTCGGCCTCCTGGAGCCGATGGCCGAGGTCGCCCGACTCGCCCATGCCGCCGGGGCCCTTTTCGTGTCGGTCGTGGAGCCGGTTTCGCTGGCCGTCCTCACTCCGCCCGGTGAGCATGGCGCCGACATCGCCGCCGGGGAGGGGCAGTCGCTCGGCATTCCGCTCGCGTTCGGCGGGCCGTATCTGGGGATACTGGCCTGCCGGGAGGCACTGGTTCGCCAGATACCCGGCCGGCTCATCGGCATGACGTCGGATGTCGACGGCAGGCGGGCCTTCGTGATGACCCTTCGGGCGAGGGAGCAGGACATCCGCCGCGAGAAGGCGTCGAGCAACATCTGCACCAACCAGGCGCTGTGCGCTCTGGCCGCGGCAATCTACCTGGCCGCCATCGGGCCCCACGGGCTGCGAGACGTGGCCGCTCTCGGGGCGGCCCGCGCAGCCGAGCTTGAGCGCGCGCTGGCGGATGCGGGAGCTCCGCGGCTGCATCCCGGCCCCTACCTGAACGAGTTCGCCGTCAGAGTCCCTAATGCCGTCGAGGTTCATCGCCGCCTCCTGGGCCGTGGCGTCCTGGCCGGGCTCCCACTGGCTCAGGTCGAGCCGGCCGACCCGGCCCTCGCCGACGCGCTGCTGGTCTGCGCCACGGAGGTGACCAAACCCGAGGAGATCGCCCTGTTCGGCCGGGCCCTGCGCGAGGAGATGGAGAGGGGACGGCAGCCGAGCTTGGAAGGTCCGGCCGGCGGCTCGCCGGCCGGCTCGACCGCCGGTCCGGCCGGGGAGGACGCCCGATGACCGCCGTCCGCGATCGCCTCGGCCCCACCATATTCGAGCGGTCCCGACCGGGGCGCGGCGGGGGCAAGATCCCGCACCCGCCCAAGGACGCCCTATCCCGCATCCCCGCCGAGCAGCTCCGCTCGGAAGGCCCCCGGCTGCCCGAGATGTCCGAGCCGGAGTTGACCCGGCACTATGTCAACCTGAGCCAGCTCAACTACGCCATCGATACGGGCTTCTATCCGCTGGGCTCGTGCACGATGAAGTACAACCCCAGGATCGACGAATGGGCGGCTCGGCTCCCAGGCTTCGCCTCACTGCACCCGCTGGCTCCGGATGAGCTGGCCCAGGGCACGCTGCAGCTCCTGTGGGAGCTGGAGCAGGCGCTGGCCGAGATCGGCGGCATGAAGGCCGTGACGCTCCAGCCAGCGGCCGGCGCCCAGGGCGAGCTCACCGGAATACTCATGGTCCGGGCCTACCACCAGAGCCGCGGCGACCTCGAGCGGACGGATGTCCTCGTCCCGGACTCCGCCCACGGCACCAATCCCGCGACCGCATCGATGGCGGGCTTCAGGACGATCACGATCCCGTCGGCTCCGGACGGCGGCGTCGATGTCGCGGCCTTCACGGCGGCCCTTGGGCGTCGCACGGCAGCGGTCATGATCACCAACCCCTCGACCCTCGGCCTCTTCGAGTCGCGCCTGCGCGAGCTGCTCGAAGCCGTCCACGCGGCCGGGGCCCTGGCCTACATGGACGGCGCGAACCTGAACGCCATCATGGGCCGCTTCAAGCCCGGCGAGGCCGGCTTCGATGCCATGCACATCAACGTCCACAAGACGTTCTCCACGCCCCACGGCGGCGGCGGGCCAGGAGCCGGGCCGGTCGGAGTGGGGGAGAAGCTGATGCCGTTCCTTCCTTCCCCGAGGGTCCTTCGCGAGGCGGATGGCAGCTTCCGCCTGGAGAGGCCCGGAGAGCGGCCGGAGAGCATCGGGCGGGTGCGGGCCTTCGTCGGCAACACCGGCGTCCTGGTCCGAGCGTACGCCTACATTCGGGCCCACGGCGCCCAGGGGCTGCGTGAGGTGAGCGAGGACGCCGTCCTGGCGGCCAACTACCTCAAGACCCGCGTGGCCGACGTCCTGGACGTGCCCTTCGAACGGCACTGCATGCACGAGTTCGTGGCTTCGGGCGCTACCCTGAAGGCGGAGACCGGGATTCGCACCCTGGACGTGGCCAAGCGGCTGATCGACTACGGCTTCCATCCGCCCACGATTTACTTTCCGCTGACCGTGGAGGAGGCCCTCCTGATCGAGCCGACCGAGACGGAGGCGCTCGAGACGCTCGACGCCTTCGTCGACGCCCTGCGGGCGATCGTGGCCGAGGCTCGCGCCGACCCGGATCTGCTCCACGAGGCGCCACACGGGTCGCCGGTGCGCCGTCTCGACGAGACGACGGCAGCGCGCCAGCCGAACCTCAGGTGGCGGACGATGACCGGCAGCCAGACGCCCTGTCCCGATTGAAGTCAGGGCCGCGCCGAATGCCACGGTACGTTGGGGAGGCTCCTGGATGCGTGAACGGCTGGGCCTGACGCTCGTGGCGGCGGTCCTGGCGGCAGGCGCCTGCTCGCCGTCGACCAAGACGGCCGCGCCTTCCGAGCCGGGCGCGTCGACGGGGGCTACGGTCACCTCGCCCATCGCGTCGCCCACTGCGGCATCGATCCAGCTGACCGGCTCAACGTACGCGGCCACGCCGGGCAAGAGCGGCGGCTCGGTCGTCCTTGCCGAGATGCAATACCCGGGCACGGTCAATCCCTACTACGCCCTGAGCGGGGTCGATCTCGAGGTCGCGGCCAGCATGTTCGACGGCCTGCTAACGGTCACACCCGATCTGCGCTACGCGCCCGATCTGGCCACCAACGTTCCGACTCTCCACAACGGCGGCGTCACCCTCAACGGCTCGGGCATGGACGTGACCTTCAACTTGAAGCCCGGCATGGAGTGGTCCGACGGCCAGCCCATCACCTGCGACGACGTCAAGGCCACGTGGCTGTGGAACGTGGACCTGGCCAACACCGCGCTGGCGCAGGTTCGTGGAACCGTCGGCTGGCAAGACATTTCGGGCATCGACGGCGGTACCGGAACCACCTGCGTCATCCACTACAGCAAGGTGTATGAGGGTTACCTCAGTCTCATGTCTCCGGTTCTGCCCGCCCACTACATCTCTACCGTGGCCGTCCAGGACGCTCCGACCAAGCTGTATCCGCTGAGCCGCCTCAGCTCAGGTGTCTACAGCGGCCCGTACATCCCGGTCAGTGCCAGTGCCAAGGCTCCTGCCCAGATAACCCTCATGCCGAATCCGAACTGGTCGACCATCGGAGGGCACGCGCCGTGGCTTTCGTCGGTGACCTGGAGGTTCTACGGCGACGCGGGCAAGATGATCGCCGGCTTTCGGGCCGGCGACTACGACGTCGGTCAGGGCCTGAGCAGCCCGGACATCCCGTTGCTGGCCGGGGTCGACACGAGCCGTCAGGTCGTTCACGACTCGCTGACGTACGAGCTCCTGGCCTTCAACACCAAGAGCCTCAAGGACAAGTTCGGGGCGGATTACACCACAATCATCGAGGCCATCAAGCGCGCGACGGATCGCCCGGCCATCGCCACCGGGCCGCTGGCCGGCAACGTCGCGGTGAGCAACGACTTCATCTCGCGGCTGGCCTGGTACTACAAGCCCGTCGGCGGCTCCACGACTGCCGATCCGACATCGGCCTCCACGCTGCTCGCCAATGCCCGGTGGGCGAAGAATGCGGACGGCTACCTGTCCAAGGCGGGCCAGCTCCTCGAGCTGACCTACTGCACCGATACGCGCCAGTTCCGAGTCGACACACTCAAGCTCGTGACCTCTCAGCTCGGGGCGATTGGCATCAAGGTCGACGTGGCCACAAAGTCCGATGCGGACGTCTTCGGCCTCTGGAGCGCCACCAAGCCCGACACGCAGTGCAACCTTCGCCACGGCAACTTCGACGTGGCCGAGTTCTCCCTCCAGTCACCACCGATCGATCCGCTCCCCGGGTACTTCCGGTACCGGTCGGACGAGATCCCGGACAACCCACCGAACACCGGCGCGAACGTGACCCGCATCAGCCTTGCCGCGCTGGATCAGGCGTATGGGAGGGTCATTTCCAGCGTGGACTTCAACCAGGTTCGGGACGCCATGTTCGCGATCCAGGACATCTACGGCTCGGACAAGAACACGTACGAACTCCCGCTCTACTTCCGCAAGGACATCTGGCTCGTCAATGCCCGGCTTCACAACTTCGCCGGCGGCCCGACAACCGCCGGTGGCTCATGGAACATGGGCGACTGGTGGGTCGACTAATCGTGCGGCAGGGGCCGCCCTCGGGAGCGGTGGCCGTCGCCCGGGCGGAAGAGGCAACCGGAGCAAGCTGCGACGCAACCCGGCCGCGAGCGCCCGACGGCACGACGGGCAACTGGAGGCTCAACGGCTCACTGCCTCGATCGTGCTGCGCTCCGAAGCAGGGCACTTGGTCCGGGTGCTGCGCGGCCCAACCCGGGTTGGCGAAGACAAAGCGTTCCAGGGCAAGTTTGACACCGGTGCTGAGCGTGGGCATAGTACGGACCAGTGACAGCCCGACAGCGCCCAAAAGCCCACGATGTAAGTGATGCGAGTCCCGGCTGTACTCTGGAGGGCGGGACATCGCGGCCCTAGCCGCGATGG
>JBGQBD010000023.1:0-25454 GCA_041494645.1 Candidatus Limnocylindria bacterium
ACCCAGGGCGACGATCCGGCAGACGCGAGGATTCAGAGCCTCGGTCACCCGCTTGATCGTGCCACCCTTGCCGGCCGCGTCCCGGCCCTCGAAGAGCATCACGACCTTGAGGCCGTTGGCCTTGACCCACTCCTGAAGCTTGACCAGCTCCACCTCGAGGCGGGCCAGTTCGCTGGCGTAGAACTTGGGGTTGAGCTTCTGGCGGCGCTTCTCCTCCAGATCCCCGGCCGATTCGTCGACGCTGTCGACCCGGGCGATCGTCCTGGCTTCGCGCCTGGCCGTCTTGGAGCGGAGGAGTTTCCTCTCGCGGGCGACGGTCTCGTTGGCCGCGGCCCGGGCGGCCCGATTCTCCGACTCGACGAAGGCGGCCCCCGGCGGGGCGGCCGTCCGAGCCGCCGCCGTTCTTGCCGCGGCGCTCGCCTCAGACTTCTTGCCGCCATGGCGGCCGTGATCGTCCTTCGCCACGTCAGCCCTCCTTGGCTGCAAGTTAGGGCATGTCAGCCGCGGAGGCAACAGGCGAAGATCAGGCCTCGGCCGGCGCGCCTTTCGGGCGCGGATTCGGCGCTCGCGATCGCCGCAGGTTGACCAGCGCCACGCCCCCGACGATGAGCGCCGTCCCAACGACCACCCGCGCATCCACCTGCTCGCCCAGGACGACGGCGCCGAGGGTGACGCCCACGATCGGCAGGAGGTACGTGACCATCGACGCCCGCGTGGCATCCCAGCGAGCCAGCAGCCGGAATGAGATGAGATATGCGACCGCGGAGCCCAGGACGCCGAGCCAAAGCGTGGCCAGGATCGGCTCGGGCCGCAGCGCCACCGTCCACGGATGCTCGACTAAGAGGGCCATGGCGAGGACGATCGGCAGGGCCAGGCCGACCTGGCCCAGGGCGATCGTCATCGGCCGCAGGTGACCAACGTGGCGCCGGGCATATACCGTGGCGCACGCGTACGAGCACGCCGCCGCGGTGACCGCCAGCTCCCCGGCGATGTTGCCGCCACCGATGTTGCGACTTACCACGACCACGACGCCGGCGAAACCGGCCAGCAAGCCGAGCACGCGCCGCGTCGAGATCGACTCGCCGATGGCGAGGGCCGCGACGACGATCGTGAACAGCGGCATCGTGGCGTTGAGGATCGCGGCGACGCCGGACGGGATCGATTGCTCGCCCCACGTGATCAGCGAGAACGGGATGACCACGTTGAAGACGGCGAGCACGAGCAGGTGCCCGATCATGCGACGATCTCGGGGCAGCGGCTCGCCGGCGAGGCGGACGATGGCTGCCAGGGTTGCCGCCCCGAAGAACAGCCGGAAGCTGACCAGCTCGAGCGGGCCGACGTAGCCGACGCCGATCTTGATGAACATGAAGCTGCTGCCCCAGATGGCGCCGAGGAGCGCGAACAGCAGCCAGTCGACGCGGCTCGAGGTGTGGGCCATCGTCGGATGATACCCGTGGCGGGCCGGGAAGCCCTGACGGTCGTCGTGCTCGAATTACGTACGGCCGATGAGCAGGGCGAATCCGCGAGCGGATACCATCCGCATGTGGGTTGGCTGCGGGCTCTCTACGTCTGCAACGGGCTTGCCGTCGGCGCCTTGTATGGCTTCGTGCCCGTATTGCTGCAGGCGAAGGGATTCGGTCCGGCCCTCATCGGGTTGACGACGAGCCTGGGCTCGCTGGCTTTCACGATGGCCCTGCCGACCTGGGGCCACATCGGCGACATCGTCAGCGGGCCGCGACGAGCGCTCCAGGTCGCCTGCATTCCCGCCGCCATCTTTGCGCTGGGGTTGAGCGCGCCACTCCCCGTCGCGGCGGTGATCCTTTGCCAGGTGGTTCTGAGCGCCGGCGGCGGCCCGACGTTGGCCCTCACCGACGCCATGGCCATGCCGGTCCTGACCGACGCCTCGCGCGAATACTCGCGGCTCCGGCTGTTGACCAGCCTCGGGGCGGCCGGGGGAGCGATCGGATGCGGCATCGTTTACAGCCAGACCGGCTACATGGCCGCCCCATTCCTGTACTTCGTGACGATGGCCATGACTTTTGTGTCGGCCCAATTCGTGCCCATGGGCCGCGACAGCGAGCGTCGCCGGAACGAACGCCACGTGCTGGAGGGGCGCGAACGCCAGGTGACGGACCGCGGGCGTCTCGGCTCGGTCGGGGAGGCGCTCAAGATACGGCCCAGGCTGCTGGCCGTCTTGCTCTCGGTCATCTTCGTGTTCATGGGAGTCATGGCGTCCGCCACGTACATCTCGCTGCGGATCTCGGACCTGGGCGGTGGAGCCGTAGAGGTCGGCCTCGCCAACGGCATCGGCTCCCTGGCCGAGGTGCCTGGGCTGATCCTGGCCGGCTGGCTCGTCGCCCGGTTCGGCGTGCGGTCGGTCCTGTTCGTATCGGCGACTGGGTTCGCGGCGTGCATGCTGAGCTGGGTCGTGCTCGTCGACGCCGGCCCGATCCTCATAACCCGGTTCGTCTCGGGAATCTTCTTCGGCGGCGTCGTCGTGTCGCTGGTTCTGACCGTTTCTCGGATCCTCCCCGACCGGCTCCAAGCGACCGGCCAGACGCTCCTTCAGGCGGCCGGCTTCGGCGTTGCGGCGATCCTGGCGAACCTCCTGGGCGGCCTGCTCTACGCCGCAGCCGGTCCGCTCGGCGTCTTCGGAGGCGGAGCCGCCTGCGCGGTGGTCGGCGGCCTGATCGGGCTCGTCGCCCTGCCCCGGGACCACAGAACGCCCGCGCCGACCGCGGCCGAGCCCCTTTCCGGCCTGGCCTAGCGGCCGGCCTTTCGGAGGCGGCGGCTCGCGCCGGTCGCCGCGGCCCTGGCCACGTCGGACGATTCGGTCGCGGTCACGATCATGGGCGATGCCGCGCTCCCCGGGGAGCTTCGGGCCGCGGCCGCGCTGGACGGCGCGCTGGCGAGCTGCGAGGTCATGCGCGGACTACTTCGGGCCGCGCGGCCCTCGCCCTCGCCGCCGCCAGCGCTCGGCTGGGAGTCCAGGCGGGCCGCCGTCCCATTCCGCCACCGAATCGATACCGCCGCGGCATCGTACTCCGGCCGCCGCGGTCGTAGGCTCCAATCGGGTGAGCCTGCTCGCCGCGGAGGGTGTCGATGAAGCTCCACGAATACGAGCCGGCGGGGGAGGGGGCGGCGCCGCGCGCCCTCCACCGCGAGGATTCGCTCGTGCTGACCTGCGCCGCATGCGGCTGTCGCCTGACTGCGCGCGAGTCGCTCTCAGATGGCGGTGAGTACGGTCCGGACGCGGCCTGGCGTCATTTCTGGGGCCAGCCAGGCCGGGACGGGCGCGGCTGCCGGGTGGACTGCGTGGACCTGCCTCATCGGATCCTGCCGCTGGAATCTGCCTCGGCCTGAGGCGTCCGCGCGCGGGTTCGTGGTTTCTGGCTTAGCGGCCGAGGCGGCCCCTGATGCCACCGCCGGTCGCTTTACCCGGTCTCTTCCAGTCTGTAGCCCACGCCGCGGACCGAGGCCGGAACCGGCGCGCCGGCCGCCCCGAGCTTGGAGCGCAGGCGGGCGAGGTGCGGTTTCAGCCACTGCGGATCCGGGTTGGGCTCGCCGGGCCATCCGGCGTTCAGCAGGGCGCTATGCGAAACGACCTGGCCGGCCGCCGCGACCAGCGACGCCAGCAGGCTGTACTCGGTGCGTGTGAGAACGAGCTGCACGTCCGTGACGGAGGCGGTGTGGCGGCCCCGGTCCAGGACTATGGACCCCCAGCGCAGCTCAACGACGCCACGCGGCCCGGCCTCGCTGCCGCGGCGCCGCATGACGGCCCGGATGCGGGCCAGCAGCTCCTGCTTGCCGAAGGGCTTGACCACGTAGTCGTCTGCCCCCGTGTCGAGCGCCTCGACCTTGGCCCGCTCGTCGGCCTCGCCCGTCAGGACGATGATCGGCGTCTGCGACATGCGCCTGATCGCCCGGCAGACCTCGACACCGTCCAGGCCCGGCATGGCCAGGTCCAGGAGCACCAGATCCGGCCGCTCCTCGGAGAAACGGCGCAGTGCGGTGTTGCCGTCGTAGGCGGTGACGACGCGGTGACCGGCGCGTCCGACTAGGGCCGAGACGGCACCGACCATGGCGGGCTCATCGTCGACGATGAGGACCAGCAGGCTCGTCTCCCCACGCGGACCCATTCGGTTCACCTCGATATCATCGCTCCGGCGCTACGCCTCCGGCCCTGCCTCCGACATGACACCTGCCTCCGGACCGGCGGTGCCCCCGTCAGTTTGGCGCATCTGGGGCACGGCGACCATGAAGCGGCTGCCGCCGAACCCGTTCGACTCGAGCCAGACTCGGCCACCCATGGCTCCCATGAGCCGTCGGGCGGCATACAGCCCGATCCCGGAGCCGCGCGGCCGATGGGCGGTGCGGACGTAAGCCTCGAAGACGGACTCCCACTCCGACTCCGGGATGCCGGGCCCGTCGTCGGTAACGTAGACCTGGATCTCGCCGTCCTTGATCCAGGCTCCCACGCTGACGGAGCCGCCCTCCGGCGAGTACTTGACCTCGTTCTCCAGGAGGTGCTCCAGGACCTGGCGGAAACGGCCCTCGTCGCCGATCCCCATCAGCGCCTCCCGCGTCCCGGCCCGGCGGAGCGGGTGGCCGCGCAGCAGCGGCCTCATCTCGCCGATCGTGTCGTTGACGGCCTGGGCGACGTCGAAGGGGGCGCGGGCCAGTCCGGCGGCCAGACCCTCGCCCCGGATGGAGGCCAGGATCGAGTCCACGAGCCGATCCAGCCGCGTCACCTGGGCGATCGCCTGTGCACGCCACTCCTCGACGAGGGCGGGGTTGGGAGGCGGACCGGCGATCGCGTCCGGACCGCCGACCGCGGCACCGCCGGCTGCGTCCGCGGCGGCATCGGCCAGAAGATCCACATACGCCCGGACAACCGCCAGCGGCGTGCGCAGCTCATGCGTCACCACCGCCAGCAATTCGGCCCGGGCGCCGTCGAGCGCGGTCAGCGTCTCCAGCTGCTCCTGGGCCTCGGCCTGCAGGCGGCCCTTCTCGACAACCCCGCCGAGCAGAGCGCCGATGGTCACCAGGAACTCGACCTCCTCTGCCGAGAATGTCCGGGTCTCGATGGCCTGGACGTTGACCACGCCGACGATCGTATCGTTCCAGGGCATCGGTACGGACAGCATCGAGGTGAACTGCGATTGGTCGAACCCCGGCACCCACTTGAATCGCGGATCCACCCGGACATCCGGCGAGGCGACCGGCTGGCCCATCAGCGCCGCGCTACCGGTCAGGCCCTCGCCCAGGGCCAGCGTCACTCGACCGACCTGGTCGCGATCCAGGCCGTTGGTGGCGGCCAGGCGCAATCGAGCTCCGTCGCGATCCATCAGGTAGACCGAGCACACCTCGACGTTCAGGGCATCCGTGGTGCGGTCGACGATCGTCCGCATCAGCTCGTCCCAGTTGCGGGCCGTGGTCAGCAGCTTTGCGAACTCGTGGAGGAACGAGAGCTCGGTCAGCTTGCGCTCGGCATCGAACGCGGTCGAGTCGGCGGCAGGCGAGGGCCGTCCGGCCGGCCCGGGGGCCGCGGTGGGATCGGCGGTCGGATCGATCGAGCCGGGCATCGGTTCGCCTGCTCTCAGGGCCGGCCTCCTGCTTCAGCGTGGCCGGCGGCGTGTCGTGCACCTGCGTCGGCAGGCTCTCGAGGAGCGGATCCGTCCATGTCCAGGCGGCGCCGTAGCTCCGGCCGACGGCTCCGCGGCGCGCGGAGTATACGGTCTGATGAGTAGTCATGCACGGCGCACGGGCGGCACGAGCAGGCGACCGACGACGTCGATACGCCGGGGTATCCGCGTCGCGCGCCCGCCGACGACACGCCCCCAGCCTCAGACGTAGCCGGCGGCAACCATCAGGACCCAGGCCATCATGAACCAGTGGAGCAGGAAGCCCCACACGAACGATCGGGTTCGCCACGCCAGGATGCCGAAGAACGCGCCGCCCAGCACGGTCGACAGCTGCTCGATCTCGGGCTTCCAGACATGCATGAGCGCGAACGGGATGATCTGCATCCAGACGGCGCCGGTCCCGTACTTGCGGCCCAGGGACCAGAGAAGCCAGCCGCGGAAGAAGAATTCCCAGGCGAACAGGTCTACGGCGGTGTCGATCACGAGGCGCCACGTCGGACGGCCGTCGATGGTTTCGGTGTAGTACTGGTGGAAGTCCGGCCACCGGCCGAAGATCCAGATCACGACGGCCATTCCCGCGATCCCGACGATGGTCACGGGCAGGCCGAGCCGCCAATCGCCCAGCTGCAGGCCGTACCGCCTGGGGTCCTCTCGCCATGCCAGCACGATGATGGCGAGGGGGATGATGAACTCCAGGACGAAGCGGTCGTACTCGGCTTCGACGAAGCGGTTGTTGAAAGCGACGATAAGGACGATCGTGGCGATGGCGACGATCTGGACGATGCGGGCGTCGAAGTCGACGCCCCAGATGCGCCAGGTTCGCGGTTCGCCCGTGTCGATGATGTCCGCCGCTGGAGCCTCGATCTTCAAGTCCCCACCGTCCTGCGCGAATCGGTCGCCGGCCGTCAGTCGGCCAGCACGTCCTTGTGCGGCCCCGTGACCACCACCTCGCCCGATTCCTCGGTCGGCGGGGCGCCTGCCGCGCCCGGCCGCTTGATGGTGTAGCGGTAGCTGATCCGGGCCACGCCGGCGGCGACCTGGGCGCTGACCGTGCAGTACTTCGTGGCCGACAGCTCGATCGACCGGCGCACGGCCTCTGTGTCCACATCGCCTTCGACGATGTGGAGCACGGTGATGTCCGTGAATACGTTCGGCGCCTTCTCGCGTTGGGTGCCCGTCACGTTGACCGTGTAGCCGTCGACGACCTGACGCTTCTTGGCGAGAATGTCGACCACGTCCATCGCGGTGCAGCCGGCGATCGCGGCCAGTAGGAGGTCTGTCGGCCGCGGGCCGGTATTCCCGGTGGCATTGTCGATGGCGATGTCGTGACCGGAGCCGGACCGGGCCACGAACCGCATCCCGCCCTCGTGCCTGAGGCGTACCTGCTTCTCGCCCAACGTCTCCTCCTGTTCCGCGTCCGCCTCTCGCGTCGCGGCTGTCGTGATTCAGCCTAACTCGCCGGCGCCAGCTCGGCCGCTGCCGGTTCCGGGGGCGACTCGAACTGCTCGCGGTAGAGGCGAGCGTACAGCCCGTCGGCGGCCAGGAGCTCGGCGTGGGTGCCGCGCTCGACGATTCGCCCTCGCTGGTAGACCAGGATCAGGTCCGCCCGAAGGATCGTGGAAAGCCTGTGGGCGATGGCGATCGTGGTCCTGCCCGCCTCCAGACCCTCCAGGGCCTGCTGGATCAGGCGCTCGCTGACGGTGTCGAGAGCGGACGTGGCTTCGTCGAGGATCAACACTCGCGGATCCTTCAGCAGCACGCGAGCGATGGCGATGCGCTGCTTCTCGCCTCCGGAGAGCTTGTAGCCACGCTCGCCGACGACCGTGTCGTAGCCCTCGGGCAGCTCCATGATCCGGTCGTGGATCGCGGCCGCTCGGGCGGCCACTTCCAGCTCGGCGTCGGTGGCCATGGGCCGGGCGTAGCGCAGGTTGTCTCTCACGGAGCTGTGGAAGAGGTAGGTCTCCTGGGTCACGAAGCCGACGATCTGCCCAATGGACTCGATCTTGATCCGCCGCACGTCCAGCCCGTCCAGCTCCACCGATCCGGTGTCGACGTCGTAGAGGCGCGGGATCAGGTACGTGGTGCTGGTCTTTCCGGCACCCGACGGCCCGACCAGGGCCACCAGCTGACCCGGCTTGACCTCGAAGTCGAGCCCCTCCAGGGCAAATGGACGGCCGCGCTCAGGCGCATCGGCAACCTCGGGAGCCTCCGAGCCGGCGCTTGCTCCGGCCTCGGCCGGCCCGGCTGGTTCGGCCGTCGAACCATCTCCGTTCGTGGCCCCTTCAACGGCCAGCTCGGCCGCCTTCGTGGGGTAGCGGAACCACACGTCGCGGAAGCGCACGGCGCCGCTGACAGCCTGAGGATCCAGGTCGATCGCGTCCGGTGCGTCGACGATCTCGGGCTCCATCTCCAGGTATTCGAAGATCCGGTCGAAGAGGGCCAGCGCACCCTGGAGCTCGACCTGAACGCTGAGCAGCTGACCCAGGGGGAAGAAGAGCCGGCTCTGGAGGGTCGTGAAAGCCACGATGTCGCCGATCGTCGGCGGGTGGGGATCGTGATTGATGGCGAGATAGCCGGCCAGCCAGTACACGAAGGCCGGGATGATCGACATGATCGTGCCGATCAGGGCGAAGAACCACCGGCCGACCATCGCCTGGCGGATCTGGTTGGCCGCGACTCGGTCGTTCAGCACGGCGAAGCGGGCGATCGAGGCCTGCTGCTGGCCGAAGGTCTTGGACAGCAGGATGCCGCTGACGCTCAGCGTCTCCTCGGTTGCGGCGGTCATGTCGGCCAGGGACTTCTGCGTCTCGGTCGATGCCGCCCGCCTCACCTTGCCGACGCGGTTGGCCACGAAGGCGAAGACCGGCAGCGTCACCAGGGAGAGAGCGGTCAGGCGCCAGTCGATGAACAGCATGGCCGCGACCGTGCTGACCACCACGGCCACGTTGTTGGTGATGCTCGCCGCCGTGTCCGTCACCACCGACTGGATCCCGCCCACGTCGTTGGAGAGGCGGCTCTGGATCTCGCCGGTCCGCGTCTCCGTGAAGAAGCGCAGCGGCATCGCCTGGAGGTGCCCGTACAGGGCCGTGCGCAGGTCGCGCATGACGCCCTGGCCGACGCGGTTGTTGAGGTAGGTCTGGGCCACTCCGATCAGGCTCGAGACGATGGGGATGACGATCATCAGGCCGACGAACAGGTTGAGCAGGCCGAAGTCCAGATGCCCAATCGCCACGTCGATCAAGAGCTTCAGCAGGATCGGGTTGATGACGCCCAGGCCGCTCGTCAGCAGGATCGCCCCCAGCACGACCAGGACCTCGGTCTTGTACGGCACGAAGAAGCGGACGATCTTGCGCGCAGTCCGCGTCCGCGGCTCGTGTGGCCGCCGGGTGGGGTTGTCGCGGTTGGTGGTGTCGGCGTAGCGGTGGCGACCGCCGCCGGAGAAGGAACGCATCTGGTCAGGCTCCCCAGTTCAGCCGAGACGCTACCAGGAGATCCCGATCGGCGCCCCGATCGGCCTTCGCCGAACCGCCCACCGCCCGAGAGCCGCCGCCATCAAGGCGGCCACCGGCCGGCGCTGCGAGCGGAACGCAGGGGCCGAATGGCCCCGCGGCACCGCGGTTCAGCTAATCGACGGCGTCGCTGCCGCGCTCACCGCGGCGGTCTCGGCCGGGCGAGCCACTGGAGTTTCCGACCGCAGCGCTTCCTGCGCCTCGAGCCAGCGCTCGGCGTCGATGGCTGCCCGACAGCCCTCACCGGCGGCCGTCACGGCCTGGCGGTAGCGGTGGTCGTCGACGTCGCCCGCGATGAAGACGCCCTCGATTGAGGAGGCAGTGGTGTGACCGTCGGTCGAGAGGTAGCCCCTCTCGTCGGTCCCGAGCCAGTCGCGAAAAACGGCCACGTTGGGCCGGTGCCCGATGGCTACGAACACGCCGTCCAGCCGGATGGTCTCCTCGCCCGGCTCGTCGGTCTTGCCCAGGCGCAGCCCCTCGACGTGGTCCGCGCCCAGGATCTCGGCGACGGTACGGTTGAGATGGAGCTCGATCTTTGGATGAGTCGCCGCTCGGGCCTGCATGATCTTGCTGCCGCGGAAGGCGTCCCGGCGATGGACGAGGTGAACCTTCGTGGCGAAGCGGGTGAGGAAGAGGGCTTCCTCCAGGGCGCTGTCGCCGCCGCCCACGACCGCAACCTCCTTGTCGCGAAAGAAGAAGCCATCGCAAGTGGCGCAGGCGCTCACTCCGCGGCCGCGCAGCCGCGTCTCGCTGTCGATGCCGAGCCACAGAGCCTCGGCGCCGGTGGCCACGACAACGGCCTGGGCCCGATACTCGACGCCGGCGGCCCAGAGCCGGAACGGCCTGGCGCTGAGATCGACCCGCTCCACGTCCGCATCCACGATGCGGGCGCCGAAGCGCTCGGCCTGCGAGCGGAAGAGGCCCATCAGCTCGGGGCCCCCGATGCCTTCGGGGAAGCCCGGGTAGTTCTCCACCTCGTTGGTGATCATGAGCTGGCCGCCGCCGCTGATGCCGCCGATGACGATCGGCGCCAGATTGGCCCGAGCCGAGTAGATCGCGGCGGTGAGCCCGGCCGGCCCCGATCCGACGATGACCACGCGCGCCTCCACGGCGGCTCCGGCCACCGCCGTTGCCGTGGCCTGCGGGCGCGCCTGGGCGGCTCCCTCTCCTTCCGCCGGCGTCAGGAACGTCAGCTTGAGGCCACCGAGGGGGCGTGGAGACTTGGGGGTGGGGTCGTCGCTCATGCCGTCAATCCTAACATGCCGAGGATACTCCCGGGGAGTATCGCGTCTCGTGAGGTGAATCCGTCATGGGGCCCCCTCACGCCTGGGCCAGGGCCACGCCAAGGACAGAAGCCGCGGCCAGCGCGGCCGGCATCGCCAGCCAGGCAGCGTCCGCGATCAGCCCCGGTGGTCTCACGCAGCTCGACCAGGCGGAGCGAGCGGCCGGCCAGGACCGTGCCGCCCTTCCCCGCGACGGTCACGGCGGCGGTCCGGACGGCCTCGCGCGGCTGCCACGTTACGACGTTGGGCGAGCGCGGCCGGATCGCGTATAGCACTCCCCGAGGCGGCACGGGTCGGCCGCCGTCGCCATGAAGAAGGCCGCGGCTCACCGGGCGACGCCCGGTGGGATCCGAGGAGCCAGACGGGGTCGATAGTTCGGCGGCTATCGGCGCTCCTCCTAGATCGCCCGTGGTTCCAGGTCGTGGACGGCCGGGATCACCTCGCGGCCCAGCGTCTCCATGTTCCGCGGGTCCCAGACGTTCGCCATGTTGAAGATGACGTGCTGGACGCCGACCGCGGCCAGCGTCCGGAAGCGCGAGATCACTTGGGCGGGACTCTCGCGCCCCAGGTCGACCGACTGGAGGTTCGTGCGCTCGATCTCGTCGAACGGCCGGCCGACCTCCGCACAACGCTCTCGCAGGACGCCGAACTTGTGAGTCAGCTGGTCGGGTCCTCCGAATATGTTGCAGGCGTCGGCGTACTTGGCCACCAGCCGCAGCGTCTTCTGCTCGCCACCGCCGCCGATGATGATCCGCGGGTGGGGCTTGCTGATCGCCTGGGGTGAGTTGAGCAGCCGCGTGGCCTGGTAGTGCTTGCCTTCGAACGGCTTCCCGGAGCCGCGCTCGCCCTGCCACAAGGCCTGGCAGATCTGGAGGGTCTCTTCGAGCATCTCGAAGCGGACACCGAGGGGCGGCATCGGGAAGCCCAGGCCGTGACTCTCCTCCTCGTTCCAGGCGGCGCCGATGCCGAGGTACGCCCTCCCGCCGCTGAGCACGTCCAACGTCGTCGCGGCCTTGGCCCATAGCCCGGGCAGGCGGTAGTGGACGCCGCCCACCATCAGCCCCAGCGTCGCCCGCTTCGAGTGGGCGGCCATGTAGC
This sequence comes from Candidatus Limnocylindria bacterium, assembly GCA_041494645.1. GTDB lineage: Bacteria > Chloroflexota > Limnocylindria > Limnocylindrales > CSP1-4 > Fen-1039. The sequence goes on from JBGQBD010000023.1 coordinate 11,536, forward strand.
CGAGCGCCGTCCAGCCTTCGAGCATCGGCTCCTCGGGCCGGCCGACGCCACGGATCTGGTAGAAGTGGTCCATCACCCACAGGGAGTCGAAGCCGGCCGCGTCCGCGGCCTCGGCGACACGGGCGAGCGTCGGGCCGATCGCGGCGTCTCCGCCGGGCCAGGTGAACGAGGGAATCTGGAGACCGATCTTCACAAGTGGACTCCCTGCCGGCCCGGAGGCCGGCGCATCGAGGATTGGGACGAGTGGCGACAGGTTAGCACCGGTCCACGATCCGCCCGGATGCGGCCGCGTCTCCGGGAACCGAGCCGGGTGCAGCCGCCTCTTCCGCCGGCCGGAGCGCAGGGCGGCAGCCGTACGGGGTGGCGTTTGCGCGTGGAACGCCGCTCTGCTAGGGTTCCAGCCGATCGCCACGGCCCCTCCCGCACGTTCTCGGAGCCGTCCAGCACAGGAGCCCCTATTGCATCTAGCAGCGGCCGCCGTGAACCGGATACTCGCCCGGGTGGCGTTGCATGTACCTTCCTCGGCTGGCCTGCGCTCGATCCTTCGTCCCGTCTCGGAGTCGGTGAGTGAGCTCATCGGCCGCGGCAGGACTCCGGCCACGCCTGGTTCTCCGGGGGCTTCCGCGAGCCGTACCTCCGCCGCCGCGCGTTCATCCGCGCCGCGCCCTGCTTACCGCCGGATCGCGGAGAATCTCGCCGGCCACGACGTCTTCGAGCGCCTCGTGCCGATCGGAGTCTGCCTTCTTCTCGTGGCGGCGGCCGTCGTCAGCTCGCTGCCCGTGGTCTCGTCCGCGTCGGCCGCGGCCCTGCCCGGCGCCGCGCCGGTGCTCGATGCGGCCGCGCTACAGGCGACCGACGGCGTGCAGGGCGGCCCTGGTGCCGATGGCGTCGGCCAGTACCTGGGCGACGCGTCGATCCCCAATACGATGCAGAACCCCGGCGTGGCCACGGACGCCACCAGCCTGCTGCTCACGTACACGGTCCAATCGGGCGACACGCTCAGCGAGATCGCCGGCAGGTTCGGCCTCGCCACCTCGACCGTCTACTGGGCCAACAAGGCGCAGCTTCCCGATCCGGGCTCCATTCGCCCGGGCCAGCGGCTCCTCATTCCGCCGATAGACGGCCTCCTCGTGAAGGTGGGGGCCAGGGACACGCTCACCTCGCTGGCCACCAAGTACAAGATCGCTGCGCAGGACATCGTCGACGCCAACAACCTGCCGGACACGAACCTCGTCCTCGGCCAGACCTTGCTCATCCCGGGCGCAAGTGGCGGGCCGATGCCGGCCTCCCGGTCCGGTACCGGATCGACGAGCCGTGGGAGCTCCGGCGGCTCGTGGGGGTGGCCCATCGCCGGCTACAGCTACATCAGCCAGTACTTCTGGTCCGGCCATCACGCCATCGACATTGCGGCCAGCTACGGGACGCCGGTCGTGGCCGCGGCCGCCGGCACGGTGGTGTATGCCGGCTGGCGGTCCTACGTCGGTGGAGGCGACGTCGTTTGGGTCGAGGAGAACTCCAAGCTCTACACGACGTACAACCATCTCTCGGCCTGGAGCGTCAAGGTGGGCCAGAAGGTATCTGCCGGGCAGCGTCTCGGGTCCGTCGGCACGAGCGGCGAGGCCACCGGTCCGCACCTCCATTTCGAGGTCTGGCTCGGCTATCCCTGGGCGCTCGGCAACGTTTCCGACGCGGTCAATCCCTGCCTCTACCTGGCGGGCTGCTAGCGCGAGCTGCGGGCCGGGGCGGTGCCGCGGCTAGATGCGGCCGATCCGGCGGGGCGCGAACCGCGGCCCGAAGCGCGGGATGCCGATCCCGGATACCTCCAGCAAACGGATCACGCGGGCTCGCTGGCCGCTGTATGGCGCCAGCAATTCGAGCATCCGCTCATCGTCCCCGTGGGGCTCCGCGGCCAGCGCCCACGACACCAGGTCGGGGAGATGGGCGTCCCCGAGGCTGACCGCGTCGGGATCGCCGAAGGCGGTCCGCGTCGCCTCGCCGGCCGTCCACGGACCGATGCCCCGAATCGTCTGCAGGCGGGCGAACGTCTCGCCCGGCGGCAGCGTCATCCAGGCCTCGATGTCGGATTCGCGCCGGCAGATCCGTGCCAGGAGCTCCGCCCGGCGGCGCTCCAGGCCGAGAGGATGGAGGTCGAAGTAGGGCACCGCCGCCAGCCGGGCCGCTGCCGGCGCCAGGAGCAGGCCGGCCGGTCCCGGGGCCGGATCCCCGAAGCGCCGGACGATCGCGACGTACGCGATGTGGGCCTCGCCGGCCGTTACCTTCTGCTCTGTGACCGCCGGCAGGAGCGCCGGCAGCAGCTGCCCGGTGCGGGGCAGCCGCAGACCAGCGAAGCGACGCTGCAGGTCACGGATCAGTGGATGCCGCGGTTCGAGCGGACTCGGATCGTCCAGCAGCCCCGCCAAACCGGGAGCCGCTTCCAGCGCGGCGGCCGCACCAGGGCCCCAGGCTTCGGCTCGGATTGCGCCGGAGGCGCCTTCCATCCAGAGGCGGAGCGTTGCCGGGCCCGCCTCGGTCCGGCGGGCCAGCCAGGCGCCGTCCCGCCCGAGACGTACCGTCGGGTCGTCGCCGCCGTGGCGTAACGGCGCCAGGGTCAGCCGCAGATCGATGGGCTCGGGTGCGGGAAAGACGGCGGTCAGGGGCGTCGCGGCCGGGCCCTCCGGGGCGGGAGGCCTCGCCTCAGGATCGCCACCGGTCACGGGAACAGGTCGAATTCGCGAGGCATCAACACATCCGCGATCCTGCCCTCGCCGCGGGTCGGATGAGCCCCGCGAACGATCGCCGCAGGCCGCCGCGCGGTCTTGCCGAGCGCAAGCTCCGCAGCCGTGGCGATCTCGTCGGCAGCGGCGCGGACGGTGCTGTGCATGATGCGGCCATCGGCGTCGGGGGTGCCGCGCAGGTCGTCCAGCGGCAGCATTCCGCTTACGCCGATGGCCACGTCCGTGATGCCCCACCGCCACGGCCGTCCGAAGCTGTCCGAGATGAGAACGGGCACGTCCACTCCGAGAGCCTGCTCGACGTAGGCCCGTATGGCGGCGGCGGACGCGTCCGGATCCACCGGCAGCAGCGTGACCACGCTGCCGCTTCGCGGCCCCACGTTGGAGGCGTCGACGCCGCCGTTGGCGCAGATGAAGCCATGGCAAGTCTCGGTGATGAGCACGCCGTTGGCCATCCGGACGACGCGTCGAGCCTCGCGCAGGACGACCTCCAGCTGGCGGGCGTCGCGGTCCCAGCGCTCGGCGAAAGCCACGACCTCCGGACGCGGCTCGATGGTCGTCAGGTCCACGACGGCGCCCTCGGCCTTGGAGACCACCTTCTGGGTCACGACCAGCACATCGCCATCAAGCAGCGGCAGCGCCGCCGGCGTCGCCCGCAGCGCCGCCACGAGCGCCGCGGCCAGATCGTCGCCCGGGCTGATCTCCGGCACACCCTCGAGGGCGATCACCGTAAGCCGTCCGTCAGACGGAGCCGCGCCCTCGCCGATCGCGCCGGAGCTCACCGGCCGGCCTCGTGGTCGAGGCCGCGTCGATCGGCCTCGAGCAAGTCATCGGGCGTGTCCACGTCGAAGGTGAGCGGCCCGTCCAGTTCCACGTACGAGGCTCCCGCGGCTCCGGCCTCCGCCGCGTGGGCGGCTCGGCTCTCGTCGCCGAAACGGAACTCGATGGCGTCGGGCGGGGCAAGGAGCAGGGCGTTGGTGCCGCTGCCGTGTCGGTCGGGGACCAGGATCACGACGGGCCGGTCCGGGGCTTTGCGCAGAGCCAGCTCCGCGGCGTCGACCAGCCGGTCGATCGCCCCGCCGGAGACGCCGGGCAGGTCCGCCGGCAGCACGACCACGGCCGTGGCCTCGGCGCCGGTGGTCAGGCGGGCCTCGGTCAGGCCCTCGTTGAGCCCGTCCGTCACCTGCCGGAGGGCGGCCGCGCCCATGGCACGCGCCCGGTCGAGAAGGTCGGGGTCCATCGAAACGACCACCACGCTGGCCAGGCGCTTGGCCGCCAGGCCAGCCTCGACCGTCCGGTGGAGCAGCGCCAGGATCAGGTCGGCTCTCTCTTCGGGATCCAGTGGCTCACCCAGGCGGGACTTGGCTCCGCTCAGGGATCGTACCGGCACGAGGGCGACGACGCGGGAGAGGTCCGCGATGGTCATGGCCGGGCCTCTGCCCCCGGATGGGCGGTTGGGCCCGATCTGGCTCCGAACGCGGCCGCCGCGTCCAGCATCTCGCGGGCCAGCCGGCCTCGCGACGGCACATCCGACATGATCGTGTCGGTGACGGCGACCTCCAGCCCGAGCGATCTCACCCCGTCCGCGAGCGTGGCGTCCTCGCGGTCGAGGAAGAAGATGTCGAGCAGCTCCCGGGCGGCGTATCGCCGGGCCACTCCGAGGGCCGAGGATTCCTCGCCAAGCCCGATCATCATCCTGTCCGCGGGACCGCGCAGAGCCTTTCCGCCGACTATGCCGGAGACTCCGACCGCCGGGATGCCGCGAGAGCGGGCCGCCACGATCTCCGCGAGCAGCTCCGGCACGGCCAGGATCGGCTCGATGGAGACGATCGGATTGGATGGCGCGACGAGGATCGCCTCGGCCGAGCGGATGGCCTGCCGGACCTCTGGGGTGAGCGCCGCCGACTCTATGCCCTCGAATCGAACCTCGCGAACTTCGGGGCTCTGGCGCAGCCGGACGAAGTAGTCCTGGAAATCTAGCCAGCCATCGTCGGTCCGGACTCGGGTCCGAACGGGCCGGTCGGTCATTGGCAGCACGCGCGATCGAACGCCCAGGGCTTGAGCCATCTCGAGCGCCACCTCGGTCGGCCGGGCGCCGGCCCGCAGCCTCGCGGTTCGAAAGAGGTGCGTGGCCATGTCCCTGTCGCCGAGCCGGAACCACGTCTCTTCGCCCAGCCTGGTGAGCTGGTCCATTACCTGCCAGGTCTCGCCGGCGATTCCCCAGCCCTGGGCCGATTCGGCCATGCCGGCCAGGGTGTAGAGGACGGTGTCGTGGTCCGGGCAGATGGTCAGGGAGTGGCGCTCCAGGTCGTCGCCGGTGTTGACGATGACCGTCAGCTCGCCGGGGGCCAAGGACTGCTGGAGCCCGTCGGCCAGCTTCGCTCCGCCGACACCCCCGGCCAGACAGACGACGCGCATCGTTCCTCCGCAATGATCGGCAGCTACGCGGACCGCGCCAGCGTAGCGCCCGCCGACGCCCGTGTCCCCGGGCCGCTCCGCGTCGGTCGCAGGCACCCGGCGAGCTTCAGCCCACGCCCTCGAGCGCCGGCCGGACCTCCCCCGCCAGGCGGATCGCCGACTCTTCGTCGTACGGGGCCGGGTGGCCGACTACCAGGTGACGGTAGCCGATGCCGAGGTACGGCGCGAGCATCTCGGCGACCTCCTCGGGGGTGCCCACCGGCTGGTCCTGCCAGAGCTGTCCGATTCGGTTGACCTCGAAGAGACGCCGGTATACCCGTTCCGCCTCGGCGTGCGAATCTCGAATCACTACAATGCCGACCCCCGCCGTGCGTTCGATCTCGCGCTCGTCGCGGCCCACGGCTTCGCAGTGGCGGCGCAGGATCTCCTCCTTGCGCTTGACCGTCTCGAAGCCGCCGCCGAGGTTGCAGGCGTCGGCGTACTGCGCCACCAGTTTGAGCGTCACCTGCTCACCGCCGCCTCCAACCAGGATCGGCAGTCGCGGCTGGAGCGGCGGCGGGTCGTTGCGGACGTGAACGGCGTGGTACAGCGGGCCCGTCGCCGTGGGCGCATCGCCGCGAAGCATGCCGCGCATGACCGGCAGCGCCTCGGCCAGCCAGCGCAGCCGCTCCGGCGGCCCGGACCCGAAATCCACGCCGAAGTCCGCGGCTTCGTTGTCGTTCCAGGCAGCGCCGATGCCCAGGTAGGCCCGTCCGCCGCTGATATGGTCGAGCGTAGTGGCCATCTTCGCGACGAGGGCCGGGTTCCGGAAGGGATTGGCGCCGACCATTAGCCCGACCCTGATGTCGGTCGTGGCGGCGGCCCAGGCCGTTATCGTCAGCCAGCCCTCGTAGAACGGTCCGTGAGGATCGCCGATGATCGGGTACAGGTGGTCCCAGGCCCACAGGCTGTCGTAGCCGAGCCGGTCGGCCCGAATGCCGGCATCGAGCAGCGACGGCCAGTCCGTGTACTGGTTCCAGCAGAGCAGTCCTAGCTTGACGTCGGGCACGTGGCGTCTCCCCGTTTGCTCAGGCTGACAGCTTCGGCAGAACCTCGCGGCCGAAGACTTCCATCCATTCGGCCTGATTCCGGCCGACGTTGTGGAGGTAGATCTGGTCGAAGCCCATGTCCAGGAACTTCTGGATCTCGCGGCGGTGGATCTCCGGATCGGCCGACATCACCATACGGCCCTGGAAATCCTCGGGCCGGACCAGTTTGGCCATCTCCTCGAAGTCGCCCGGTGAGCGAATGTCCGCCTTCGGGAACTTCATCCCGCCGTTCGGCCACTCCTCCATCGCGTTGCCCACCGCCTGCTCGTCCGTCTCGGCCCAGGACAGGTGCAGCTGGAGGATGTACTTGAACCGCTCGGGATCGCGGCCGGCCTCGCGACAACCCTCGCGGCACTTCTCGAAGATCATCTCGATCTTCCCCTCCGGAGCGCCGACGGTGATCAGGCCGTCGGCAAGCGCCCCCGTCCGTTTGGCAGTGATAGGGCCGGCGGTCGCGATGTAGATCGGCGGCGGGACGCTGGGCATCGTCCACAGACGTGTCGTCTCGAGCTTGAAGTAGCGGCCCTCGTGCTTGACGTCCTTGCCCGAGAAGAGCTTTCGAATGATCTCGATGGCCTCGAACATGCGGTTGATCCGCTCCGGGGTCTCGGGCCAGTAGCCGGCCACGACGTGCTCGTTGAGGGCCTCGCCTGAACCAAGACCCAGCCACGTTCGCCCCGGGTACATGACCTCCAGGGTGGCCGCCGCCTGGGCGACGACGGCCGGGTGCATCCGGAAGGACGGGCACGTGACGCCAGGGCCCAGGTCGCCCTTCGTGCGAGCACCGGCCACCGCCAGCACTTCCCAGACGAATGACGCCTGGCCCTGTCGCGGCGTCCAGGGCTGGAAGTGGTCCGCGGCCATGACGCCGGAGAATCCGGCCGCCTCCGCCCGGGCGCACAGGTCGAGGACCTCCCCCGGCCCGAACTGCTCCAGCATCGCCGCGTAGCCGATCTTCGGCTGGGCCATGTGTCTCTCCTTCTCCGGCGGCACGTCCGGTCGCTCGTCGGCGCCGCTCGTCAGCTGAGGCGTTCGAAGACTCGGTCCGGGCGCAGCCGGAAGGTCACCCGACGCTCCTTGCGGAAGCCCGCGATCTGGGCCTCGGCGGTCCCCCGGTTCTTCTGGTAGCGGCGGGCCAGGGAGGCGATGACGGCCTGACCGAGCTCCGGGTCCTCGTCGATCTCGACCCGGCCGCGCATCTCGATGTAGTCGTAGCCGTCGGCCACCGTGACGGCGACGCGGCGGTCGCGCCCCAGGTTGGACGGCCAGCGACGGCCGAGGCGGCTGTTGAAGACCATCTCGTCGCCGTCGAGGAGATACCAGACGACCGCCTGCAGGGGGCTGCCGTCGGGGTTGAGCGTGGCCACGACCCCGAATCGAGGCGCCTCCAGGAAGCGACGGGCCGCCGGCGAAAGGGTCGGAGAGACCGAGGCGGCGTGGGGGTCGATGGCAGTCATGAGTCGTATCCGATGGGCGGTCGAGGCGGTGGCGGATCGCGGGTCGCCCCGATGGTAGCGCCGACGCCGCGCGGGCGTGTATCGAGCCGCCCTCGCCGCCGTGCGGCGTCCGTGGCTAGCGGGTCGAAGCGGCGGGGGTGGCGACCGCTCCCTCCCAGCCGGTCACGGTGGGCATCACCAGCGGCAGCGAGCGGAGGGCGCGGATCCTGCGCGGCTGGCTCGGCAGCGTGGAGGCCCGGCCCAGCAGGAAGCCCTGCCCGAAGTCCACCTCGCGCTCCTGCAGGGCGGCCAGGTCGCGGCGGTTCTCGATTCCCTCGGCGACTACCTGGGCTCCGATCCTCCGACTGAACGACACGAACGCCTCCACGAGCGCCTTCTTGGCCTCGCTGTCCTTGTTGCCGATCCGCCAGATGATCTGGCGATCGATCTTGATGATGGAGGGCTCGAGGGCGGCGATCACGTTGAAGCTCGCATAGCCGGCTCCGGCGTCGTCGATGGCGAAGCCGAATCCCAGCCGGCGGAGCGCACGGACCTGCTTCTTGAGGTGCGGGACGTCTCCGAAGGCTTGCTGCTCCGTGCATTCGACTACGACCTGGCGCGGCGAGAGGCCGGCCTTTCGGACTCGGTCGGCAAGGGCGCTTGCCTCGAAGTAAGGGGACAGCAGGCTGGCGGGGAGGAAGTTGATGCCGAAGCGCATGCGGCTTCCGATGGGCGAGATCTTGACGACCTCGGCGATCCGCGCGAACGTGGCTTCGACGACGAAAGTGTCGAAATCCACGGGGCGTTTGGCGACGAGAGCCGCGTCGACTATGGAGCTGATCGTCTGCGGCAGCATCGGCATCTGAGGTCGGAAGAGGCATTCCCACTCGTGCGCACGCATCGTCCGGAGGTCCACGATCGGCTGGAACTCGACGTGATGGTTCTCCTTGAGGGCGAAGAAGTAGTCGAGCACCTTTCGCTTGGCGATCTCCGGCGTCTCGTCCATTCCGATGCGATTGCCGAGTCCTGACATCCGCACTGCCTGGCCGAGAGCTACGACGTAGCGGACGGCCGGCGGCTCGGTCGGGTCGACATCGGCCAGGCCGTAGGTGGACGCCTGGGCCAGTCGGGTGACGAGTTCCTCGGTCAGTGCCTCGGCGCACGCCAGGACACACCAGCCCGAGTCCGCGAGCTCGACTATTCGAGCCTGCGGCAGGTGCTGCGCAACCTGCGTGACGAGCCTGCTATCGCCAGACCATAGAAGACGCTCGACCGCCCCTGGCCGAACTCGGACGAACCTCACGCTGGTTCCTCGTTCACGATTGACCCTCGTGGCGGGCACCCTGGCCGGGAGACGGGACCGGCCAAACCGAGGGCCAGGAGTCTCAACTGTCGAGCTATCCAGCGGCGATACTGGTCTCCAAGGGCACGGGGTCGCTTGGGTGGTCCGTACAAGACGATGGAAACGGGCGATCGCGATGGTTGTCTGTGCATATGTATCTCAGGTTTTCCACGGTTTGTCCACACCAAACCTCACGGCTCCTCACCAGACCGGTCTCGACGGCTACGTGCGACCGTCCCGATCCCGTCGCGTCAGGTCGACGCGCCAGGCAGGTTGCCGATCCGCGGTGATCCGGCCGACGCATGTCCGGCGGCTTCCGTGGTGCGGCTGGCCCGGATGCAGGCCGTCGCGGCCGGGATCGGCCGCCCGAAACGGCCAAGCGGTCACGGTGATCGACGGTCGACTCGTGGGTCAGGGCGGTCCGCTAGACTCGGTCGTAGAGGGGAGGGGCATCGCCCCATCTTCCGGCCCTTCGGCGAAGCCTGTAGCCCCTAGAATCTGGTTGGGCCGGCGTCGGCGCCCGTCCGCCTGGCGCCCCGCCGGTCAGCAGCCGCAAGGAGCAGGAGCACCCCATGCCTCAGATACACCTCCGGGCCGAGTCAGAGGATTACGCCCCTGTCGTCCTTCTGCCCGGCGACCCCAACCGTGCCACCCGGATCGCGGAGAAGTTCGACGGCGGACCCGGCGCCGCTCGCCAGGTCAGCTCCCACCGCGGCCTGCTCGGATACACAGGGACGTACAAGGGCTTGCCCGTCAGCGTGCAGACCAGCGGCATGGGTGCCCCCAGCATCGCCATCGTCGTCGAAGAGCTGCTGCGCCTGGGAGCCAGGCGCCTGATCCGGGTCGGGACGTGCGGAGGCATCGGGCCCGGCATCAAGACCGGTGAGATCGTCATCGCCACGGCCGCGGCGCCGGTGGACGGTGCCACGCGGACCTACCTCCACGGCGACCCGTACGCTCCCGTCGCCGACTTCGGCCTGATCCGCGCCCTGGTCGAGACGGCCGAGAAGCAGGGCTTGAAGCCGCATGTCGGGCAGGTCGCGACCGTCGACGTCTTCTACAACCCGGACGCGGACTATTTCTCCAAGTGGCGCAGCCGCGGCGTTCTGGCGTTCGAGATGGAGACGTCGGTGCTGTACTACCTGGCCGCCCGGGCAAAGGCGGCCGGGGCGGACGTGGCCGCGGCCACGATCCTGACGGTCAGCGACGTCCTTCGTCAATCGGGGATCCCATCCCTGTCCACGCCTGACGGCGTCAAGCTGGACGCCATCGACTCCGAGGAGTCGACCGCCGAGGAGTCCTACCTGCCGCTCGACCAGCTGAACCGGTCGATCGAGCGCACGATCGAGATCGCCCTCGAGGCGGGGATCGCGAGCTGATGAGGTCTGACTCGGCCTCTCGTTCGAAGGCGGATCGGGGCCGGCTGGGCCAGTCGAAAGCCTTCGGGCCGGAGCTCGAGCTGGCCATCGACCTGGCCCACGAAGCCGGCCGAATCCAGATGGAGCGATACGAGCGCCTCGAGCAGATCCAGGCGAAGGGGCCGCGCGACGTCGTGACGGAGGTGGACCATCTCTGTGAAGACCTGGTCATGCGCGCCGTCCAGGAGCGCTACCCGAACGACCACTTCTATGCCGAGGAGATCGGCGAGGTGGCGGCCGCCGGCCAGGTGAAGTCGGGGCGGGTCTGGATCGTCGATCCTCTCGATGGCACGGTGAACTACGCCAACGGCATCCCCTTCTTCTGCATCTCGATCGCGCTTGCCGCCGAGGGCCGGCCGGTCGTCGGCGTCGTGTACGACCCGACGCGTGACGAAACGTTTGCGGGCGCCATCGACGGACCGTCCTTGCGCAACGGCGAGCCCATTCGCGTCGGCGACAAGGAGCTGCTCGACGATCTGGTCGTGACGCTGGCCGTTGGCGGGCGCGGAACGGTGCGAAAGCGGCGAGAGGCCCTCAAGAGCATTCGGGCCCATCGGTCGATGGGCTCGTCCGCGCTGACGCTCGCCTACGTTGCCTGCGGCCGCTTCGACATCTACGCCCAGGGGACCGGCCTCTCGGCCTGGGATGTCGCCGCAGCAGGGCTCATCGCCGAGCGGGCGGGGGCGACGATATCGACACTCGACGGGAAGCCCTGGTTCGATCTGACCTACCCGGCCAAGAAGTGGTCCTGCCTGGCGGCGTCGCCGCGCCACCACGCGACCATGCTGGCGATGCTGAAGTAGCGCCTCCAGGCAGCCCGCAGCACGCGAGCCCGCGGGTGGCAGCGCTCGGCTAGTCTCGCCAGAGGTGCGGGCGCTCGGCCAGTCGCGGTTGGCCCAGCTCGTCGCACAGGGCCACGAACGGGCCGCGGCGCGCCCCGAGCCAGCGCAGCTCGTCGGGTTCGGCCTGGGGGAGGGGCGCGTCCCTGCGAAGAGTCGCCAGGCGCCGGTACAGCAGCGCGTCCTGCCACTGCGCCCGCAACGTGGCGTTGAGGGCGCCCGCCGACCGAACGTCCACGTGCCAATCCCCGACGGCCGCGGGTATGGCCTCGAGATGGTCGAAGCGGGCCAGCACCGCGGCCGCGGATCGGGCGCCCCAGCCGGGCAGACCCGGGAAGCCGTCGGCCGAGTCGCCGACGAGGGCAAGGTAGTCGGGGATCGACTCGGGCGCCACGCCCCACTTCGCGCGCACGCCCGCCGCGTCGATGGTCAGCCCGCGACGCCGGTCCCGCAGCACCACGCGGTCGTCGCCGACGCACTGGGCCAGGTCCTTGTCCGGCGTGCAGATCCAGATACGTTCCACGTCGTCTCGCCCGGCCCATCGGGCGGCGGCCGTCGCCAGGGCATCGTCCGCCTCGAACTCGACCATCGGCCACACGGCCACGCCCAGCGCCTCCATCGCCCGCTCGGCCAGCGGGAACTGGGTCAGCAGCTCGGATGGGACGCCGGCGTCGGTCTTGTAGCCGGCGTAAAGGTCGTTGCGGAACGATCGGATGACGTGATCCGTCGCGCAGCCGACGTGAGTCGCGCCCTCTTCCCTGAGCAGCGTCAGCAGCGTGTAGACCAGCCCCACGACCGCCCCTGCGTCACGGCCGTCCCGGGCTCTGACCGCCGGTCGGGGCGAGTAGTACGCCCGGAATAGCTCGTAGGTGGCGTCGACCAGATGCAGCTGCATGTTGCCTCGGGCTCCTGTCAGCGGCGCGGCCGAGGGCCGGGCGCGCCGAGGGCTGCCGGCGTTCCGTGTTACCGGCGCGGCGTCAGCCCGCCGCCGGGCGTTCCCCCACGAGCACAACGCCAGCCTTCTCGAGCTCGTCGAGAGCCCGCTCTCCATCGCCCGGCTGGAGGTCCACGGCTCGCACCCCGGCCAGCAGCACGGCCGTCTCGTAGCCGAGCCGCACGCCGTCCAGGGCCGTGGCCTTGACGCAGTAATCTGTGGCGAGGCCCACGACGACCAGTCGCCTGGCGCCGCCCCGGGCGATCGTCGCATCGAGCTCCGTGGGGATCGGGAGGACGCCTGAGGGGTTGCGCATCGAGAAGCCCGAGTACCCGTCCTCGCCGTGGGCCCCCTTGCGGACGATGGGGCCGCGGACCGACAGCTTGGGATGGAGCTCCGCACCCCAGGTTTCCTGGACGCAGTGAACGGGCCAGATGCCGCCGTCCTGGGCGAAGTGAGGCGTATGGGCCGGGTGCCAGTCCTGCGTGTAGACAACGGGCGCGCCGGCCTCGAGGGCGCGTTCGATCTCGGCGTTCACCAGCGGGACTACCTCTGATCCGCCGCGAACGGAGAGGCTGCCCGAGGCGTCGGCGAAGTCGTTCTGCACGTCGACGACGACGAGAGCTACCTGCGGGTCGTATCGGGTGTCGGGATCGCCGACTGCCCAGAGTCCGTCCTGCGGCGATCTCGAGCTGCCTGTCATGGCCTGGTATTCCTCCGGCTTGGGTTCACCTGGAGCTTGTCTTCGTCCCACGGCTTTGTACGCGATGCGAGGCCGCGGCGCAAGCGGCTGCGGTCCGGTCCGGGCCGTCTCTGCAACGCCGATGCAACGACAGCGTCCGCGGGCGGTACGCGGCCGACAGGCGGCAAGGACTAGTCTTGAATCCCTTTCCTCGCGGTCGGATGGAGTGGCATTTCCCGCCGCGGCCGAAACCGCGGCCGGAACCGGGTGCGCCGAATCGGCCAGCAAGCGAGAGGACATGCGGACGCAGGTCACGCTTCGGCCCGGGGCGGCCGCCCTCGCGACGTTCCGCGTCCGATCCGCTACCCTGCAAGCCAGGTTGTCCCGGCTCCGCGTGTGGCCGGTTCCGATCCGATCCCGGAGAACCCGCCAGACCGATGTACTTCGACGAGTTCAAGCACCAGCTGCCCGACATCGACCCGTCCGAGACGCAGGAGTGGCTGGACGCGCTCGACCAGATCCACGGCCAGGAGGGTGACGAGCGGGCCCGCTTCCTGCTGTACAAGCTGCTCAAGCGGGCTCGCCAGCTGCGCATCGGTCTGCCGCCGCTGACCCAGACGCGTTACATCAACACCATCAGCCCCGAGCAGGAGCCGTTCTTCCCGGGTGACGAGGAGATCGAGCGCCGCATCCGGCGGCTCATCCGGTGGAATGCGGTGGCGATGGTCCTGCGGGCCAACAACCGGGCGCCCGGGCTGGGCGGCCATCTGGCCACCTACGCCAGCGCGGCAACCCTGTACGAGGTCGGGTTCAACCATTTCTTCCGCGGCAAGGACGACGGCGGCGCCGGCGATCAGATCTTCTTCCAGGGGCACGCGGCGCCGGGGATCTATGCCCGGGCCTTCCTGGAGGGGCGCCTCACAGAAGAGCGGCTGGATCATTTTCGCCAGGAGGCTCTGTCGCCGGCGGGGCTGCCGAGCTACCCGCATCCCCGGACGATGCCCGACTTCTGGGAGTTCCCGACCGTCTC
>JBGQBD010000024.1:0-24661 GCA_041494645.1 Candidatus Limnocylindria bacterium
GGACCCACTCGATCTCGAATGCCTCCAGACCCGTGACGGCTCCGGAGGCATCTCCGACCAGGCGGCGCGTGTCGACCAGGTTGCGGCGCGGGTCGGCGCCCCACAGGGCGGCCGCCTCCTCCTGCCCGTAGTCGAGCTTGTAGACCTTCGGCCACTGCGGCCACGGGTTGTCCGCAGCGCGCGTCTCGGGCGGGCGGGGGAGGATCTCCAGCTGGACGACGCTGCGAGCTCCCTGGCGGATGGAGGTGCCCACGCAGTCGGTCCCGGTGTCGCCGCCGCCCACCACCACCACGTTCCTGCCCGCGGCGGAGATAGGCGTCGTGCCGCCGCCGAGCAGTGCCCGCGTGTTGGCCACCAGGAAGTCCATCGCGAAGTGCACGCCGGCGAGCCCGCGCCCCTCGACGCTCAGGTCGCGCGGCACCGTGGAGCCGAGCGCCAGGACGACGACGTCGAAGTCCGCCTGGAGCCTGGCCGGCTCGATGTCCCGACCGACGGAGACGCCCGTCACGAACTTCACGCCCTCGGCCTCCAGCAGGTCGATCCGCCGGGCCACGACCGACTTGTCCAGCTTCATGTTCGGGATGCCGTACATGAGCAGGCCGCCGACGCGATCGGACCGCTCGTGGACGGTCACCTCGTGGCCGGCGCGGTTCAGCTGGGCGGCCGTGGCCAGGCCGGCCGGGCCGCTGCCGACGACGGCGACCTTGAAGCCGGTCCGGCTGAGCGGCGGCTCGGGCTTGACCCACCCCTCTCGGAAGGCGTGCTCGATGATCTCGTTCTCAAGGTTCTTGATGGTGACCGGCGGCTGATTGATCCCCAGCGTGCACGAGCCCTCGCACGGGGCAGGGCAGACCCGGCCGGTGAACTCCGGGAAGTTGTCGGTCCGGTGGAGCCGGATGATCGCCTCGCGCCACTGGCCGCGGTAGACCAGGTCATTCCACTCCGGGATGAGGTTGTGGATCGGGCAGCCCATGGCCAGGCCGTTGACCAGCGCACCGGAATGACAGTAGGGGACGCCGCAGTCCATGCACCGAGCGCCCTGGTCACGCAGAGTCTGCTCGGCGTACTCGGGGTGGGCCTCGCTCCAGTCCCTGATCCGCTCCATCGGCGGTCGGACGTGGGCCGGCTCTCGTTCGAACTCCATGAACCCGGTCGGCTTGCCCATCGTCAGTTCCCCGCCACTCTCCGAGCGTCGCGGACGTTCTCCTCGAAGGCGGCCATCTCGGCCTCCTCGCCCGACAGCCCGAGCTCGCGCATGCGGGCCTGGGCCTCGATGACGCGGCGGTAGTCGTTCGGCACGACCCGGATGAAGCGGCCCACCGTCGTCGGCCAGTCGTCCAGCAGGGCGCGCGCCCGCGTGCTGCCGGTGTACTCCGCGTGGCGCTCGATCAGCCAGCGGACCAGCCCGATCTCGTCGGGATCGACGAGCGGGAACAGCTGCACCAGCTCCTTGTTGCAGACGCGTTGGAAGCCGCCGCCGGCCGCGCCGCCCTCGCCGCTCTCATCGAGGACGTAGGCCACGCCACCGGACATCCCCGCCGCGAAGTTGCGGCCGGTCCGGCCGATGACCACCACGCGCCCGCCGGTCATGTACTCGCAGCCGTGGTCGCCGACCCCCTCCACGACGGCGCTCACGCCGGAGTTGCGGACGCAGAACCGCTCACCGGCGATGCCGCGAATGTAGGCCTCGCCCGAGGTGGCGCCGTAGAACGCCACGTTGCCGGTGATGATGTTCTCCTCGGCCGCGAACGTGGACTCGCGGGGCGGGAACAGGACGATCTTGCCGCCCGAGAGCCCCTTGCCCAGGTAGTCGTTTGCGTCGCCCTCGAGTTCGAGGGTCATCCCGTTCGGCACGAAGGCGCCAAAGCTCTGCCCGGCCGAGCCGCGGAAGCGGAGCCTGATCGTGTCCTCGGGCAGGCCCGCGGCGCCGTAGCGGCGCGTGACCTCGGAGCCGAGCGTCGTCCCGACCACGCGGTTGACGTTGCGGATCGGCAGCTCGGCCGAGACGGCCTCGCCGCGCTCCAGCGCCGGCTCACAGAGCGGGATCAGGGTCGTGGAGTCGAGGGAGGCCTCGACGTTGTGCTCCTGGCTGATCCGGCAGGTCCGGACCGTGGTCTTGGGGACCTGGGGCTGGTAGAGGATCCGGCTGAAGTCGAGGTTGTGGGCCTTCCAGTGGTCGATGGCCCGGCGCATCTCGAGGCGCTCCGGGTGGCCGACCATCTCCTCGAAGGTCCGGAAGCCGAGCGCCGCCATGTGTTCGCGCACTTCCTGGGCCACGAAGTTCATGAAGTTGACCACGTACTGCGGATCGCCTGTGAAGCGCTTGCGCAGCTCGGGGTCCTGGGTGGCGATGCCGACGGGGCAGGTGTTGAGATGGCAGGCCCGCATCATCACGCAGCCGAGCGTCACTAGCGGCGCTGTGGCGAAGCCGAACTCCTCGGCCCCCAACAGGGCGCCGATGACCACGTCGCGGCCCGTCTTCATCTGGCCGTCCACCTCGACCGCCACGCGCGAGCGCAGGTCGTTCATGAGCAGGACCTGGTTCGTCTCGGCCAGGCCGAGCTCCCACGGCAGGCCCGCGTGCTTGATCGAGGATAGGGGCGAGGCGCCCGTGCCGCCGTCGTGGCCGCTGATCAGGATCACGTCCGCGTGGGCCTTGGCGACCCCGGCTGCGATCGTCCCGACGCCCACCTCCGACACGAGCTTGACCGAGATCCGGGCGTCCGCGTTGGCGTTCTTGAGGTCGTGGATCAGCTCGGCCAGGTCTTCGATGGAGTAGATGTCGTGGTGCGGTGGCGGGCTGATCAGTCCCACGCCCGGAGTGGAGTGGCGGACCTTTGCGATCCACGGATAGACCTTGTTGCCTGGCAGCTGGCCGCCCTCGCCGGGCTTGGCGCCCTGGGCCATCTTGATCTGGATCTCGCGCGCGCTGACTAGGTACTGGCTCGTCACGCCGAAGCGGCCCGAGGCCACCTGCTTGATCGCGCTCTTGAGCGAGTCGCCGTTGGGCAGCTCCTCGAAGCGGGCCGGGTCCTCGCCGCCCTCGCCGGAGTTGGACTTGCCGCCCAGCCGGTTCATGGCGATGGCGAGCGACTCGTGCGCCTCCTTGGAGATAGAGCCGTAGCTCATGGCCCCGGTCTTGAAGCGCCTGACGATCAACTCGACTGGCTCCACCTCGTCCACGTGCAGGGGCTGGCGGTGGTTGTGCCTGAACTCCATGAGCCCGCGCAGAGTGCACAGGTGGGTTGCCTGGTCGTCCACCAGGCGCGAGTACTCCTTGAAGGCGGCGTAGTCGCCGCTGCGACTGGCGTACTGGAGCTGAGCGACGGTCAGCGGATTGAAGAGATGGTTCTCACCGTCGAAGCGGTAGGCGAAGTTGCCGCCGACGCCGAGTTGCTTGTGGTAGACGTGGCGCTTGGGCGGGTAGGCGCGGTCCTGGCGCATCTTCACCTCGCGGGCGACGACGTCGATGCCGATGCCGCCGATCCGCGTGGGGGTGCCGGTGAAGTACTCGTCCACGAAGTCCTGGTTGAGCCCCAGCGCCTCGAACACCTGGGCGCCGTGGTAGCTCTGGATGGTGCTGATGCCCATCTTGGAGATGACCTTGACGATCCCCTTGGCGATCGCCTTGCGGTACTTGCGCTCGGCCTGCTCGGCGGAGCCGGCGATCATCCCCAGGCGGACCTGGTCGTGGACGGTTTCGAAGGCAAGGTACGGGTTGATGGCGCTCGCGCCGTAGCCGATGAGCAGGGCGAAGTGGTGGACCTCGCGCGGTTCGCCCGACTCCAGGACCAGGCCGACCCGAGTGCGGGTTCCGGCCCGGACTAGGTGGTGGTGGACGGCCGAGACGGCCAGCAGCGACGGGATGGGGGCCTCGCTCGCGTCGTGGCCGCGATCCGACAGGATGATGATGTTGTGGCCCTCGGCGATCGCCTCCGAGCAGCGGTCGCGGAGCTGCTCGATGGCCTTGCGCAGGCCGGCGCCGCCGTCCGCCACGTGGAAGAGGATAGGCAGGGTCAGCGTCCGGAAGCCGTGGGCCTCGCCCGTGGACAGGCTCCGGATCTTCCCCAGCTCCTCGTTGGACAGGACCGGCGAGGGGAGCTCCAGCTGGTGGGCGGCCTCGGGCTCGGGCTCCAGGAGGTTGCCCTCCGGCCCGATGGCCATCTCGGTGGCCATGATGATCTCTTCACGGATCGCGTCGATGGGCGGGTTGGTAACCTGCGCGAAGAGCTGCTTGAAGTACGAAAACAGCATCTGCGGCCGTTCGGACAGCACCGCCAGGGCGGAGTCGTTGCCCATCGCGCCGACCGGCTCGGTTCCGGTGGTGGCCATCGGGTTGATCAGGACCCGGACGTCCTCCGCCGTGTAGCCGAACACTTCCTGGCGCCGCAGCACGGTCTCGTGATCGGGCTCGATGACTCGGGGCGGGAGCGGCAGCTCGGTCAGCTTGACCAGCCACTCGCGGACCCAGGCCTCGTACGGCTGCTCGCCTGTGACGCGGCGCTTCAGCTCGTCGTCCGACACGATCCGCTGCTCGGCCGTGTCGACCAGGAACATGCGGCCGGGCTGGAGCCGGCCCCGGGCCACGACCTGGTCCGGCGGGATGTCCAGGACGCCGGCCTCGGAGGCCATCACGACCCGGCCGTCGGCGGTCACGTAGTAGCGGGCCGGGCGCAGGCCGTTGCGGTCGAGGGTGGCGCCGATGCGGATGCCGTCCGTGAAGGCGATCGAGGCGGGGCCGTCCCACGGTTCCATTAGGCAGGCGTGGAACTCGTAGAAGGCCCGCTTCTCAGGTGGCATCGACTCGTGGTGCTGCCACGGCTCCGGCACCATCATCATCAGCGAGTGGGCCAGCGAGCGGCCGGACAGGTAGAGCAGCTCCAGGACGTTGTCCAGGATGGCCGAGTCGGAGCCCTCCAGGTCCACGGCCGGCAGGGCCCGGGTCAGGTCCTCGCCGAAGAGGCTCGAGCGGAACTGGGACTGGCGGGCGTGCATCCAGTTGACGTTGCCGCGCAGGGTGTTGATCTCGCCATTGTGAGAGATGTAGCGGTACGGGTGAGCCCGCGCCCAGGAAGGGAACGTGTTCGTCGAGAAGCGCGAGTGGACCATGGCGATCGCGCTCTCGACGCGCTCGTCGCTCAGATCCGGGTAGAACGTCCGCAGCTGCGAGGCGTTGAGCATCCCCTTGTAGACGATCGTCCGGCAGCTGAGCGAGGGGATGTAGAAGTCGCCCCGGGCGGGGATGGCCGACCTCGAGATGGCCTTCTCGACGAGCCGGCGGACGACGTACAGCTTGCGCTCGAAGGCCAGGTCCTCGACGAGGCGCTCCGGGCGGTCGATGAAGACCTGGCGGATCAGCGGCTGGCTGGCCTTCGCGCTGGCGCCCAGGTCCGAGTTGTCGGTCTGTACGTCGCGCCAGCCGAGCATGCGAACCCCCTCTTCGGCGATCACCTGCTCGAAGAGGCGGAAGCATTCGACCCGGCTCGTCCGGTCCTGCGGCAGGAAGACCATCCCGACGCCGTAGCCGCCCTTGCCGCGCAGCCGCATGCCCGAACGCTCGGTCACCTCGGAGAGGAAACGGTGGGGGATCTGAATCGTCAGGCCGGCGCCGTCGCCCGTGTTCTTCTCGGATCCGGTGGCGCCACGGTGCTCGAGGTTGACCAGGACGGTGAGCGCATCGCGGACGGTTGCGTGGGACTGGCGGCCTGCGATGTCCACGACGAAGCCGAACCCGCACGCGTCGTGCTCGTACCCGGGCTCGTACAGCCCCCTGGACCCTGGTCCGCCCGTGTCGCCCAATTCCGGTTCCGTCCTGCCGGGACTCGCGACCGCTGCCCGACGCTTGCGCGGGGACGGGGATACCTGCCCCATCACACAGGACCCCTTTTCTGTCGCGGAGGCCTTAGTGTCGGGGAGCGGCCCCCCAGAGGTCAAGTTCGACTCGGTTGCGAATCGGGACGGCGGGCCCGGGGCGGCCGGCATGGTGGCGCGGCCTGTGGCCGGATGACGTGCCGGTCGCCCGGGGCCGTCGATGCCTCAAGGGCCACCCACTCCCCTCTTCCGGCCCCCCGACCTCTACAGCGAGTGCAGCCCGGCCCGGAACAGGCCCAGGCCCCGCGCGATCTCGTCGGCCGTGACGTCGACCGGGGGCAGAAACCGAACCACGTTGTGCTGTGTGCCGCAATTGATGACGAGCAACCCCTGGTCGGCGCAGGCTCCGAGGAGCGCCTCGCAGGTCTCCGCATCCGGATCGCGCGTGCCGCGGTCCTTTACCAGCTCAACGCCGATCATCAAGCCCCGGCCTCGGACGTCGCCGATTCGGTCATCCTCGGCCATCAGCGCCCGCAACCCGGCCTCCAGCTCGGCGCCGCGCGAGGCGGCATTCGCGACCAGGCCCTGGTCTTCGATCGTCCGCATGACGGCGACCCCGGCGGCGCAACAGACGGGATTGCCCCCGAAAGTGGTCCCGTGCGCCCCGACGCCCCACCGTTCCTGCAGCTCTCGGCGGGTCACGATCGCCCCGAGCGGCATGCCGTTGGCGAGGGCCTTGGCCACGCACACGACGTCGGGGACGATACCGGCTTGCTCGAAGGCCCACATTCGGCCGGTCCGGCCCATGCCCGACTGGATCTCATCGCAGATCAGCAGGATGCCGTTCTCGTCGCAGAGGGCCCGAAGTTCGCGCAGGAACGACGCGGGAGCGGGGTTGAACCCGCCCTCGCCCTGGATCGGCTCGATGATGATCGCGGCCACCGATGACGCCGGGATCTCGTGACCAAGGAGCGTCCGAAGCGCGCCCATCGCGCCGGCCGTGGCGGCGTCCTCGTCGTCGCCGAAGTGGCGGTAGATGTTGGGGAACGGCGTCAGGTAGACCGACGGCAGGAGCGGTTCGTAGCCAAGCCGGTAGTTGATGTTCGAGCTGGTGACTGAAGCCGCGCCGAACGTTCGGCCGTGGAACCCACCCCTGAAGGCGACGATACCGGGCCGCCCGGTGACGCGGCGGGCCAGCTTGAGCGCGGCCTCGACTGCCTCCGCGCCGGAGTTCCCGAAGAAGACGGTGTCGAGCGGATCGGGGCAGGCGTCGGCCAGCATCGCCGCCAGCCGGCCGACCGGCTCGACGTAGCCGAGGGCGTTACAGACGTGGAGCAGCCTGTCGGCCTGGTCTTTGATGGCCGCCGTGACGGCAGGATGGTGGTGCCCCAGCGAGGTCGTGGCGATGCCACAGGCGAAGTCCAGAAAGCCGCGCCCCGCCGAGTCGTAAAGGACGTGGCCCTCGCCATGACTCCAGTTGCGCTCGAAATAGCGGCCGAGGATCGGCGAGAGGTGCGGTTTCGAGATGCCCGCGTAGTCGCCGGCGACCGCGAGCGCGTCGATTTCCGCCTGGGTCCCCCCGAGGCCCAGGGCGCCGGCTGGGACCAGCTTGGGGGAATCGGAGTCGGCTGGTTCCCTGGCGGTGTCCATGACGCGAGTTCCTCAGATGAGACGGGTCGCCGGTTGATGGCAAGCGTGGGACTTTCCGAGTATAGAGGCGGGCGGCACGAACCCCGCGCCGTCGCGCACCGAGGTCGGCGGCCCGGTACGATGCCGGTCTACGAGGACGGAGGAAGTCCATGCGGATTTGGGGCGGTCGTTTCGACGGCGCGTCGGACGACCGCATGGCTGAGTTCACACGTTCGATCGATTTCGACGCGGCTCTCGCCGTCGACGACATCGCCGGTTCGATCGCGCACGTTCACGGATTGGGCCGTGCCGGTCTGCTGACGCCCGAGGAGGTCGGGACGCTCGTTGGCGGACTCGAAGGCTTGCGATCCGAAGTCGAGCAGGGCAACTTCGCCTGGGACCCGGCGCTCGAGGACGTTCACATGAACCTCGAGGCTGCCCTGATGAAGCGCGTGGGGCCGGTTGCCGGGCGCCTTCACACCGGCCGGTCGCGGAACGACCAGGTCGCGACCGACATGCGCCTCTGGCTGCGCCGCACGATCGACGGTTTGGATGGGGCGATCGTCGAGATGGAGCGGGCCCTGGTCGGGCTGGCCGACCGTGACGGCTTGGCGATCATGCCCGGTTCGACCCACATCCAGCCGGCCCAGCCGGTGCTGTTCGCTCACCACCTCCTGGCGTACGTGGAGATGCTGGAGCGCGACCGGGGTCGACTCCTCGACTGCCGGCGACGGGCGAACGTTTCGCCGCTCGGTTCCGGCGCGCTCGCCGGTGCGGGCTACCCGCTCGATCGCGAGGCCACGGCCCGGGAGCTCGGGTTCGAGGGCGCGACGGCCAACTCGCTCGACGCGGTCAGCGACCGCGACTTCGTCGTCGAAGCTCTCGCCGCATTCGCGCTGTGCATGGTCCATCTTTCGAGGCTCGCCGAGGAGATCACCTGGTGGTCGAACCCGAGATTCGGGTTCGTGCGCCTGTCGGACTCGTTCTCGACCGGCTCGTCGATGATGCCCAACAAGAAGAACCCCGATCCGGCGGAGCTGGTTCGAGGCAAGACGGCCCGCGTCATCGGCGCCTTGACGGGAATGCTCGCGGTGCTCAAGGGGCTGCCGCTCGCATACCAGAAGGACATGCAGGAGGACAAGCCGCCGCTGTTCGACGCGGCGGCGACGCTCGAGGCGTCGCTGATGGTCACAGCGGGCATGGTCGCCACGCTGACAGTCGATCACGATCGGATGCGCGAGGCCGCGGCCGAGGGCCACATCACTGCCACGTCCGTGGCCGATGCCCTGGTCCGGCGGGGAGTGCCCTTCCGGGCCGCTCACCGCATCGTGGGTTCGTTCGTCGCCGAAGCGGAGAGGTCCGCTCTTTCGCTCGACGCGCTGGACGACGCCACGATCGCGGCGACCCTGGCATCGTCCGGCGATTCTGTCGCGGTCGCGCTCGTCGGCGACGCCGACCTTCCCGCCGAGCTCCGTGCGGCGGCGGCGCTGGAGGGAGCGCTTGCCGGCTGTGACGTCGTCGGCGGCACGGCACCGCGCCGCGTAGAAGCGGCCCTGGCAGTGGCCAAGGCCCGCCTGGGGCTTTAACGCGGGCCCGGCCAGTTCGCTTTTAGCTCGCAGCGGCGGGCGGGGAGCCGTAGACACGCGTGGGCAGCTCGTCGAGGAGCGGGTCAGTCCAGGTCCAGGCCGCACCGTGGTGGCGGCCGACGGCTCCATGACGAGCGGCCTCGGTCCGGAGAGGCAGGCCGAAGATCTCGATGAAGCCGACAGCCGCAGCATGGTCGAAGGCGTCGTCCGCGTCGTAGGTTGCCAGGGCTTTGTCGTACAGCGACAGCGGGCTGCGCCGTCCCGTGACGACCGCGTTGCCGTGGTCGAGCCGGACGCGGACGTCGCCGCTGACGACGCGCTGGCTGCTGGCAACATAGCCCCGCAGGTCGCGGTGCAGGGCGCTAAACCACAATCCATCGTATGTGAGCTGGGCCACTTCGTCGGCCACGATCCGGTTGAAGCGGAGCGTGTCCTTGGTGAGCGTAAGACCTTCGAGGGCGCGGTGAGCCCGGTGGATCACCGTGGCCGCCGGGGCCTCGTATATCTCCCGGCTCTTGATGCCGACGAGGCGGTCCTCGACGTGGTCGACCCGGCCGACGCCATGGGCGCCTGCGACCGCTTGGAGCTTCTCGATGAGTTCGACAGGGTCCAGCCGCTCACCGTCGAGCGAGGCGGGCACGCCGCCTTCGAAGCCTAAGACGACCTCGACCGGATCGGGCGCCACCGCCGGGTCAATGGTCCAGCGGTAGACGTCGTGGGATGGCGCCGTCCAGGGGTCCTCCAGGGTCCCGGCCTCGATCGACCGGCCCCACAGATTCACGTCGATCGAGTAGATCGATTCCTTGGAAATGGCGATCTCGATGTTCCGTGCCTGCGCGTACTCGATCTCCTGCTGGCGCGACAGCCCCATCCCGACCCGCATCGGCGCAATGACCTCGAGCGACGGGTCGAGGGCATGGGTGGCAACGTCGAAGCGGACCTGGTCGTTGCCCTTGCCGGTGCAGCCGTGAGCCACGGCTTCGGCACCTTCCTTGTGGGCTACCTCGACTAGGAGCTGGGCGATCAGGGGCCGAGCCATGGCCGTCGCCAGCGGGTATACGCCCTGGTACAGGGCGCCGGCCTGGACGTGCGGCCAGCAGAAGTCGCGCACGAAGCGCTCACGGCCATCGACGACATAGGCGCGGACGGCGCCGGCGCCGATGGCGCGACGATCGATGTCCTCCTTGAGCACGCCGCCGCCGAGGTCCACGGTCAGCGTCACGACCTCGAGGTCGTATTGCTCGCGCAACCAGGCGACGGCGACCGAAGTGTCGAGCCCACCGGAGTAGGCAAGGACCACCTTCTTCATCGAGGAGCCTCCGAATTCGCGAATGGCCGGCCGTTCGGCAGCGCCGCGGCCCCGGCCGATTGATAGCTCTGAAAACAGACCAGCCACCGTTCAAGGGCGGCCTCGGTCCCGAAGAGGACGAGCAGAGTGTTGTCGCCGGCGAGCGTGCCGACCTGGTCCTGCAGGCTCGATTGATCGATCGCCTGCGCAATGGCGCCAGCCGAGCCTGGAGTGGCCACGAGGACCAGGCTCAGGCCGCTCCGCGCGACGCGCACAGGGATGTCTTGCAGGAGAAGACGCAGCCTGGAGTCGTCGAGATTGACTGAAGCCGCGCTCTCGGACGTGGCGTAAACGTGGCGGTCGCCACGCGGAACCTTGACCAGACTCAGCTCGGCTGCATCCCGGCTGACGGTCGCCTGTGTCACCTTGAAGCCGGCCTCGCGGAGCCGCTCGACGAGCTCCTCCTGACTGCCGATCGGGAGGCGGGTGACCAGATCGAGAATGGCACGCTGGCGACGCGCCTTGGCGTTGATGCCGCCGCGGATGACCATCGTCTCCATCGAATCAGGCCGTGCCGGCCGGTCCCTCGCCTGCCTGGCGAGCGGCCTTGATCCGGGTTCCGAAGGTCGGGTCGCCAAGGGCACGCGACAGGGCGTGTGGGTCGGACGAGTCGGCGACGACCGCTTCGGCGCCGGGCCAGTTGGCCGCTTGCACAGCGGCCCGTATCTTGGGCACCATGCCGCCCTTGATGTGACCATCGGCTATGAGTCGTTCGGCTTCCTCGACGGTCACTGTGTCTAGCTTCTCACCGGCCGCGCCCTGGACGCCATCCGAGTCGGTCATCAGCACGAGCTGTCGAGCCCCGAGTCCGGCGGCGATGCCGGCGGCCGCGTCGTCAGCGTTTACGTTGCAGACAACGCCGCTTTCGTCGCGGGCAAGGGGCGCTACAACGGCGACCTGGCCGGCCACGAGCAGCGCATCGAGCAAGTCGCGGCGAATGCCCACGACGTGGGCCACGAGACCAAGACCGGGCACGCGCTCGGCGATCATGAATCCGCCGTCCACGCCACTCAAACCCACCGCGTCGACGCCCCGGTCGCGAAGGTCCGAGACCAGCTCAGAGTTGACCACCCCCCGCAGCACAGCCGCGGCCACTTCCAGGGCCGCCGCGTCGGTCACCCGCAATCCACCTTCGAAGCGGCTCGGCACGCCGAGGCGTTCGAGCCACTCGGTGATGCGCCTGCCACCGCCGTGGACGAGCACCACGGGACGACGGCGAGCAACGGCCGCGACCTCGTCGAGGACATGTGCCTGGTCGGCAAGGGTCGTCCCGCCCAGCTTGAGAACGAGCACTTCGCTCAAGTCGTGTACTCCGCGTTCTCAATCACGTACTGCTCGGTCAGATCACAGCCGAACGCCTCACCGTTGCCTCCCCCGACTCCCAGGTGCAGGCGGATCAGTACCTCCGGCGCCTCCATGGCCCTGCCGACGGCGGCGCGGTCGTAGAGCACGGGAGCGCCTTCGTAGACGAGCGTGCCGGCGATCGCGATCTGGAGCCTGTCGGGGTCGAGCTCGGGCACCTGGCCGGCCCGCCGCATGGCTTCCGTATGGTGCAGGCCGGCCGCCTCCAGGAGTTGCTCTTCGGGCAGGCGGGCATTGCCGGCGGCACTCGCCACGCGGCCCCAGTTGGGGTCGCGGCCGTGCACCGCGGCTTTGAGCAGGCTGCTGCCGACTACGGCCCTGGCCAGAGCCCTGGCGTCGTGGTCGTCGGCCGCGCCGCTGACCTGACAGGTGATCAGGGTCGTGGCGCCCTCGCCGTCGGCGGCTTGCTGTCGCGCCAGAGACCGAGCCACGGCTTCGATGGCATCGCTGAGGAGGGTGGCCTCGGGGCTCGCGGCCGTCACAGAAGCCCCCGTCTCGCCCGAAGCGAGGAGGAAGACGGTGTCGTTGGTGCTGGTGTCGCCGTCGACCGTGAGCTGGTTCCAGGTGCGCTGGACGATGGGCGAGAGGAGCGTGAAGAGCGCGGCAGGGTCCACGCTCGCGTCGGTCAGGATGACGCTTAGCATGGTGGCCATACGAGGGTGGATCATGCCCACGCCCTTGGCGATGCCGGCGACGGTGACCGTCGCCGGCCGACCATCCGGCCCCGGCAACTCGAGCGCCGTCGTGGCCAGCTTGGTCCTCTTGTCCGTCGTCATCATGGCCGCGGCGACGGCCTCAAGGCCGGCGTCCGCCTTGGCAAGCTTCGGGACCAGCCCGGCAAGACCTGCCTTGACCTTCGTCACGGGCAGGCGCACCCCGATCACGCCGGTAGATAGAGCGAGCGTTCGCTCCGGGGTCGTGTTCAGGAGAGCCGCCAGGGCCCTGCAAACCTCGGCCTGGTCGGTCTCACCCTCGGCTCCGGTCGCCGCGTTGGCGCAGCCGGCCGTGACGACGACCGCGTCGGCCCAGCCAAACCGACCGCCGCCTCCGATCTCCGTCACGCTAAGGTGAGCCCTGGAGATCTTGATCGGCGCTGCCGCGAACTGGTTCCGAGTGAAGACGGCGGCAACGGCCGCGGCCGGGCCCGCAGTGGCGATGATGCCCAGATCGGGTCGACCCGAGGGCTTGATGCCGGTGGCCAGTCCGCCCGCCCGGAACCCGCGGGGCATTGCCACCTTCTGCTCGACGGCGGGCAGCCGGTTGGGAAGGGCCGGCAGGTAGTCGGGGCGAGTGGCGCCCCCGGTGGAGGATCGATCGGGATCCTCATGCATCAGGTTCGATTCCCTCCGATTGTGTGCTGAGGCGATGGCTGGGCGGGCTCTAGGCCCTCGAGTCCAGCCTTGCACGGTCGCCGGACTGATTCGTGCTACGGAGCGATCGGGTACTGCTCGAGGCCGGTCGTCTCGGGCAGACCGAAGAGAACGTTGAGGGCCTCGACCGCCTGACCGGCGGCGCCCTTGACCAGGTTGTCGATCACGCCGAGAGCGAGGATGCGGCTGCCCCGGGGATCGACCCTTACCCATATCCGGCAAAGATTGCTGCCGTAGACGTGCTTGGTTGACGGCGGGTCAGCGACGACCTGAACGAACGGCTCGTCGCGATAGGCCTCGTCGTACAGGGCGTCCAGCTTGGCCTGGGTCACCGGGCGCGTCAGCCTGACGTGGCAGCTGGCCAGGATGCCACGGGTCATCGGAATCAAATGGGGCAGGAAATCCACGCTGGCGGCGCCCGGGTTAGCATCCCGACTGCCCAGCGCGCCGCGCTCGCCCTGCTGCCCGAGCTCCTGCTCCATCTCGGCTGCGTGGCGGTGGTTGAACATGCCGTACGCCCGGACGCTTTCGTTGACCTCGGAGAAGAGCAGGTCCGGCTTTGGCTCGCGACCTGCGCCGGAGACTCCGCTCATCGCGTCGACCACGAGGTCGCCTATCAACCCGGCCCGGGCGAGGGGGGCGAGTGTCAGGATCGTGACTGTCGGGTAGCAGCCCGGCAGGCCGATGATCGTCGCCGGTCGGTCGGCCGCGGCCCGGATCTCATCACGGTGCAGCTCCGGCAGGCCGTAGACCGCGGCGGACAGCAGATCTGGCGCTGGGTGGTCGAATCCGTACCAGCGCGGGTAGTCGACCGGGTCGTGAAGACGGAAGTCCGGGCCGACGTCGAGGAGCGCCGACCCGCGCGCGGTGATCGCGGTGGCCAGTTCCGCAGCCATGCCCTGTGGTAGAGCGGTGAAGATTGCGTCAGCCTCGGGTATGGTCCCGCCTATGACCAGGCCCGTCGCGCTGAGGTTCGGGTGCGATGCCGCGATCGGCTGGTTGTC
This sequence comes from Candidatus Limnocylindria bacterium, assembly GCA_041494645.1. GTDB lineage: Bacteria > Chloroflexota > Limnocylindria > Limnocylindrales > CSP1-4 > Fen-1039. Next base: position 14,111 of record JBGQBD010000024.1, read on the forward strand.
GCGGTTGCGACCATGCAGGCCGGCGAGCCTGACACTTGGGTGGTGCAGCAGGAGCCGGACAAGCTCGCCACCGGCATAGCCGGTGGCGCCGACTATGCCGACCGTGATCGCCCCGCCGCGCCCGCTTCGAAACGCCCTGGGTCCCAAGCCCCGGTCCGACAGGCGCTTCGACGTCCCGCTCGCACCCAGAGGCGCACCGCCGGGTTGCGCCGGCCCCGACCCCTCGCTGGAGGCCCCTCCGCGGACGTCGTCGGGCTTGGATCGGGCGGCGGTCATGGTTGCATGAGTATACGATCTCATGAATAGCTATGCAGTTGATGCCCGCCACGGCGCCCCGCCCACGATTACCGCAGTCCCCAGGTCCATGCTTGTCCGCTCTACTTCAGCGTCCTACTTCAGTGCCTCGCCCAGGATCGACGTCAGCTGGTCCCACTCGACCAGGAAGGCATCGTGGCCCTTCGTCGAGCGGATCTCGCGGTAGGCCGCGTCCATGCCCGCCGCCGTTGCGTCCTCGACCATAGCCCGGACCTGGTTGGTGCCGCACAGGATGTCGCCCTCGATCCCCACGCCCGTCAGGCGCGTCCCGTCGAGGGCCAGGCGGTGCAGGGCCGGCACCACGCCGCCGCGGTCGCGGCCGATGTCGTGCGTGTCCATCGCCCGCACGAGCGAGCGGTATGTGTCGGCGTCGAAGCGCTCGAGCAGCTTGGCGCCCTGGTAGCGCAGGTAGCTCACGACCGAGGGCGTGCCGTCCGACTCGACGCGGCCGGCAAACCGCAACTCGAAGTCGATCTCGCTGCGGTAGGTGGTCATGGCCAGCTGGCGGGCCAGTTCCAGCCCCTCCAGGCCGAGCTTGTCCACCATTTCGAGCTGGATGTGGTTCCAGCCCACGGCGAGCCGGCCGATGCGCGCTGGGGCCGCGATCGAGACCGCGCGGCTGACGTCGCCCGGGCGCTCCAAAGCGACTTCCTGGGCGACCATCCCGCCCAGCGAGCCGCCCACCGCGACAGCGAGCTGGCCGATCCCGAGTGCGTCCAGGAGGCGCCACTGGGCCCGGGCCTGGTCGCGGACGGTGACACGGGGGAAGGCCCGGCCGTAGGGCTTGCCGGTCACCGGGTTGCGTGACGTGGGGCCGCTGGTGCCGTAGCGGCCGCCCAGCAGGTTCATGCAAATGACGCCGTGCTTGTTCGTGTCGAGCGCCTGCCCGGGCCCGATCAGCGGCGCCCACCAGTCGCCGGCAGCATCCGCGGACCCCGTGAGAGCATGGACGACCAGGATCTGACGCCCCTCGCCGACCGGGACGCCGTCGTGGCGGTAGGCCACGACCAAGTCAGGCAGCACCGCGCCTGACTCGAGCGTGAAGCGCCCGAGCCAGCGCGACACGATCCTGCCGGCTTCGGGATCGGGCTGGGCGTACACGGCGTCCCGAACCTACGGCCTGGCCCCGGTCGAGGCCTCGCGTACGCCCGTCGCGGCCCCGATCGCCTGGTCGAGGTCCGCGATGATGTCGTCCACGTGCTCGATTCCGACCGAGATGCGGACGAGCTCAGGGGTCACGCCGCTGGCGACCTGGTCCTCGGCCGACAGCTGCTGGTGGGTGGTGGAGGCCGGATGAATGATCAGGCTCTTCGCGTCGCCGACGTTGGCCAGCAGGCTGAAGAGCTTGACCGAGTCGATGAGCTTGCGGCCGGCCTCGAGGCCGCCCCGCAGGCCGAACGTCACCACGCCGCCGAAGCCGCCCGACAGGTACTTCCGCGCAAACTGGTGGGCTGGGTGCGAGGGGAGGCCAGGGTAGCTGACCCATTCGACCGCCGGATGGCCTTCGAGCCACCCGGCTACCGCTAGGGCGTTGGCGCTGTGGCGCTCGATCCGAAGCGGCAGCGTCTCGAGGCCCTGCAGGAAAAGCCAGGCGTTGAACGGGCTGAGGGCCGGACCGAGGTCGCGGAGCAGCTGAACCCGCAGCTTGATGATGTAGGCCTGGTTCCCGAAGGCGCCGGTATAGCTGACGCCGTGGTAGGACTCGTCGGGATCGACGAGGTCCGCCTCGAAGCGCGATGAGGCCGCCCAGTCGAACTTGCCGCTGTCCACGACGACGCCGCCTATGGCGGTGCCGTGGCCGCCGATCCATTTCGTAGCGGAATGGAGGACGATGTCGGCGCCGTGCTCGATGGGCCGCGCCAGGATCGGGGCGAATGTGTTGTCCACGATCAGGGGCACGCCGTGCTTGTGCGCGATCCCGGCGATCGTCTCGAAGTCCGGCACGTCCAGCCGCGGGTTGCCGATCGTCTCCAGGTAGAGGGCCTTGGTGCGGCCGTCGATGGCCTTCTCGAACTCGGCCGGCCTGGAGCCGTCCACGAAGCGGAACTCGACCCCCCACTTCGGCAGCGTGTAGGCGAACAGGTTGTAGGTGCCGCCGTAGAGCGACGTGCTGGTGACGACGTTGTCGCCGGCCCGGGCCAGGTTGAGGATGGCCAACGTTTCGGCCGCCTGGCCTGAGCTGACCGCCACAGCCCCGACGCCGCCCTCGAGAGCGGCGACGCGCTCCTCGAAGACGCCGGTGGTGGGGTTCATGATCCGGGTGTAGATGTTGCCGGGCTCCTGCAGCCCGAAGAGACGGGCGGCGTGGTCGGCGTTGTCGAAGACGTAGCTGGTGGTGGCATAGATCGGGACCGCCCGGGACTTGGTAGTGGGGTCCACGGACTGGCCGGCATGGACGGCGAGGGTTTCGCGACGGGGAGCGGGTGTGTTCTCTGACACGGGAGTCTCCTGGGGGACCGCGTGATCGCGGCGCGGGCGGGAGAGTTGCGGGTGGTCCCGGAGCCCTGGGGGAGGGCGGATCGTCGGGCGGCTCCCGTCGCATTGCCCGGAGAAACGAAGAACCGCGGCTCACCCTGGTGGCCGCGGCCCCGGGACCGATCTTCAGCAGCGCCTGATGTCTACGGCGCGAGCCTCAGACCCCGTCCTCCGCACTTCGGGGCCGCCCGGGCATGGACATCATGGAGCGGCGCAGGCTGCAGGCCTGGCGCGAACTCTCCCGTCGGCTGCGAGTGCTGGTGTTCATTGGGCGCGAAGTGTACGGGCAATGCCGCGCCTTGCGCAAGTGCCGAGGGCGGATTCGACCGCCGGTGAGCCCGCCTGGCGGGCCGGCGGTGCCCCCGTTGTCCCCACCTCGCTCACGGATATGCGCTGCGCGCCGCGCCAGGCTCCCCCGCCCTGCCACGCGACCCACCGCTCCCGGAGCGCCGGTGCGCTGACCACTGCAAGCTGCAGCTCGCCGTCGAGGGCGACCGCGAGCAACGTGGCGAATACCGGTATGCCGCGCACGTAGTTGTGGGTGGCATCGATTGGATCGACGTACCAGCAGATGGCGGCGCCGGCAGATTCGGTTCCCTCCTCCTCACCCACGACGCCGCAGCCGGGGAACTCAGACCGCAGGCGGCTTCGAGCCATGCCTTCGGTCAGCTGGTCGACCTCGGTACCAGCGTTCGGTCGGGCTTGGTGGAGACCTTGATGTCCCGCCGGAACCCGGCCAGGGCCATCGAATCGGGCTCATCGCAGATCCAGAGGGCGCGGTCGCGCCAGCGGAGCAGCTCAGCCTGCGTAGCAGTACGTCCACTCATACGCGGATCGTATCGGGAGGAAGATCGGTCCGACCGATCCGTACCAAGCGCACCGCTTCTGCCAGGTCGACGCGGCCTTCGTAGAGGGCGCGGCCAATCACCGCGCCGACGCACCCGATCGAGCGTACCGCGAAGATATCGGCCAGCGACGAAACGCCCGCCGAGGCGACAATGTCTCCCCGGTCGAGGGCGACCATCCGTTCGAGCAGTCCGAGATTGGGGCCGGTTAGCCGACCGTCCCGCTCGATCGCGGTGACAATGAATGTGCACGCGCCGCGGCTCGCGAGCGCAACGAGAACCTCTTCCGCCGCCACACCCGGCACGCCGGGCACCCAGCCGACCCCGTGATGCCGGCATTACCGTGGGCCGTTCCATGGCGGCCGCCCTGTGGCGGTCGGGCCGTTGGGGTGGCTGCGCCCGTCTACCAGTCCGGGTCGACCTGGCGATCGAGCAGCTCGCCCGGCGTGATGCGCGGCCGGATGAGCCTGGCGCGTCCGTCGCGGACCGCAACTTCGGCGGCGGTCGGGTGCGAGAGGAAGAACGGCATCGACTCGGTGAAGCCGTATGCGCCGGCGTCGAGCACTGCCACGAGATCGCCGACGCGCGGCCGGGGCAGCACGGCTTCGGTCGTGAAGACGTCCAGCCCGGTGCACAGTGGACCGGCCACCGTAGCGTGGACAGGGACTCCGCCGGCGTCGGCGGTAAGGACGGCCAGCCGGTGCTCGCTCCGGACCAGGACCGGCCGCACGAGGTGGTTGATTCCGCCATCGAGGATCGCCACCGGGGCGGAGTCGGGTCCCTTCACGTCTACGACCCGAGCCACGTAGGCGCCGGCCGGCCCGACGAGGAACCGGCCGGGCTCGAGGAGAACGTCCATCCCACCGAGCGCGGCGTCGCCGTCCCAACGCTTCCTCAGCTCGGTCAAGCGCCGGCCGAGACGGGCCAGGTCGAGCGGCCGCTCGCCGTCGGCATAGGGAATGCCGAGACCGCCGCCCGCATCCACCAGGCGTGGGAGGACGCCCGTCTCGGCGGCCACCAGCCGGCCGACCTCCACCAGCTCGACGATGTGACCTACGAGTTGTTCGGCGTCGCGCAGGTTGGATGCGCCGAAGGCGTGCACGCCCAGCAGCTCCACGTGCTCCGAGCTCGCCGCCGTGCGGGCCGTCTCCACGAGAGTCCCGAGCGGCATCCCGAACTTGCCCCCGCTGCCGCCCATCAACCGAACGGTCTCCAGGCGCGCATCTTCGGCGACGGCGAGCCGAAGGAGAATCGGCTGCCGGCGACCGACCCGGGCGGCGACCGCTTCCAAACGGCGAAGCTCAGCCGGCGATTCGACCGTGACCAGACCGATGCCGGCCGCGACCGCCGCCGCCAGCTCCTCGTCGAGCTTGCCCGGCCCCGTCATTACGATCGTTGCCGGGTCGAAGCCTGCCCGGAGGACCGTCTCGAGCTCGCCGCCGGAAGCGACGTCGGCGCCAACTCCGCATCGCCGCAGGTGAGCAACAACTGCCAGTGACGGATTGGCCTTGACTGCGAAGGCGATCCGGGAGCCGCGCGGCAGGACCGCTCGCAAGGCCTCCACGCGCCGACCGATCATGTCCAGGTCGTACACGTAGAAGGGCGTGCCGAATTCCTCGGCGAGGGCCGCCGGCGAGAGGCCGGCCAGCCGGCCCGATCTCAGGACGCTGTCGATTCCCTCGCTGGTACCGCCGGCGGAGTGGAGCTTGGAGGTTATCGTCACCGCAGCGCCTCCTCGAGGGCCACCCGGGCCTCCGTGCGCTCGTCGCGGTACTTGACCAGGATCGCAGCCGAGAGAGCGAGCCCATGGGCGGAGGCGAATTCACCCTGAACCCGCCGGACGCCCGGAGCGACGACGGCCCCAGCCGGGACCACGAGCGGATCGTTGAGCGTCCCGACGATGACTCGGTCGCGGACCAGGTCATACAGCCGGCTCGTGCCGGTCAGGGTGACGCCCGCGGCGATCACCGCGCCGCGCTGCACGAGGACGCCCTCCAGCACGGCTGCGTGCGCGCCGACGAAGACCTCGTCCTCGACGATCACCGGGCGCCGGCCGGGTGGCTCAAGAACGCCGCCGATCTGGACACCGGCCGAAAGGTGCACGCGAGACCCAATCTGGGCGCACGAACCGACCAACACGTGCGAGTCCACCAAGGTTCCCTCGCCGACCCAGGCCCCGATGTTGACGTACGAGGGCGGCATGATGGTCACGCCCGGCCCAAGGTAGACGCCGCCACGAACCGACGTTCCCCCCGGAACGACGCGCCAGGGCTTGCCGGCAGCGAGAGCGGCGAGTGCCTCGGGCGAGTCGATCAGGTCCTTGACCGGCAGACCGATGCGATCGCGGAACCGCAGGGCGCCGCCGAGATCCCAGGTTCGGGTTTCACGGTTGGCGAACAGCCCGAGAATCGCGCTTTGGACGGCCGAATCCACGAACCAGCCGTCGCGGGCATCGGAGTCGGGGCGAGCCGCCCTCAATCGCCCGGCATCGAGGTCCGACAGGAGGCCCTGCGCCTCTTCATGGCCGCTCACGCGCGCGCCGCGGTGCTTGTTCGACGGGTCGGCTCCTTGCGGGCCGCGCCGGGACCGCCGGTCGTGCCGGCAGGACGGCGGAAGGACTGGGCCTCCGCCGCACCATCGGCCACCGCACCCTCGGCCGTCCCAAGGAGGCCGGTCGTCTCGAGAACCGTGCGAAGTCGAGCGCGGTGCGTCTCCTCGAGCGGCAACAGAGGAAGTCTGACGACATCCGAGATCTGGCCGAGCATTGCCAGGGCCGCCTTCACCGGAACCGGATTCGGCCCGCCTGCGAAGTTGGCCTTCATGAGCGGCAGCCAGTGCTCGTGGATTCGCCTCGCTCCCTCCGAGTCGCCGGCAAACCAGGCTGCGCACATGGCGGCCATCTCGCCCGGAATCTCGTTGGCGCAGGTGCAGATGACGCCGTCGCCGCCCATCGCCAGCATCGGCAGGGTCCAGGTGTCGTCGCCCGCCAGCACGGAGAAGGGAGAGGGTCGATCTCGCAAGATGGTCGAGATCTGGTCCATATTGGCCGAGGCTTCCTTGACCGCGACGATGCCGGGATGTTCGGCGAGACGCAGCAGCGTCGGGGCGTCGACGTTCACGCCCGTTCTGCTGGGGACGTTGTAGACGACGATGGGCAGGGCGCCGTCGTCGGCGATGGCCCGGTAGTGGGCTTCGATCATGCGCTGGTCGGGCTTGTTGTAGTACGGGGCCACGCACATCGCCGCGTCGGCGCCGAGCTGAGCCGCCCGGCGAGTGGCGCGGACCGTGGCCGCGGTGTCATTCGACCCGGTGTTGGCCACGATCTTGATTCGACTCCGCGACGGGCGCTCGGACGCGATCTGCACGGCCGTAGTGAAGAGCCACTCGCGCTCGTCGGGGCCGAGCGTCGGGCTCTCGCCGGTGGTGGCGGCGAGCACGAGGCCGTCGATGCCGGCGTCGATCTGGCGGCGGACGAGCGCTCGGAAGGCCGCCTCGTCGACCGCGCCTGCGGGTGTGAAGGGTGTCACGAGGGCCGTGTAGGCTCCTCTGAACTGGCGACTCGGTGGCATCAGCATTGCTCCTTGGCAGTCGAGATGGCGGTCGGGTGAATGGCAGTCGAGTTGGCGGTGGTGCGGATTGGCGGTCGAACCGCGGTCGACCGAGCTATCGGCAGTTTCTGGCGGTTGAGGCGATCGAACCCAAGCTGGCGGCCGACGGACGACCGTTCGCTCCGGATTCGATCTCTTGTTTGGCGATGATCGAGTCGACTACGTCGTCGAAGCTGTGGAAACCCGGCGCTCGGGGTTCGGCCAGAAGCCATTCGGCTGCCGTTACCGCGCCCGCGGCGTAGGCCGATCGATCGCGAGCGGTCAGGCGCATCTCCAGGCTTTCGCCCGGGGCATCGAAGCCGACAAGGTGCATACCCGGCGCGCTACCGGCTCGGATGACGGAGACGTCCAGCTCTTCGGGCATCGGCGCGCCCTGGGCCATCGGCTGGGCGACGCGGGTCTTGCGAGGGTGGGCGGCGATAATCCGCCTCGACAGCTCGATAGCGGTCCCCGACGGGCGGTCGGTCTTGGTTCGGCGATGCCACTCGACCAGATACGGGTCGTACTCGGCGAACGGGCCGAAGAGGCGCGCCGCGTCCTCGACGAGCCGGGCGAAGAGCATCACGCCCAGGCTGAAGTTGGCCGAGGCCACGGCCGCGGCACCGTGTTCGTTCAGCAGGGCTTCCACCGCGGCCCGGTCGTCGGCCCAATTGGTCGTCCCGATCACAAAGCTGCGGACTCCGCCCTCGAGCGCGGCCCCGACGTTCTGCCGGACCGCGTCTCCGACGGTGAAGTCGAACACGACCTCCGCACCGTGGAAGCTGGCGGGTGCGTGGCCGGCTGGCGAGTCGGGCATGCCGAGGATCGCCGCCGGGGGTATGCCGCGGCCGGCGAGCGCGGCCGCGACCGCCCGACCCATGCCCCCGTCTCCGGCGACGATGCTGAGCATTCCGACCACCTCCGTGACCGTTGAGTGGATACAAAAAGACCGCGGCACCGGCTTCGGTGTCGCGGCCCTCGGGAGCCTCGTGCCCCTCGGCTCCGCGGTTTCGTTCCAAACGCCGCCGAGCCCTAGGGCCGTGCCTCCCGGCAGGGCCGCAAGCGCTTCGACTTGGGCTTGGCGATCAGCTGGACGAACATGGTCCGCGGATTATGCATCGATGCGGCGACATGCGCAAGCTTTGCGGAGATCATGCAGAGTGCGTAGGTTCTATGCAACTGGTGCATAGACCTGCCTCATCGGATCACGCCCCTGGAGGCCTCGGCCGGCTGAGCTTTGGCTTGCCTCTGGGGGCCCCCACGTGGCCAGTCGGCGCCGTGAGTCCCGCTCCCGCGCAGTTGTTCCGCCACGCGACCTTCGCCGCGTGTCGTCCTGAACGGCAACCCGGGCGCTACCAGATCGTGACCCAAGGTTCACCCCACGGCTACTGATTCCGCCGAATCCCATTTGTACGCTCTCGTTCGAGCGGCGCGGCCGTGCCGCCGGGGAGACCCACAGTCGCCCGCATCGCCCCACGCTGCGAAGGAGGCCGACCCGTGCCCACAGTCGGAAGCGGCATCAACTCCGGAGACACCGCCTGGGTTCTGATCTCCACCGCGCTCGTCATGCTCATGACGCCCGGACTCGCCCTCTTCTACGGGGGTCTCGTTCGCCGAAAGAACGTGCTGAGCACGCTCATGCACAGCGTCTTCATTCTCGCCCTGGTGAGCGTCACGTGGGTCCTCCTCGGTTTCACGCTGGCGTTCGGCAAGGACATGAACGGCTGGGGCATCATCGGCGGGCTCGACTACATCGGCCTCCACGGCGTGGGTAAGGATCCGCTGACTCAGTACGCGCCCACCATCCCGGGCTCCGCCTACATGGCCTTCCAGATGATGTTCGCCGTCATCACGCCGGCCCTCATCACCGGAGCCTTCGCCGAACGCCAGCGCTTCAAGGCCTTCGTGCTGTTCTCGCTTCTTTGGACCCTTCTTGTCTATTCGCCAATCGCCCACTGGGTCTGGGGCCAGGGCGGCTGGCTCAACAAGCTGGGGGCCGTCGACTTCGCCGGCGGCACCGTCGTGCACATCAGCTCCGGCGTTGCTGCCCTCGTTGCGGCCCTCGTTCTCGGACCGCGGGTCAGGCGCGAATCGGAACGCTTCGAGCCTCACGACGTCCGGCTGACGGTCATCGGAGCCGGCCTCCTGTGGTTCGGTTGGTTCGGGTTCAATGGCGGCTCGGCCCTGGCCGCGAACGGCCTTGCGGCCAACGCGTTCGTGGTCACCAACACGGCCGCCGGCATGGCGGCCCTGACCTGGGTCACCGTGAGCTGGCTGCACAAGGGCACGCCGAGCGTCGTCGGGGCGGTGGCGGGAGGCGTAGCCGGCCTCGTGGCAATCACTCCCGCCGCGGGCTACGTCGACACCAGCGCAGCAATCATCATCGGCTTCGCAGCCGGTTCCGTCTGCTACGGAGCGATCCTGCTGCGCGAACGACTCAAGATCGACGATGCGCTGGACGTCTGGGCTGTCCATGGCGTGGGAGGCACGCTTGGCGCGGTCCTGACCGGCGTCTTCGCAGTTGCCGCTGTCAACGGTGTATCAGGCCTGATCGAAGGCAACGAGAGCCAGGTCGGCAAGCAGCTTGTGGCGGTCGCGGCGACCTGGATCTACAGCGGCGTCGCCACCTTTGGCATCCTCAAGGTCGTTGACTTCTTCGTTGGGCTCCGTGTCGAGGAGTCCGAGGAGGAGGCCGGCCTTGACTCCTCGCAGCACGGCGAGGTTGCCTGGCAGAGCTGATCGAGCAGACGCGCCGGCGGGCCGAAACCCCGCCAGCTCCTCTCAGTGCGGCGAGGCCCGTCGTCTACCAGTCATAGCCGTGTCTCCTCGAGCCTCCGACGGCCATTTCGGACCGAACGGAAACCCTCGCGCCACCAGATGGATACCGATGATTCACCGGCGCGCTACTGATTAGCGCCCGCTCCTCAGGTAGGCTCCCAACCAGTCGACGGGATGCAGATCCCGCTGCTTCAGCCGAAGGAGCCAAGAAGTGATGGCAGCCGCCTTCGTTAGCTTCGCCATTCTGGTGGTCGCCTGGTTGGTCGCCCCGTCCCGCGCCAACGCGGCCGAGTAGGAACCGACCTGACCTCGAGTAGCTATTGATCATCTCCGGGTTCCTGGCCGGTTGAGGACGGCCCGTTCAGAAGATCGCAACTAGTCTCTCCAACATCGACCCGCGCACCTTTTCGCGCGTACCTCACTCAAATGGCCGCCGAACGCAACACTGATGCTTACCGGACGGGGGCACGCGGTTGCGCGACGCCACTCGGCCAGCCATACTCGTACGTGTCGATGACCGGGACGAGTACTCGTCCGCAGCGGGCGACAGA